>JADGNR010000260.1 GCA_017883415.1 Bryobacteraceae bacterium | reverse complement strand
CCCGCGGCGGGAGCGGCGGCGCCCATGTTCAGCCCCGGAATCCTGATTGATGGAACGCTGTACATCTCCGGGCAGATCGGCCGCGACCTGAAGACCAGGGAAGTCCCCTCGGATTTCGAAGCCGAGGTGAAGCAGTGTCTGGCGGACGTCGCGATGGTGCTGAAGGCGGCGGGCATGACCTCTGAAAACGTGGTGTCCGTGCAGGTCTACCTCACGGATATGGACCTGTTCGCGCGCATGAACGCGGTCTACGCCACCGTCTTCCACGATCCGCGGCCGACGCGGACCACCGTGGGCGTGACCAAACTGGCGGACCCGAAAGCGCGCATCGAGATCACCGTGACCGCCCGAAAGTAGAACGATGCGATTCACGGGAAAACTGATCGCCGGCGCGGTGCTGTTCTCGGCCCTCGCCTCGGCGCAAAACGACGGCGGCAAGCCGGCCTGGAAGAAGCTCGAATTCCTGCTGGGGAAGTGGACCGGCATCGCCGGGGAGAAAGAGACACCGCTCGGAGCCGGGCAGGGCGGCTTCTCCTACGAGCTGCAGTTGAACCAGAAGATCATCGTGCGCCACAACTACGCCGGGTACGACTCGGGCGCGCGGCATGACGACCTGATGGTGATCTATCTGGACGCGCCCAAGGAGACTCCCCGCGCGATCTATTTCGATAGCGAGGGACACACTATCCGTTACAATCTGGCGTTTCCGGCGCCCGATACGGTGGTGTTCGAGTCCGATGGGACGCAACCTGGGCCGAAATATCGATTGTCGCAGTGGCTGGACAAGGGCACGCTCCACGGCAAGTTCGAAGTAGCGGCGCCGGGGAGTGAGTACCAGACCTACCTAAGCTTTACCGCCAAACGAAGCTGATCGCGTTCACACCACGCGGGGAAGCCGCTTGCGGCGGGTTACCCACTCCTCGCTGACGAAAACCCGCGGCCCGACATCGATCATGCGGGGCAGCAGGTTGAAGAGGGCGGGCGGGGTCCACGGGTTCCCGTCGCGGGTGCGGTGCCCGCGGCCGTTCAACTCGTCGGCCACCTGGGAGAGCGGGCAGTCCTGGACGATCATGTCGAGCGCGAGAATGATGATCTGGGTCTCGGCGGGGTTTTCCACCAACCGCATACAGTCGGCGGACACCTGCAATCCGTAGGGGATCTCCTCGACCCGTTGCTGCGGTGCGGGGGCCTCCACCGCAGCGGCTTCGCGCTCCCATTCGAGGGCGATCAGTTTCCAGCCGGACGCCATACGCTGGTTGAGATACTCAAGAGTGGGCGAACCGTCAAGCGGCTCGCGGATGCGTTCTTTCCGGGCCATAAACACCTCCGGTTTGGGAGATTCCAAGCACGCGAGGTGCCGCGATACGAACTTGGCGCGGCGAGGGTTTCGCGCGCGCGGGCTGTCCACGGATGGGACCGCCTGTCCGCTGGTGGGACCGGGTTGCAGCCGAAGGCTACGGGTCCAGGGGAACCCGCGCCGACCAGGGGGTCCGCCCCACGCGGGACTCGTTGCTCGCCGTGGCGTCCGCCGTGGTATCGGTCGCGCCTGCTACGGCCGGCAATCAAGCGGTCCTGACGCGCGATTCCTGTTCCGCTTCGTCTCCGGCACTGTCTGAATCAGTGTCTAGCCTGCTGTCTTGGCTGGGGATGGGCATTCTTCCGCCTCTCCCCAGCCGTTTTTCTTTTTGTCCGCCATTCGTAAAAAATTATGTTCCCGCGGCTACCGGTGGTTGTCTTAATGGATGTGAAGCGAAACGCCCCCGGCTGCGAGGCCTATAATCCGATGTATGGAGCAGCTTCCCGACGAGGAGCTGGTAACCCAATACCGCGCTCGCCTCGGCTCCCCGGAAGCCGATTCGTTGCTGAACGAATTGTTCCAAAGGCACCACGGCCGCGTGGCTCTGTGGTGTCTGCGTCTGACGGGCGACCGGGAATCGGCGGCGGATCTGGCGCAAGAGGTGTTCATCAAGGTCTTCCGCAATCTGGATTCGTACCGCGGCGACTCGAAGTTCTCCACCTGGCTCTACGCGATCACGCGCAATCACTGCTTCAACGAAGTGAAATCGCGCGCGGGCCGGCCGGAGCAGGCGGGCGAACCGCTCCTGGAGGGTCTGGCCGACCATGGCGACAATCCGTATACGCAACTGGAGCGGGCCAACCTGTCCGCCACGTTGCGGGAGTTAATGAGCAGCGCCCTTACGGAGCTGGAGAGCCGCGTGATGACTCTGCACTACAGCGAGGAGCTTTCGCTCGACGCCGTCGCACAGTTGCTCGCCCTGCAGAATGCCTCGGGCGCGAAGGCCTATATTGTGAGCGCGCGCCGAAAGTTGGCACGGGCCATCGAGCGTTGGAAAGTCCGCGAACAGAAGATGCGTCCGTGATGCCGGAGCGAGGAGGAAACCGTGGCTGACCGCAGTGCGCATGAAAGGCAGATCCTGAAGGACGCGTTGCGCAGGACCCCGCAGTGTCCGCCCCTGGAGGTTCTCGCCCAAATCGCCGAGGATACGGCGGATGCGAATCGAAGGGCAAGCGCGCAGGCACACCTGGCGCAATGCGCGCACTGCCGCAGCGAGCTGCAATTGATCGAAGAGTTTCAAACGGCCGAACCGCGGGCCGACGAGGCGGCTTCGGTCGCCTGGATCACATCACAACTCGATCGACGCTCCACGGAATTCGCCACCGCTCGCCCGCCCGCTGCGGAAACGAAGCCGTTCCGGCAGCGTCTGAGGAACTGGCGGCCGCAGCTTACCCCCCTGGTGCGCGGGGTCGCCGTGGCCTGCGCCTCGTTGGCGGTCCTGGTGACGGCCGGCCTGTATCTGCGGCCGGGAACGCCAGAAAAACTTCTCCCTCCGGCGGGCGACATTGTCTGGCGCTCGCAACAGTTTGCCGTCGTGGCTCCGGCGGGCGACGTCGCGGCGCCGCCCACGGAATTCCAATGGCAGCCGGCCGCGGGCGCCGCCCGGTACCAAGTCCGGCTCCTGGAAGTGGACCATCACGAGATCTGGTCCGGCGAATCGGCGAACACCTCGATCGCCATCCCCGGCGGGATCCGGTCGCAGATGGCGCCCGGAAGGTCCTTCCTGTGGGAAGTGACCGCGCGCAACGCCGCCGGGGAGAAGATCGCCGGCACGAATTTACAAGTATTTCACATGTCGGTAAACAACCGATAAACCCATTCCGAGAGACTGGTAGAGTCATGTTGTTACGTCACGGATTTTTATTTTGTTTGCTTGCGGTTACGAGCTTTGCCCAGGCGATCCCGGTCACCGTCCGGGTCTCGAGCGAAATTGTGCCTCCGGGCGGCATGGCCCAGATGAAAGTGCTGTTCACTTCGCCGCAGCCCATCATTCGTGGAGGCATGGCTCTGGATTTGTCCAACGCGGCGTTCGGCGCGATCGACGGCATTGCGTTGTTCAGCGATATCGGGGATGTGGCCGGCGCGGCGGTGATCGACGGGGGCCAGCTTACCCTGCGCTTCACCTCGCCCAAAGGGACCTTCGGCACCAACGAGGACTATCCGCTGATGACCGTTACCTTCAC
Source organism: Bryobacteraceae bacterium (assembly GCA_017883415.1). Lineage (GTDB taxonomy): Bacteria > Acidobacteriota > Terriglobia > Bryobacterales > Bryobacteraceae > JADGNR01. The sequence continues at coordinate 4,669 of JADGNR010000260.1, read as the reverse complement.
GCCCCGTCCCGACTTGCCCATCGGCACGTCGTTCCCCATCAGCCTGAATCAGGCCGCTTCCTTCTGGCAGGACTTGTTGGGCTCGGCCATCCCCGTGGAACTGAAACCGGGGAGCATCACCGTGGGCGGCAGTATCTCCGTCACCGACGTCGTTCCCGGAGGCGGCACGCTGCCGGCCGGCGCGACCTTCAGCATCCGGGGCGTAGGTTTCAATTCCGACACCAGAGTGAAGTTGAAAACGGCCGTGCCGGCCGATATCCGGCTCATCGGCCCTACGGAAATCCAGGTGACCGTGGGCAGCGCCCTGACCATGGACGGGCTGCAGATCGACGTCAAGAATAAGGACGGCTCCGCGGATACCTATTACTCCTATCTGCGCGGCGTTCCCCTGGGGCAAACCGTGAAACCGCTGCTGGCGCGGACGGTGCCGGTGTTCTCCATCAGCACCCTGGCGGACGCGGTCCTGCCTTCCACCATCTCGCCGCAGTTGAACGCGGACTTCTTCACCGCGGTGGCCTTGCAGAATCCCAATTCGACCGCGGTTGCCGTCACCGTGGAGGAGCACGCGGCGAATGGCCGCACCGGCGCCAGTGCCACGCTGAACCTGCCCGCGGGCGCCCGCATTTCGCGCGAAGTCTCCGAACTGCTGGGCCATACCCTGGGCATCGGGGCTTATGTGCGGGTCATCGCCAGCCAACCCATCCAGATGGTCGGGCTGCTGGGAGACGACCGCGCGGGAACGGTTCTACCCATTCCCTTCGTAGTTGCCCCCGCCGTGGCGCAGCCCCACAATGTGAAACGACGCCGGGACGCCGGGTCTCTTGGCGGGTAGCCCGGGGGAAACCCTTCGAGCGCCGCTCCGGCGTTATGCTGAAGGCGGTGCTCGCCGACTTCTATCCGCTGATCGTGGGGCTGGCTTTGGCCGTTGCGATCTACGCGCTCCGCGAGCGCCGGAAACAGCGGTCGCGGATCGCCCCGGAGCGGCCCGATCTCACCATCGCCGAAGCCTGGGAAATCTGCAGCGCCCGCTTCGCTTCCGATTTTTCCGATGCCGTGCGGGAGGAGGCGGCGCGCAGCCTCACCGAGCCCGAAGACCTCCTGGCGCTACGCCAGCAGATCGTGCGCAACGCCGCCATGGCCCTGTATCTGGAGGCCATCCTCAAACTCGGCGAAACGGAGCGCCAGGCGCTGCTCAAAGGCTACCAGAATGGCATGGAGCCGCTGGTGCGCGGCGCGATCGGCGTCAGCACCGTACGCTGGCAGGTGCTGCGCGAGTACGGCCGTCTGAAATACGACGATGCGGCGCCGGAGGACTGGTTCCACCAGTACATGGAGATCGCCGCGCCCTACATCGGCGAAAAAGTCCAGTCGGCGCGCGCGTTCCTGATCGAACTCGACCAGGGCGCCGCCCGCCTGGTTGAGATCTACGACGAACTGCTGCGCGATCTGGAAACGCAGTTACTGAAAAGCAGGCGAAAGAAGCGCTTCGTCCCGCCGGACCTGGTGCGCGCCTAGTTGAGCAATCCCGTGTGGGGCGGCCAAACCCGGCCGCAGCCGGCTTTCAGCCGGCGTTGCGGGCTGGGAAAACTCGTGCATGTCGGAAGAGCCGCCTGAAAGCCGGCTGCGGGCTGGATAGCCCGCCCCACACTGGCCGCACGCGATCAGCATGCCTGCATTTCATGCTAGCATGTAGGCATGAAGGCGCAGGCAGCAGCCATCCAGTACACCATCCGCGGCATCCCGCGCGAGGTCGACCGGGTGCTCCGCCAGAAAGCGGCGCGCCGGAAGCAGAGCCTCAATCAGGTCATCCTTGAGGAACTGACCACGGCGGCCATCGGCGGCCGGCGCAGGGCGGACTTTTCCGATGTGGTAGGCCGATGGATTCCCGACTCCGCTTTCGACGAGATCCTGGCTTCGCAACGCCGGATCGACCGGGATAAATGGAAGTGAGAGTTGCCCTCGATACCAACCGGCTGACCGATCTTTTCCAGGGCGATACGGCACTGGCCGAATTGCTGGAGACCTGTGAGGAAGTCTGGATTCCCTTAGTGGTTTTGGCCGAGATCAAGGCGGGCTTCTATGGCGCGAACGAGCGTCACCGGAACGAGATCCTGCTGCGGCGGCTGCTCTCCAAGCCCACCGTCGGTGTTTTGCTGCCGAGCCGGGAGACCGCGGAACATTACGCACGGCTCTTTGTTCAGCTCCGGCGCGCGGGCACGCCGATTCCCGACAACGACCTCTGGATCGCCGCACTCGCTCTGGAGCATGACCTGCTGCTGGTCACCCGCGACCGCCATTTCCGGCGCATCCCCCAGTTGCTGCGCGGGTAGCCTCAAAGCTGCAGGGCCGCCAGGGTGGGAGGGCGCAGCCCGCCGCGCGCCTTGAAATCCTCCACGCCGGCGTACGGTTTCCGGGCGCGCCCGGCCAGCCACGCGGCGATTTCCTGCTCGGTGATTCCCGGGATCAGGCGCAGGATGCCGGGCTGCGCCGTGTTGACATCGAACCGCACTGGGGAATTCTCTTCAAACGCCGCGAGCCGGACCTTGGTGCCAGGCACCGTGCAGGGAATCTCGGGTCCCAGGCGCGAGAACAGGATCCGCGGATTCTCCATCGTCTGGTCGCGCCATTTCTTGCGCGCGGCGGTGATGGCCGGCACGTTCATGTCCTGCTTGTCCAGGCGCAGCGCGGCCAGGTAGTGCTCCTTCCACAGGACCGGGGCCGCGGGATCCACAAACACCCCGTGGCTCAAATCCTGCAATGCGTCCACCAGCGCGGTCTTCTGGTCCGGGAACTGCTTCATGTGCTCGAGGACGAATTTCAGGAGCCAGGGGCTGGAGCGGTCCGATGCGCTCGAGCCGAACATGCCGTACATCGCGCGCAGGATCTGCCGTTCGCGCTCCGCGATCAACGGTTCGGCCGGGACCGCAGTGCCGCGCGCCACGAACAGAAAAAAGAAGCTGGCGTAGAAGCCCTCCGATTGCAGCAGTTGATCGGCGTCGCGCAGGGAGGCGAAATCGCGCGCCTTTTCCAGTTGGACACGCAGGTAATCCGGGCCCTGGAAGGCGCTGTCGAAGGCGAAGTTGTTGTCGCGCACATCCAGGTAGCGCGCCACGTTCTGCGAATAGCTGGTCAGGTCCGCCGAGTGGCGGAAATACTCGATGGCTCCAAAGGGGCCGTCTCCGAACAGGACCAGCTCGCGGTGGAAGCGCTGGCGCGCGTTGGGGGAGCGGTTCAGGTGCGCGGCCAGCGTCTCCAGGTGGATGGCATAGCCTTCGGTGAACGCGGTGGTGCGGTCGGAAAGGGCCGCCGTCGAGTGCGGAATCGCGGCCATGGACTGGCCCTCCAGCAGGCGGCCTCCCGCCATCATGGCCATGGCCACATGGCCGGTCTCATGGAGCAGGGTGACGTCGAAGCGGTCGGGCTCGGCATCCAGCAGGATGTACGCCTGGCGCGGGTGCTCTTCGATTTTCCCGCCATCCTCGAGGCGGAATCCGACGGCGGCATGATTGCCTCCGGGGACCAGCGCGACGTAGTAATCCGGCGTGCCGCCGCCCGGGTTCGAGATTTCGTAGGCCGCGCGGTAGAGGCGCAGGGCGCGTTCCGCCGATTCGTTGCGCAGCCATTCGGAATAGCGGGCCGGATCGGCGGCCTTGTGGTAGAGCGGCATCTTCTCCGCGATTTCGGCGCCGCCGGTGTCGACCTTCGCGGCCGGCTCCAGGAAAATCACGCGGGCCAGATCCTGGGACCATGCCTCCGAGGACCATGGAAGCAGAGCCAATGCTGCCAGCGCCAGGCGGTACATTGTGGACGGTCGCATCTTAATAAACAGATGATACGCGTTTGGCCGGGGAGGCGTTCCGCGGCGGGGCCGCGGAGTAGGCGGCCTACCCAACCAACTCCTCCAGTTTCCGGTTGAACGCATCGGGGCGCTCGAGCATCGGGAAATGCCCGGTATGCGGCAGGACGACCACATCGAAATCCGCAATGATTTCCCGATTGGCGCGGATGCCGGTCGGATACAGGTCGCCATTGATGCATCGCACCGGCACGCGCAATTGACGCGCTGGCCGGCCGGTATCGTAACCGGCAAACGACTCGAACATGGCGCACACGGTCTCGACCGGGGTTCGCGACATGCGCCGCCGAACGTCCGCCACCAGAGACGGGGGCGCATCGGGATGGAACAGCGCCGCGAGCATCCGATCTAACGTGCCTTCGAAATCCTGGCGCCACGCGTCCGCCTGCGCTCGCGCCCAGCCCGGGTCGATCGACCGGCTCAGATCCTGAAACGTGTCCACGCCGATGACTTGCACAACGCGGGTTCCGGCGAGCAACGCGGCCTCGATGGCCACCGGGCCGCCGAGCGAATTTCCCACAAGGATCGCGTTCCGCACGCGCTCGGCATCGATCACGGCCAGAACATCCTGGGCGAATTCAACGATTCCCCACTTCTGCCGGTTCCGCCCGGATTCTCCGTGTCCGGCCAGATCGAGCGCGATCACCCGGAAACGGCCGGAGAGCGGCCCATGCTGGCCGTCCCAGAACGACCGGTCGGCCAGCCCGCCGTGAATCAGAACGACCGCGGTATCCGCCGTGCCGGATACCGAGTACGCTATGGCAACGCCGTCATTGGAATAGGTAGTTCGATGGAACATAGTTCTTTCCTGTT
>JADGNR010000043.1 GCA_017883415.1 Bryobacteraceae bacterium | reverse complement strand
TGATCGAGACTAAACTGCTGGACCGCGGCACGATCCAGGTGGGCGGCGTCGCCACCTGGACCGACGGCGTGGGCTTGTCGGCGACGGGCGCCCTGCACGCGTACAATCTCGATTTCAACGGCGCTTACGTGGCGCTGCGGGACTTTCGCGCCGACGGTGCGGTCTCAGCCGGCGCAAACGGCATCGAGGTGAGCGGCATGCGGCTCTCGGGCAATTACCGGGCGCCGGCCAGCCCGGTTCTGCTGGGCGGGCGCATTGCCAACGTGGTCCTGCGCGGCAGAGACCTGGAACTGCGCGGCATCGATCTCACGGGGCTGGGCGGTTCCTTCCATGGCGATGCGCGCCTGGCCGACTTCCGGCGCTTCCGCGTGGCGGGCGATATCGGCGGCGTCCAAGCCCGAAGCGCGATCGCCATGTTTAGCCCGGAAGCGCTGCCCTGGGACGGCATTGCCACCGGCCAGGTGACCGTCGAAGGCGTGCTCCAGAACAAAGACCAGTTGCACGCCACGGCCAACCTGGTGGTAACGCCGGCCCCGTCGAGCGCGCCGGTTTTCGCCCGCATCACCGCCGCCTACGACGCACACGGGGAAGTCCTGGATTTGGGCCGCTCCACCATCACGCTGCCGTCCTCGCACGCCGATTTCTCGGGCGCCATCAACCACCAGATCCGCGTCCACCTGGAGACGCGCGATCTCGGCGATTTTCTGCCCGTCCTGGGCGCGAGCGCCGCGTCGCTCGCGGTCAAGCTCGACCACGGCGGTGCGGCCCTCTTCGATGGCACCGTGACCGGCAAGCTGGACGAGCCGCAGATCGACGGCCACCTGTCCGTCACCCGCTTTTCCTATTCCGGCAAGAGCTTCGATTCGCTGGCAGGCGACGTGGGTGTATCGTCGCGCTACGTTCATCTGCAAAATGCTTCGCTGGCGCGCGGTTCCTGGCGCGCGCAATTCCAGGCATCGTTGGGCCTCGACCAGTGGAAGGCGGACGCCACCAGCCCCATCGCGGGCAGCGGGACCATGCATGGCGCTCCGGTGACCGATCTGCTGGCGCTCGCCGACTCGAAAAGCACGCTCGCCACGGGCACGCTCAACGGCAGTGCGCAGGTGGCCGGCACGATCGGCAATCCCACCGGGAGCGCCGACCTTGACCTGTCCAACGGTACCCTCCACGAGGAACCCTTCGATCGTTTCACGGCGCATGTGAGTGTCAACGAACGCTCGGTGGATGTGGCGTCGGGAAAACTCGCGGCGGGAAGTAAGCAGCTCAGCCTGAGCGCTACCTTTGTTCATGCGCCGAATGTTTTCGATGCCGGCCGGCTGCGCTTCCAGGTGAGTAGCAACGCGATGCCGCTCGACCAGGTCCAGACTCTGCACAACCTACGCCCGGAACTGCAAGGGACGGTGCAGGTGGCGGTGCAGGGAGAGGTCGACCTGGCAGCCCACAAAGGCGCCGATGGACTACGCATTCTCGACCTGCATGCCGACATACTGGGGCATGGTTTGCAATTGACCGGGCAGCCCCTGGGCGATGCGCATCTGACCGCGGATTCGGAGGGACCGCTGTTGCGGGCGCGCCTGGAAACCAATGTCGCCGGGTCGGCGGTCCGCGGCGACGGCGAATGGCGCCTCGAGGGAGACCACCAGGGCAGCGCCAACATCACCTTCTCGAAGCTCGATTTTGCCCAGTTGCTCGAGTGGCTGTCACCCGCGGCTCCGGCCGCCAGCCCCCCGGTTACGGGTTTCGCCGAAGGCGCCGTCCGCATCAGCGGACCACTGCTCCAGCCGCTCATGATGAAGGCCGAACTGCGCATTCCGCAGTTGGAATTGCGTTCGGCCCCGGATAGCGCGGGAAACCGCCTGGGCGCGCCGGATACGCTCACGCTCCGCAATTCCGGGCCGATCGTCGCCACCCTGGCGAATTACGTGGTTACGGTCGACAGCGCCCACCTGGTGGGACGTTCCACCGACATGGCCATCACCGGCAAGGTGTCGCTCCAGGCGAAGGCCCCGCTCGACCTCCGCGTCAAGGGCCGCGTGGATCTGGCCATCCTGCAGGATCTCAACCGCGACTTCGTCTCTTCGGGCGAGCTCACGGGGAACTTCACCGTGCGCGGCCCGCTCGACGCGCCCCAGGTGGACGGCCGCGTGGAGTTCCAGAATGCGGCCTTCAACGTGGCCGATTTCCCGAACGGCATCTCGAAGGCCAGTGGCGCGATTGCGTTCACCGGCGACCGCGCCACCATCCAGAGCTTCACCGGCGAGACCGGCGGCGGCGAGGTCCAGCTTTCCGGTTTCGCCGGTTACGCCGGCGGCCAGACCATTTTCCGATTGCACGCCCGTATCCGGGAAGTGCGCGTGCGTTATCCCGAAGGCGTGAGCACGGTGGCCAATGGCAGCCTGAATCTCACCGGCTCCTCGGACCGCAGCATGATCTCCGGAACGCTCACCATCCTGCGCACCGGATTCAATCCGCAATCCGACTTCAGCTCGATTCTGGCGAAATCCGCGCAGCCCGTGCGCACCCCCTCCGCGCGGACTGGTTTCATCGGCGGCCTGAACTTCGATATCCAGATCGACACCGCTCCCGACATCCAGTTTCAAAGCGCCCTCACGCAGGATCTGCAAGTGGAGGCCAACCTGAAATTGCGCGGCACCTTCAGCAATCCCGCGCTGCTGGGGCGCATCAACATCACGCAGGGCCAGGTGGTGTTTTTCGGAACCAAGTACACCATCAACCAGGGTTCGGTGGCGTTCTATAACCCGGTGCGCGTGGATCCCATCCTGGACGTCGACCTGGAGACCAAGGCGCGCGGCATCGATATCACGCTCAACGTCTCGGGGCCCTTGACCAAGCTGAACCTGACGCCGCGTTCCGACCCCCCGCTGGAATTTCAGGAAATCGTCGCCTTGCTGGCCACCGGCCGCACCCCGACCTCGGACCCCACACTGCTGGCGCGGCAGAGTACGGCGCCGTCGTCGTGGCAGCAGATGGGCGCTTCGGCCCTCCTGGGGCAGGCCATCGCCAGCCCGGTGGCGGGCCGGCTGCAGCGTTTCTTCGGCGTCAGCCAACTGCGCATCGATCCCACCCTGCCCGGAGTGGAAAACAACCCGCAGGCGCGTCTCACCCTGGAACAGCAGGTGACGTCGGACATTACCTTCACCTATATCACCAACGTGACCACCAGCAATCCGCAGGTGGTGCGCATGGAGTGGGCCTTCGCCAAGCAATGGTCGGTGGTGGCCCTCCGCGAAGAGAACGGACTGTTCGGCATCGACTTCTTCTTCAAGAAGAGGTTCTAGCGAGCTTTCAGCGGTCAGCTTTCAGCGATCAGCCAGAACCTTCCCACCGCGCGTCTGAAAGCTGAAAGCTGAAAGCTTATAGAATAGGAACTTCATGGACCCGCTGCCCATCGCCGGCGGCGCCGCCGGCGCCAGCGCCGCCCTGCTGGCCTGGGCGGTGCGCGGGCGCTCGTCGGCCGTTTTTGGATCGTCGGTCTGGCGCGGCCGCCGGGACCGCCGCGCGGTGGCCCTCACGTTCGACGACGGGCCCAGCGAGGGCACTCCCGAGATTCTTGAAATCCTCGCGCGCTACCACGCGCCGGCCACATTTTTCCAGTGCGGCGCCAACGTGGACCGGCTGCCCGCCGTGGCGCGTGCCGTCCATCAGGCCGGCCACGCCATCGGCAACCACAGCCACACGCATCCGCTGTTCTGCTTTCGGTCGCGGCGCTTTATCGAAGAAGACCTGAAGCACGCCCAGGAGACCATCGAGGCCCACACGGGCGCGCGGCCGGTCTGGTTCCGCGCTCCTTTTGGCGCGCGCTGGTTCGGCATGGGGCCGGCGCAGCGGCGCTTGCATCTTACCGGCGTCATGTGGACCGTAATCGGCTATGATTGGAGTCTGAAGGCGGACGAGGTGGTCGAGCGCATGGCCGGGCGCGTGTCGAATGGCGCTATCCTGTGTCTTCACGATGGCCGCGAACTTCGCGCCAGGCCGGACATCGGCGTGACCGTGGAGGCCGTCCGGCGCCTGGTTCCCATGCTGCTGGAACGGGGGTATGAGTTCGCAACGCTGAGCCGATTACTATGTCCGACGAATTGATACGTAGGGTCCTGAAGGTGATGGCCACCTCCAAGCGCATTCCGCTCGAGACAGTCACCATCGACAGCGAGTTTCAGCAGTTGGGGATCGACTCCATGGATGCGGTCGAAATTCTCTTCGCTCTGGAAAACGAATTCGATATCAGCATTCCCGACGACGAAGTGCGCAGCGTGCGCAACGTCCGGCAGATGTGCGAGGGCGTGGAGAAACTGGTCGCCGCCAAGTCCGCCGACGCCGCGGCCGGCCAATAGCCCATGCGCCGCGTGGCCATCACCGGCGCGGGCGCGATTTGCTCGCTCGGCCGGAATCTCGACGAATTCGCGGAATCGCTCCGGCAAGGGCGGAGCGGTATAGCGCCCATCGAATCGGCCGACATGTCCCAGATACGCTTTCAGAATGGGGCCGAGGTGCGGGGCTACAGCCATCAGCCGTATTTCGACGACCGCCGCGCCGATTTCATGGACCGATTCGCGCAGTTCGCGGTGATCGCCGCGCGCGAAGCCGTCGAGCACGCCGGCGTGCGATGGACGCCGGAGCTGCGCGAGACCGCCGCCATCGTCACCGGATCGTGCGTGGGCGGCCAGAGCACCGAAGACATCGGCTTTCACGAAGTCTACAAACTGGGCCACAACCGCGTGCACCCGCTGACCATACCCAAGACCATGGCCAACGCCGGCGCCAGCCACATCTCCATGGAGTTCGGCATCACCGGCCCCAGTTTCACCATCTCCACGGCCTGCTCCTCGGCTGGGCACGCCATCGGCCAGGCCTTTTGGATGGTGCGCTCGGGGATGACCGATCTGGCCATCACCGGCGGCAGCGAAGCGCCCTTCAGCTTCGGAATCCTGAAGGCCTGGGAGGCTATGCGCGTGGTTTCCCCGGAGACCTGCCGCCCGTTTTCGAAGGACCGCAAGGGGATGATTCTGGGCGAGGGCGCCGGCATGCTGGTGCTCGAGCCGCTCGAAGCGGCCCGCGCCCGCGGCGCGCGCATTCACGCCGAGATCGTCGGGTTTGGCATGTCCGCCGATGCCTGCCACATCACCCAGCCGTCGGCCGAAGGCGCCGCGCGATCCATGCGGGCGGCGCTGCGCGATGCCGCGCTCGCGCCCGAGCAGATCGGCTACATCAATGCCCATGGCACCGCCACGCCGGCCAACGATCCCACCGAAACCACGGCCATTCGCTCCGTTTTCGGGGCGCATGCCGGCCGGCTGCCGGTCAGTTCGACGAAATCGATGCACGGCCACGCCCTGGGCGCCGCCGCGGCGCTCGAATGCCTGGCCACGATGCTGGCGCTGCGCGACGGCGTGCTGCCCCCCACGGCCAACTTCAATCAGCCCGATCCCGATTGCGACCTGGACGTGATCCCCAACCAAGCGCGGTGCGCGCAGGTGGAGTACGCGCTCTCGAATTCCTTCGCCTTCGGCGGATTGAACGCGGTGCTGGCGCTGCGAAAAGCGATTTGAATCCGGTCGGTCCTCTTGATCTTGGGGCCGCGCCGGCCCGGACGGAGCCCGTCTGCCGGCGGTAATGGCCCCGCGGCCGGGCGACGCACCATGCCGGTACGCGCCGCGTTCAGTTCCAGGTGGATACTGGCGGTCGCAGACTCTGGCCCATCGCGACTTACTTCAGGCGGCCCATCTTTTCCAGCGGCCAGTAGACGAAGACGGCTTTGCCGTAGATGTCCTTGCGCGGGACCGAGCCCCAGGTGCGGCTGTCGCTTGAGGAACTGCGATGGTCGCCCAGAACAAAGTACTCGCCGGGTTTCACCGTCACTTCCGCCATGCCGGACGGGTCGCGATACTCCTCCGGAACGTAATCCTCCACCAGCGCGCGCTCATTCACAAAGACCTGCCCCTGTTCGATGCGCACCCGGTCGCCCGGCAGGCCGATCACCCGCTTGATGTACGATTTGGTGATGTCCACCGGCCACCAGAACACCACCGTATCGCCGCGCTGGATATCGCCCAGGCCGAACCGGTACGTGAATTTGTTGATGAAGATGCGCTCCTGATCGGTGAGCGCCGGCATCATGCTGGTGCCCTCCACCTTGACGGGCTGGTAAATGAACACGATCAGCACGACCGCGATCAGCACCGAGAACGCCAGGTCGCGGAGCCAGGAAAGGGCGCCCCACAGGCTGGCGCGGACAGGCTCGCCGGCGGGCGCGGCCGCGGGGTCGAGATCCGGAATGTCGTTCGGCTGCATCCCTGCTTCTGTCCCTCATTATAGACGTTTCAGCCGCCGGTTCGGTTCAGGTTTCACTGCATCAACCGCTCCAGAAGGGCCAGCGGCACGGCGCCTTCGGCGAGGGCGCGGTCGTGGAAGGCCGCCGGGGTGTAGGACGCGCCGTGCGCCTGCTTATAGGCGTCCCGCAGATGCACCCATCCGCGCCAGCCCACAAAGTAGGTCGGCAACTGGCAGGAGGAGAGCTTGGCGCGCTGCAGTTTTCCGATGGCTTCCTCGTGTTCCTGGAAGGTTTGCTTTTCCATGAGAGCAAACGCCTCGTCGTCGGTCATGTTAAGCATCTGGAGGCGCACGTCGAGAATCGTGTTGGCGATGACCCGCAGCTCCTCCTTGGCAAAGGTGAGCGCCATTTCCGGGGAGTGGTTGCCGAAGCCCTCGTCGAGCATGGTCTGGGTGGCAAACTGGCCCCAGCCCTCGATGTAAGGCCCGTTGCCGAACACCGATCGCAGCAGGCGGCGCGTCGCGGGCTGCACCGTGTTGGCAAACTCCATCTGCACGTAGTGGCCCGGCATGGCCTCGTGAATGGTCAGCAGTTTGAGCTTGTAGAAATTGTATTCGCGCAGCTTCGATTCCACGCGCGCGGCGGGCCAGTCGGCGGGAATCGGCGTGACCCAATAGAACGCGCCCAATTGCGGCTCGAGCGCCGGCGCGGGGTTGAAGCCGCCCACCGAATAGACGCCCCGCATGAACTCCGGGGTGGGAATCACTTGCAGGTTGGCGCGCGCGGGCAGCTTCAGCAGGGCCTTGCTCTCGACGAAGGCGCGCGCTTCGGCCAGATCCCGGCGCGCGTCGTCCATATACGATTCGCGGGTGGAATGGCGGTCGGCGATCTTGGCCAGCACTTCGCCGACGATGCGGTTCTCGCGATCGGCGCCGGACAACTCGGGGTGGTCCTTATGGGCCGGCGCCAGGGCGCGATGGAGCGGCAGGGCGAGATCGAGCATCCGGGAACGGACCTGTTGCAGTTCCCGCTCGGCGGTCTGCAGCGTGGTGGAGGCTTCGACCCCGCTCTCGAGCGTATAGCGGAATTTGCGCGCGTAGAGCTCGCCCAGGCGCCAGTCGGCATTGGTGCGGCTCGCCAGGCTGTTGCGCAGATAATCCTGGAACTTGCGCAGGGCCCGCAGGGCCGGCTGCGCGGCGCGCGCGTAGGCGTCGCGCAGATCGTCGGGCACGGCCGCGCGGATGGTCGTGTCCACCAGGTCGATATTGCCCTGGTTCTCTTCGAGGGCCACCTGCGTCCAGATCTGCGGCGACGAGAGCAGGTTGAGGCCGGCCTGGTCCAGAAATAGAGGCACCTTTTCGAGGCGCGCGATGATATGGCGCATGCGCGCCGCCTTGGGCGCATACTCCAGCACGTAGGGGCTGAACAGCGCGTTGCCCAGCGCCTCCACATAGATCGTGGGGTTGTGCAGATGGCTATGAATCTCGTCCAGGTCAAGCAGGGTGAGCGAGATCTGGTCTTCCAGAATAGCCAGGTCGGCGCGGTCCCCGGCGGTGAGCCGGTCGCGATTCAATCCGGCCAGCCGGCCGCGAAAACTCTGATAGAAGCGGCGCTGGCGGTCCAGATTCGCTGGGCTCACGTCGTCCAGCATGTCGTCCAGGTTCTGGTTCTTGTAGCGATGTAGACCCACGCCGGTGGCGGTGGAGGGAGAGTAGGCCAGGGTGGTGTAAACGAATTCCTCGGAGAGCCGGGCTAACTGTTCCGAAGGGCTGCGGCTGCAAGCGGCAGCGATCAGCAGAAGGGGAAGAATTGCCGCGAGTCGGGCCATCGCTGCAATTGTAACAGCCGAAAGGCTATCCCACGGTTACCGGCGCACGGTGAGGAATGCCGGGCAGGGGCGCGGAAACCGGCTGCGGACGCCACGTTCGCTGAAACACCTTGATCTCGCGCAGCACCCGCGCCCGCTCCGTGGCCGCGCGCCGCGACAGAAGCCGCTCGCCGGCCACACACCCCCACAGGAGGGCGACCGCGAGCGCCATCGCCCACAGACCTTGTCCCGTAATTTTGACGACGGGCATGCGATCGCGCCTCCTTCGGAAATCTCTCAGCAATCCCGCTGCCACCGAAGATCCTCTTTAGGCGCACAGCGGCTTAACCCGGTTAGATGTGACGGCCGGGCACAAGGGTGCAGAAGTTGCACGCTTGGCAACAGTTATTTCGCCGCGTAGCTCAGATGCCAGATCTTCTTGTTGCCGTCTTCGGAGATCAGCAGGCTGCCGTCGGGCAACTGAAGCAGCGCCACCGGCCGCCCCCACACCTCGCGCTCATCGGGCGAAAGCATCCAGCCGGTCAGCACCTCGCGCAGTTCGCCCGAGGGCTTGCCGTCCTTGAAGGGAATGAACCCGATGGACTGGCCCACCCGCTTGGAGCGGTTCCACGAGCCGTGAAACGCGAGGAACGCGCCGCCCTGATACTCCGCCGGGAACTGCTTGCCGGTGTAAAACAGGAAATCCAGCACCGCCACGTGGGCGCCCAGCAGCACGTCGGGCACGATGGTCTTGGCCACCAGGTCCGGCGCGAGCCCCTTGTTGGTGGGATCTTCATGGGGACCGATATAAGCAAACGGCCAGCCGTAGAAGGCGCCCTGCCGGACGTGGGTGAAGTAATCGGGCACCAGGTCGTCGCCCAGGTTGTCGCGCTCCTGCACCGCGGCCCAGAGGGTATCGGTGCCCGGATACCAGTGCATGCCGATGGGATTGCGCGTGCCGGCGGCAAAGATCTCGGGGCCGCTGCCGTCGACGTTGTACCGGTTAATGGCGGCGCGGCGCGGGTCCTCCCCGGGCGATGAGTTGGACCCGGAGCCGACACCCACGTACAACTTCTTCCCGGCGCGGTCGAAAAGCAGGCTGCGCGTCCAGTGGTGGGTATCGATGCCCTGGAGAGATATTATTTCCTCGCCAGGCCCGGCGGTCATGGCCTTGGTATCGTACTTGTACCGTTTGACGGAGTCGCTCTCGCCCACGTACAGATACCCGTTGAGCCACGCCAGACCATAGGGCTGATACAGACCTTCGATGAGCTTCTTGCGCTCGTTGCCCTTGGGGAAGACGTACACCGTCCCGGTGGGACGGTTGGCGGCATCGGCGAGCAGGATTTCGTTGCTCGGGCCGAGCATCATGAAGCGCGGTCGTTCGAAGCCTTCGGCCCAGACCTCGGCGCGGAACCCGGGCGGCACATGGAGGGTGGCGCCGGCGGGCTTGGGAATCACCTTCGGTCCGTTGTTGACTGCCTTGGTGGCATAGGGCGGCGGAAGTTTGGGGTCATCGGCCGCATAGAAGAGCGCAGCAGCGGCCACAAGCACGGCCGCGACGGGCAAAATCCCTCTCCAGTGCATGGTTCTATGATGCCACGAGGGCGCAGGCAAAACCAGCGCTCCAACTCACCGCAGAGACGCCGAGACTACGCGGAGAAGGCGGTGCAAACCTGGTTTTCTCCGGGAACTCCGCGCGCTCTTTTTTTCGCGCAGTCTCCGCGTTCTCTGCGCCTCCGCGGTGAGTGGGAAATTCAAGTACGCTAGGAAAATGCGCAACCCGAATTGGAAGGGCGTGTTCCCGGCGGTTACTACCCAGTTTCACCAGGACCAGTCGCTCGATCTCGCCGCCACCGCGCGCCATATCAATCTCATGATCGAGGCCGGCATCCACGGCGTGGTCATGCTGGGCACGGTCGGCGAGAATTGCTCGCTCGAATACCAGGAGAAGATGGACGTGCTGCGCGCCGCCATCGACGCGGTGCACGGGCGCGTCCCCGTGCTCACCGGAGTGGCCGAGTACACCACCGCGCTAGCGTGCCGCTATGCCGCAGACGCCGCCCGGCTGGGCGTCGATGGGCTGATGGTGCTGCCCGCCATGGTGTATAAATCCGATGCGCGCGAAACGTTGGCCCACTTCCGCATCGTGGCGCGGGCCACCGTGCTGCCCATCATGGTCTACAACAACCCGGTCTCCTATTCCGTGGACATCACTCCGGAGATGTTTGCCGACCTGGCCAGCGAGCCCACGCTCGTGGCCATCAAGGAATCGTCGGAGAACGTCCGGCGCATCACCGACCTCATCAACACCGTCGGCCACCGCTACACTCTTTTGTGCGGCGTCGACGACCTGGTGCTGGAGAGCGTCACGCTCGGCGCGGAGGGCTGGGTATCGGGCCTGGTCAACGCCTTTCCGCATGAGAATCGCGCGCTGTGGGACCTGCTCGCGGCCGGGCGCCTGGCCGAAGCGCGCGCTCTCTACCGCTGGTACACGCCCCTGCTGCATCTCGATACCAAAATCAAGCTGGTGCAGTATATCAAGCTCGCCATGGCGGAGACCGGGCTGGGCTCGGAAACGGTGCGCGCACCGCGGCTGACCATCGCCGGCGCCGAGCGGGAGGAGATTCTGGCCATCATCCGGCAAGCCCTGGCGACGCGCCCCTCGCTCGAGGCCTATGCCGTCCGGTGAGGCGCCGCGCCGGGTCGCGGTGGTCGATTCGCATACCGGCGGGGAACCGACGCGCGTGGTGATCGCGGGCGGCCCCGACCTGGGCGCGGGAACCATGGCCGAACGCTTGCAGCGGTTTCGCGCCCATCACGATGCGTTCCGTTCCGCGGTGGTCAACGAGCCGCGCGGCTCCGACGTCATGGTGGGCGCGCTCCTGTGCGAGCCGGCAAATCCGGCGTCGGCCGCCGGCGTCATCTTCTTCAACAACGTGGGCTACCTGGGAATGTGCGGCCACGGCGCCATCGGGTTGGTAGTCACGCTCGCGCACCTGGGGCGCATACGGCCGGGCGTGCACTCCATCGAGACCCCGGTGGGAGACATCGCGGCCCTGCTCGAGGAAACGGGCGCGGTCACGGTGGCCAACGTGCCCAGCTACCGGCACGCGCCGGGAGCCACCGTCACTACCGAAACCTACGGCGCGTTCACGGGCGACGTCGCCTGGGGCGGCAACTGGTTCTTCCTGGTCCAGCGGCACGGTCTCGAATTGAGTCTCGGCAACGTCGAGCAGCTCACCGACTGCACGTGGCAGATTCGCCAGGCGCTCCCGCGGCAGGGCGTCACCGGCGCTGACGGCCAGGAGATCGATCACATCGAGCTGTACGGCCCGCCCACCGTTCCCGGCGCCCACAGCCGCAATTTCGTGCTGTGCCCCGGTAAGGCGTACGACCGCTCTCCCTGCGGCACCGGCACCAGCGCCAAGCTGGCGTGTCTGGCGGCCGACGGGAAACTGCGCGAGGGCGAAGTGTGGCGGCAGGAGAGCATCGTGGGCAGCGTCTTCGAAGGTTGGTACCGCGCCGCGGGCGAACGCGTGCTGCCTTCCATCCGGGGCACGGCGTTCGTCAACTCCGAAGCCATCCTGCTGCTCGATCCGCGCGACCCGTTCGCCATGGGGATCCGGCGATGACGCCCGCGGTGGACGTGGCCATTTTGGGCGCCGGCATCGTGGGGGCCGCCTGCGCCGATGCGCTCACCGCCGAAGGCCTGAAAGTGGCCGTGGTGGAGCCCGCCATCGCCGGCGGCGGCGCCACCGCGGCCGGCATGGGCCACATCGTGGTGATGGACGATTCGGAAGCCGAGTTCGCCCTCACCGGCTACTCGCGCGATTTGTGGGACCGGCTGATGCCGCAGCTTCCCGCCGCCGCCGAGCCGGAACGTTGCGGAACGCTGTGGGTGGCCGCCGATGAGGAGGAGATGCGCGCGGTGGTGCACAAGGCCGCGTACTACGGCGCGCGCGGCATTACGACCGAGACCCTGGACGCCAGCGCCCTGGCCGAAGCCGAACCGAACCTCCGCCCCGGACTGCCCGGCGCGCTCTTCGTTCCCGGCGATTGGGTCATCTACGCTCCGTTTGCCGCGAAGTGGATGCTGGATCGTGCGCTCGCGCGAGGGGCCGCGCTCTATGCCGCCGGGCCGCGCGCGCTCGAGCGCGGCCGTGTGCCGCTCGAGGGCAGAGCGTGGCTTGAGGCGCGCCACATCGTGTGCGCCGCCGGCGCCTGGGCCACCACGCTTTTTCCGAATTTGACCATCCGCCCGCGCAAAGGCCACCTGGCCATCACGGATCGCTATCCCGGGTTTGTGCGGCGCCAGATTGTCGAGCTGGGTTATTTGAAGAGCGCCCACGGCGCGGCCAACGAATCGGTGGCGTTCAACGTGCAGCCGCGCCGGACCGGGCAGGTGCTCATCGGCTCCTCGCGCCAGTTCGGCGTCACCGGCGACAGCGTGGATCGCGCCATGCTCGGCCGCATGTTGCGGCGGGCCATCGAGTACATGCCGGCGCTCGCCCGGCTGGACGTGGTCCGCGCGTGGACCGGCTTCCGCGCCGCCACCCCCGACAAGCTGCCGCTCATCGGCCCGTGGCCCGGCGCGCCCGGCGTGTACCTTGCCACCGGACACGAAGGCCTCGGCATCACTACATCGTTGGCCACGGCGCGTCTCGTCACCGATGGAATTCTGGGGCGGGAATCCGTCATTGACGCCGCGCCCTACCTGCCCGCTCGCCTGGAGAAGCAACCGGCCCATGCCTGACGCCGTCACTCTGACCATCGATGGGCGGCCGGCCAGCGTGCGCGCCGGCGCCAGTGTTGCCGCGGCCATTTTGGGGACCGGGCAAGCGGCGATGCGCGCCTCGGTCGAGGGCGCACCGCGCGGGCCGCTCTGCGCCATGGGGATCTGCTTTGAGTGCCGGGTCACCATCGACGGCATTCCCCATCGCCTCGCTTGCCAGACTCTTTGCCAGCCTGGTATGGAAGTGCGGACGGGGGAAAAGCAGGGGCTGGGGGCTGGGGGCTGGGGGCTGGGGGAAGGTGCGGCCCTTCGGGCCGGGCGGTTGGAAGAGCCGGGGCTGGGGGCCGGGGGCGGGGAGCGGGCGGCCCTTCGGGCCGGGCGAGGGGAAGAGCCGGGGCTGGGGACAGCGGATGAGACCTATCGATTCGACGTGTTGGTGATCGGGGCCGGGCCTGCGGGAATGGCTGCGGCCGCCGCCGCCGCGGAGGCCGGAGCGCGCGCGGGTGTGGTGGACGATAACCCGGAGCCCGGCGGCCAGATCTGGCGCGGCGGCGCTGGGCCGGCGCCCTCCCCGCTGGCCGCCCGCTGGTTCGAGCGTTTCCACGCCGGTGCGGTCGCAGTTCTCTCGCGAACGCGCGTTTTCGATGCACCGGCGCCGTCCATCCTGGCGGCCGAGCGCGACGGCCGCATGCTGGAGTTGCAGTACGGCAAGCTGGTGCTGGCCACTGGGGCGCGCGAGCGCTTCCTGCCGTTTCCCGGCTGGACGCTGCCCAACGTGATGGGCGCCGGGGGGCTGCAAGCGCTGGCGAAAGCGGGATTGCCGCTGGCCGGCAAGCGGGTGGTCGTGGCGGGCTCCGGGCCTCTCCTGCTGGCGGTAGCGGCTTATCTGCGCGGGCACGGCGCGAGTGTGCCGGTCGTCGCCGAACAGGCGCCGCGCACCCGCGTGGCCGCGTTTGCGCTCCGCCTGGCCGCGCATCCGGCGAAACTGGCGGAAGCGGTGCGCCTGCGGCTCCATCTCGCGGGCACGCGCTACGTCACAAATTGCTGGCCGGTGCGCGCCGAAGGCGATGGCCGTGTCGCCGCGGTCGTGCTCGGCGGGCCCGGCGGCGAATCGCGCCACGCCTGCGATTACCTGGCTTGCGGTTTCGGCCTGGTGCCCAATGTCGAGTTAGCGTTGCTCCTGGGCTGCGCCGTGGAGGCAGGCCGCGTGCGCGTCGACCCGTGGCAGCAGACCACGCTCGAAAACGTTTACTCCGCCGGCGAACCCACCGGCATCGGCGGCGTGGACCTGGCGCTGGCGGAAGGTGAGATTGCGGGCTTCGCCGCCGCCGGCGCCCGCGATCGCGGCCGGCCCCTGTTCCACGCCCGCGCCGCCGCCGCGCGCTTCGCCTCACGCCTGGATGCCGCCTTCGCCTTGCGCCGGGAACTCGCCGCGCTGGCTGCGCCCGAGACCATCGTCTGCCGCTGCGAAGATGTGGCGCTGGGGCGCATCGCCGCGTGTGACAACCGCCGCGCCGCCAAGCTGTACACCCGTTGCGGAATGGGCCCCTGCCAGGGACGGGTCTGCGGCCCGGCCCTCGAATTCCTCCTCGGCTGGCAAGGGGATTCTATCCGCCCTCCGCTCTTCCCGGTGGCCGTGGAACAGCTCGCCGGCAGCGAGCCCACGGCTGGCACCGCAGGCTGATGGATTCCTCAACGAATTCTTTTACACTTTACAAATTTCTCACAAGGCAGCCCGAGCCGGCCCCTTCCGGGCCTCTCCATGAAGTTCTATCCCACACTAAATAAACCACTTCGTGGCTGCCGCCCGCAGCGTTTGGCTGGCTTGCCCGTCCCGGCGAAACGTGCTTTACTTATCAAACCACATGCCCGACAATCAGCCGGAAGCACAAAGACAGTCGCACATCTTCGCTTCGCTCGAATACCTGCGGGAGATTCTCGATTCGTGTCCCTACCTGGCAGTGGTGCTCAACGAGCAGAGAGAGATCGTGTTTTTCAACCGGGCGCTGCTCTCTCTAGCGGAAGCCGGCGTGGATCGGGGACTGTTCGGTTTGCGATTGGGAGACGCGATGCAGTGCTCCCATGCATCCGAGGGGGAAGGCTGCGGCTTCAACGAAGCCTGTCAAACCTGCGGCGCATTCCTGGCGGTCGGGGAGGGTTTGCAAAGCCGCCACTCCACGCGCGAGTGCCGGTTCACACGGAACGTCGAAGGCAAAATGGAAGCGCTCGACCTGCTGATTACGGTCTCTCCGGCGATCGTCCGTGGAGAGCGGTTTGTGGTCTGCTCGATGCGCGACATCAGCCACGAAAAGCGGCGGGAGGCGCTGGAGCGCATCTTCTTCCACGACATCCTGAACACCGCCACCGGAGTGGAACTGCTCGCCGGACTGTTGAAGGGCATGGTGCAAGGCGACGCCTCGGAGTCCGCGCGGCAGATCAGCGCCTGCGCCAACCAGATGGTGGAGGAGATCCAAAGCCAGCAGCAATTGCTGGCGGCCGAGAAGGACGAACTGGCGGTGAGGGCCGTGGAGTTCACCACCGCCCGGTTCCTCGGTGCGCTAGTGGAACGATATCGCGTCCACACGCTGGCGAGGAACCGCGTGATCCGGATCGCCACAGACAGCCAGGATGTCGCCATCTGCACCGACGATTCCATCCTTCGCCGGGTTTTGCAAAACATGCTCAAGAATGCCCTGGAGGCGTCGCGGAAGGGAGAGACCATCACCGCCGGCTGCCGCGATGCGGGCGAGGAAGTGGAGTTCTGGGTGCACAATCCGGAAGCTATGCCGGAGCCCGTCCGGCTCCAGGTCTTTCAGCGGTCGTTTTCGACCAAGGGGCTGGGCCGCGGCCTGGGAACGTACAGTATGCGGCTGCTCAGCGAGCGCTATTTGAAAGGGCTGGTCACCTTTCATTCGACCGCTGCCGAAGGAACTGTTTTCCAGGCGCGGTACCCCAAAAGGATCCAGTAGGGTAGGCCTCCAGTCCTGCCCTCGCGCCGAAGGCGCACTCCGACACCTTTGGGCACGGCCGGGAGGCCTACCCCACTGGCCTACGCCGCGCTGCCGTCCCCGGCCGCGGGGCTCTCGGGCTGGCGTAGCAAGTGAGACTCTAAAGCGCCGGGGTCGCGGAGAATATCGTGCTCCAGTTGCTCCAGCTCACGGGCGATGATGAGGAACTCGGTGTCATAGCCCAGTTGCGGTGTGCGGGTATCGAGCCTTTTCTTTTCCAGCCGCGCCAGAACGGCGACCCCTTTTTCCAACCTCTGTTTCGTCTCGCTCATCGTCGCCGCCTCCTGTCTGGCTTGCGCTCCCGTGCGTGCGCATCGGCCTGATCTGAGTCTGTTCTTTTCGCCCCCCGCGCGGTATCCGGGGAATTACCATAAACCGGCACAGAAATTTGCGAGGCGCCACGGTTCGTGGCCCGGTATCCCAAGGGCACATATTTGAGGATGGCCAGGCGGCGGGCGCCGCTGATTCACTCCGGTCTTGAAAGCGGACGGCGCCCGGCGGGGACGAGCGTATACTGCGCGAGGTAGATGTGGTCGTTGGCGGGGGTGTTGTCTCCGTCGGCGGCGTTTCCGGCAACGTAGATCGTCACCGGGCCAACGTCGATAGCCGGTGGTATCCATTCCACCCGGAAGGTCACGGACCCGGTCCGCCCCAGGCGGCTGCCGGCGCCGGTGTGACCAACATACTGCAATGGCAGCGAATCCGGGCAAGGTCCCTCACCGCGTTCCACAAGTCTTTCGTCGGCGCACAGGACCTGGGTATTGCCGTCCAGCGGCTTGAAGGCGCCCGCCTGAAGTTTGGGATTGCCGGCCTGGCGGGCGGTGAGCTCGAAACCCCACCTCGTCTGCGCCGGGTCGGACACCGTCACTATCAGACGTTGTGTGACGCCCGGCTTGTAAGCCAGGCCCTTCGGGAAGGTCACGCGGACGCTGCCGGGGCCTGCCCCGACGGTCCCGCTGTGGCACATGGTGCAGTTCAGTTCGCCGGGAACTCCCGCTTTTCCCACCACCGGCCCGCCGGCGTGAGCATGAATGAAGATCGGGGCCAAACAGGCAGTCAGCAGAGCGATGAAAAAAAACCCGATGCGCTGCGGCACGTTAGAAGCCGGCTAGGGGCGAGCTCGACCGGAGGGGCTTGGGGCTGTAGTAAAACGGGTCGGCGAACTTCTGCCGGAACAGGCGTTCCCAGCGGGTATCCTCGACGCAGTTAAGGCATTCCCCGGTGCGGCAGCATGGCCGCCGCGATACCGCTCGCTTCTTGCCGTGGTTCTTGGTTTCCATGGCTTTACCCTTTCCCCCGGCTGGCGTGGGCGGTCCGCTCGAATGTCAATTCGTTCAATAACGCGGTCCTAGCAGCGTTCAGGGCCGTGCGCTTGTAGGCACTCTCCGGCCACCGGGCGATCACTTGGATCCGGTAGCGGTGAAAAGAACTGGGGGCAGAGTACGTAGCGCTCATGGTCGTATTCCTTCTCTCGGACATCTTATCGGCTGTTTTCCTCCGCAGCCTTAGGTTCCGTCCTGAAACGAGCGTACGTCCGATCGGCTGCGATGAGAATTAGGTGATTCAGGCAGGGGCGCTGGGGGAAACTACGGAATATGGTAGGGGACGACACGGCATAGAGGCTCTGCAACCGTCATCCGGTGCTAACATCTAACAGATGTAAACGGGCGACGAACCATGGTAGATCGGCATTCCTTACGCTTCCTCATTCAGATCGGCGCGATCCTGGGCCTGACGGCCGGCCCGGCGGCATTGCTGGCGCAGAACTTCACCGTAGCCGCCATCGTGGACGACAAGACGCCGCGTCCCAGCCCCTGGCCTGGGACCTTTTACCCGATGACTCCCGCTACGGACGGAAACACCATTGTTTTCAACCACGGGAATTCGTGCGCGGGCTGCCCGGCGCTGGATTCCATCTGGGCGGTGGACGTGACGGGCGGCAATCTGCGCATGCTGGTGGGCGCGGGCAATCCGCTGCCAGGCGGAGGCCAGTTCAGCTCTTTCGACCTAAGCCCGGTGGTCAAGAGCGGCATCGTCATGTTCGTTGGTTTCGATGGCAACTCGCGTCCGGGGCTGTACGCGGTTCCGGCGGCGGGGGGCACCGTAGTAAAGCTGGTCGACACCAACACCGCCATTCCCGGCACGCCGTCGACGAACTTCATCGGCTTCGACCGCGCCGGATTCGATCACGACGGAACAACCGCGGTTTTCACCGGTAAAGGGTCGGGAATCCCCACCGGTGTCTATTCCGTGAAGCTGGATGGAACCGGGCTCGCCCGCATTGCCGATACGCACACCCCGGTCAACTCCAACTCTTGCGCCTTCCCGGTGCAAGGCTATAGCCGGCCTTCGATCAGCAACACTCGTCTGGCGTTTCTGGGGCAAGCCAACAACTCGGACTACGGCTTCCATTTCAGCGCGATCTACACGCAGGCGGTAAGCGCCGCGGCGCCCGATTGCGGTGGAGTGCCGACGCCATCGGCGGTCAACTCGCTGCAGGGGCTTCCCGGCGCCAGTTCGCATGATCTGACGATCTTCGATTTCGGGCAGATGGACAATGATACGCTCGTGTTCCGCGCCACCGACAGCTACTCCAGTTTCGGCGGCATTTTTGCGATGAACGTGGTTTCGGGCGTGCTCTCGAGGATCGCCGACAGCGGCATCGGGCTTCCGGACTTCGGGACAGTCGGCTATCTTAATAATTACCTGTTTGCGGCGGACGCGGGCAACGTCGTCTTCCAGGCCCACGGCGCCGGGGGCAAGACGGCCCTATTCCTGGCATCCGCCGGAGCAATCCAGAGGCTCGCGGGCACCGGCGATGTCATCGGCGGCTCCGCCCTGGTAAGTGTGGACGCTCCCGGCTCGGACGCCATCGCGGGCGCGGCCGTGGTATTCACCGGCGCGAGCGCCGCCTCCGCGCACGCCCTCTATTTCGCCGCGCCCGCCGCGACGGCAGGGCCCTCTATCCTGACGGTGAACAACGCCGCCAGCAACCAGTCCGGTGCCATTGCTCCCGGCGAGATCGTGGCGGTGAAGGGCAGCGGCCTCGGCCCCGCGGACGGTGTCGGGTACGCCCTTGATCCAAATGGCCGGCTGTCCACCCAGGCTGCCGGCGTGCAGGTGCTCTTCGACGAATTCCCCGCGCCGCTGGTGTACGTATCCCAAAGTCAAGTGAACGCGATTGTGCCGTACGGTATTGAAGGCCGTTCCAGTGTAACGGTGACGGTGAAATACCAGGGCGCGCCGCCGGCCACGTTCGCGGTTGCGGTGACCGATTCCGCGCCAGGCATCTTCTCGGCCGATTCCAGCGGTCACGGCCAAGGAGCGATTCTGAACTTCGATGGAAGCTACAACTCCTCTTCCGACCCGGCCGCCCAGGGTTCCATGGTGCAGATGTGGGGTACGGGTGAAGGGCAGACCGACCCGCCGGGCGTGGATGGCCAGTTCGCCAATGGAGTATACCCCAAGCCTCGCGTGCCGCTCTCGGTAACCGTCGGCGGAGTGCCCGCGGAAATCGGGTACCAGGGAGCCGCACCCGCGGCACCGGCCGGCCTGTTCCAACTCAACTTTAAGATCCCCGCAGGTCTTCCTTCGGGGGACCTGCCGGTGGTGGTTCATTCCGGCGCCGCCACCAGCCAGACGGGCCTTACGGTGGCGGTGCGGTAAGGCTGCCTCATTCCCAGCGCAAGGCGGCCATGGGGGCGACCCGGCTGGCGCGGCGAGCGGGAAGGTAGCACGCCAGCAATGCCGCCAGGATAATCAGCAGCGTGGCGCCACTGTAAATCAGGGGATCGGCGGTGCTGACACCGAAGGCCAGACTGGAGAGGACGCGGCGCAGCACAAACGCTCCAGCCAGACCGATCCCGAGGCCCATTCCACACAGCCTGGTTCCGTAGAGGAGCACCATTCTCAGCACCTGCCCCCGATCCGCGCCCAGGGCCATGCGGATTCCGATCTCGCGGGTGCGCTGCGACACGGCCCATGACGTCACGCCGTAGATTCCTACCAGGGCGAGCGCCAGCGCCATGCCGGCAAACGCGATCAGCAACCCCGTGGTCCAGCGGCGCGAGTATGCCGATTGCTCCAGGACCTGCTCCATGGTGCGCACATCCGATACCGCTACGCCGCGATCAATGGCCTGTATCTCCCGCTGGACGGCGCCCGCGAGCGACAAGGGATCGCCGCCCGCGGTCCGCAGAATCAGGTAGCGCGGCGCCGAACTGGGGAAGTAAATATCCATGCTCGATTCGGAGTCGAGGCCGAACTGCTTGACATCGCCTGCCACGCCGATAATCGTGGACCAGTTGGGATTCGGTCCCCACGGACCGGTCACGAACTTGATGCCGACCGGATCTCTGCCAGGCCAGAAACGCCGCGCCATGTACTCGCTGACGACCACTACCGGCTGGTTCAGATCGCGCCTGGTGAACGAACGGCCCGACCGTAGGGGGATTCGCATGGCGCCGAAGTATTCCGGGCTGACCGCCCTGAATTGTGCGACCGGCAGAGCATCCGGATGGATGAGCGGACTTCCCGGGACGTGGAAGCGGAGGGCGTTCGCACGGTCGGCGATCAGCGGCAACGTGTTCGCCGCGGCAATGGATTCGATTCCGGGAAACGACCGCAGACGTTCCTCCAGGCGCGCGAAGAGGGCGTCCGGATTTTGCGAGGGCGACGCCGAAAGCCGCAGGGTGAGCACGCCATGCGGGTTGAAGCCGGGATCGACCTGCATGAGGGAGAGAAAGCTCCGGGCGAGGATTCCCGCGCCGATCACCACCATCAGGGCAAAAGCGAATTCCAGAATCACCACCGCGCCCCGCGCCGTCACCGATCGATCGTTTCCAGCCGGCCCCGACTTGATGGTCGAAATGGGATCGATCTTCAGTGCCTGGAGGGCCGGCGCGAGCCCGAACAAAATGCCCGTGCCGAGCGAAGCGGCGAGCAGGAACCAGAGGACCGCGGAATCGATGGGCGCCTGAATGGGGGAAAATACCGCCAGACTCCACGCCGCGAGCGCTAAGCCGGCCGCTCCGCCCATGGCGGCAAGCACCAGGCTCTCGGTGAGCAACTGCCGGACCAGGCGTCCCATCCCTGCCCCGAGAGCGGTTCGGATGGCGATCTCCCTGGTTCGGCCGCTGGCGCGGGACAGCAGCAGGTTGGCGACGTTGCCGCACGCAATCAACAACACCAGGGCCACCGCGCCCAGCAACATGAGCAAGGCCGGCCGCACGTCGCGGCTGAGGTCTTCCTGTAGTCCGGAGAT
>JADGNR010000552.1 GCA_017883415.1 Bryobacteraceae bacterium | reverse complement strand
ACTCCCGAGCCGAGACCGAAGCCCCGGCTGCGGAGCTCTGCCTGGTTGAGCTACCGCCAGCCACCACCTCAATCATTACATGCGAACGCTGTCGGCGGTACAAGGGGACGAAAAACGGCATTATCGTACACTGGCCCCCATCGCGTACAGAAGCGACCTTCCCAAATTACGGTTCACTTCGCCGGATCACCCGTCGCGCTGGTCTCGAACTGCCGGTCATCTCACTGAATTCGTAGACGCCTTCATGCGATGCGCTGATGAACTTTCCGGAAGCCTGCTGCCGCAAGGCTTTGATCTGGTCGGAGGCACTCCGAGACACGGGCACGATATACATTGCCGCTTCCCTGAGCTGCATGTTCAAGCGCGCCGCTTTGCGGCAGCACTCCTTGATCTCGGCGCCGGTCCAACCTTCGTCCTCGGGAATGTCGCCGTGGACGTCGTACTTATCCAAGTACAATCTCCAGATCATGTCGCGTTCTTCACACGTCGGCAGATCGAAAAAGAACGTGCCCAAAGTGAACCGCCGGCGCAGTTCCGAGGACAAAGAGGCGATGGAATTACAAGTTGCTATCCAGAGGCTGCGTCCCTGAGAGACCGCGTCAACAACCTGCAGAGCGGCACGAAGGCGCTCGCTCGATACACCGACCAGGGAATCTTGCATGCCTGCGAGGTCAAAGGCGATTGTCGGCACTCCCGCGGTGCTACCCGTGGCCTTACCAACCGCAGATTTCGCTGCTCCCGGCGGACCAAGAAATATCGTACCGTCAGCTTCGTGATCTTGCATCCAGGTGAGCAGCGTTCGAAATTGTTAGTATGCTGGATCACTGGAATTCTCCGCATGTCTGAATCAGAAGTCTTTCACGGGGTGTGCAAGGGAGCACCCAGATGTAGGAGGAAGGTCAATGACGCGAAGCCGCGAGCTTGCACTCGCTCAGCTAAATCTCCCTCTGCTGGTTGAAGTGCCGCCGGTGGAGCTACCTCAAGATCGGGAACGCGAACTGTCGCTGGCGCTAGCGACCCTGCTGCTCAGCGCAGCCGGTAGCGACATTCGCGTTGAAAGTGAGGAGGCCGCAGATGGTGAATCCAAAATTGACGCCTGAACGCCTGGGCCGGCAGGCGATCGTGTATATTCGCCAATCCACGCCCGGCCAGGTTCTCCATAACACCTGAGCTATGCACTGCGATGAGCCTGCGCTGGCGGGCGGAAGCGTGGTGAACCATTTGGGGACCCCATAGATATTGGGGTAAAACAGAAGTTTGCGAAGTTGTCGCTTCGCAGAACCGACCCCAAGGAGGTCACCCAAATGGTTACAGACAAAAAAAAGGATAGCGCCAAAACGCCCGTGAAGCAAGGGGCAGAAGACGTTACGCCTGAACCCAATAAAATCGGGGCTTCCACGCCCTATGACTTCAATGGTAAGAATCTGACTCCCTACGGCGGATTGCTGCCGGTGATCACCATGTTGGAGAGGCTCGGCTTCCAGTCTCTGGTGGAACAGTTTCTGACCTCGAAGCGCATCCCGCGCGCCATGGACGTGTACCGGTTCGTGCTGGGAATCGTGCTGGGGCTCTACATCGGTTTCCCGCGTCTGAACCAATTGCGCTTCATCGCTCGCGACCCGATCCTGACGGGCATCCTGAAAGTCACCAAACTACCGGTGCAATCCACTTTCTGGAGATTTGTGAATGCGCTCCATCGTAATGTCGCCCGCCAAATTCTGATTATCATGCGGACCATGCGCGAACGGGTGTGGGCCGCGGCCAATGTGAAGCTGTCGGTCATCACCATCGACACCGACACCACGGTGCACACACTCTACGGCCAGCAGATGGGCGGACGCAAGAGCTACAACCCCAAGAACAAAGGCAAGAAAAGCTACCAGCCGATGCTGACGTTTATCGCGGAGACCCGGGAATACGTCTGGGGCGAATTGCGCAATGGCGACCGCCCCACGGGCAAACAGATCGGCGATCATCTACGCAATGTGCATGCGGCCCTGCCGCCAGGCATAAAGGTTTACGGCCGGGCGGATTCGGGATTCTACTGCCAGCACGCGGTCGAGGCCTACGAAGAATTCGATACCCGGTTCGTAGTCTCAGCGCGCAAGACCTCGCGACTGGTGGAGCAACTGCACCAGGCCGCGTGGAAGCCGTCGCCCAAGACGGATGGCGAGGCCGAGTGTGAATTCCGCTATCAGCCGGATGGGTGGAAGAAGGAATATCGGTTCGTAGCCCTGCGCTATGAGAAACCGCCTGAGGAGATGGAGCCGGAGGAGGCCGAGCAGTACCAGTTGTTCGAAACCAGCCAGTACAAGTACCGGGTATTCGTGACGGATTTCAGCGAGTCCACCGATATGGTGGTCTGGTTTTACCGGCAGCGCGGCGGCGCGGAAAACCTGATCAAAGAGGCGAACAATGACGCCGGGCTGGCGGCGCATCCGTCGCACCGCTTCGACGTGAACAGCAATCATTTTCAGTTGGCGATGCTGGCCTACAACCTGAACTGCTGGCTGATGCTGTTCAACCGCGAACCGCAGGCCGACGCCACTGAACTACAGCACACCACGCTGGCAACCTCACGACTGCGCTTCCTGTTCGTGGCTGCCAAAATCTGGCATCACGCCGGCCGCACTGGTGTGAGCTATAGCGATCAGTATGAGGAGAAGGGAGTGTTCGAACGGCTGATGGATCGGCTGCGCCGGATCGCGCCGGGTTATTCGCCGGTGATGGTGCCGGTCTTGCGCTAATCCGGCCCGCCGACCCTTGGAGAGCCGTGCATAGAAATTTATGCACGATGCGCAAGCGCAACGAAGCCAGAAGCTTCGACGTGGGGCTCGACGGGAACGGACTCTCTGGAGCGTGATAAACCAAGAGAAAATCGAACTGACTATTCAACCACGGACAGCATCAGCCGAGCGGGGCCATCGCTCGGAACGCCGATTGTGTGCATAATCCAGGTGAAAGCATACGGTGTCGAACGGGCAGCCTTCCTCGATTGCCATGATCCGGCTTGCCGCTTCGAGGTCATGCTCCGCCTTGCGAACCCATTGCCGGAGTACTTCAACAACCTCAGGCGGCACGTTCATAGAGGACTTTGCCTTCACGCGAAGCCGGCCAGTACACGGTATTCACCACGTTCCGGTAACGTTCGAAACGGAAACTGGTCGAAACAACGATATCCACGGGGCGGGGAAAGTCCACGAGCGACGCATAGAGTTCCGCCGCACGCTTGTTTGGATCGGCGACTTCTGAAAACAACACCAACAGGTCGATGTCGCTATCCGGACCGGCGTCGCCCAGG
>JADGNR010000259.1 GCA_017883415.1 Bryobacteraceae bacterium | reverse complement strand
GCAGGCTCGCTAGGAGCGCAGAGGCAATGGGGCAGTTGTTGAGGTCTCAAAGGTAAGAATGATGGGACCGGACTCTCTCTCTGCCCCCAGCATAGCCCGCGAGCAGGCTGGACTCTTATTTTCCATCTGCTAAGTTACTGAAAATAAACGGAAGAAATTGTGAAATCCGGTGTCACCCGGTTCCAGTGGGGTAGGCCTCCCGGCCTGCCTCCGCGCCGAAGGCGCGGACGATTTGGTCGGTGGGGCCACGCGGGGGCAGTCCCGGAGACCTGCCCCACTGTGCGCACACTGTGGTAGCCGATTCACGGGATTGACCGCACCGAAGCGCTGGATTTACAATAGGTTCAGACCATTCAGACCTCTCCTTGGGAAAGCGGTGCCGCATGAACGCTACACGCCTTACGATTTCCTGCGTTACATTCTCCGTGGTGGTGTGCCTGTTCGCGGCCGAACAAAAGGGCGACCAGAAGAAGTCCGACCCCGACCAGCGCGAGACCGTCTCCAAGCCGATGACGGAGAAGGAGCGCAAAAAGAAGGACGCGCAGCTCCGGAAAGAGCTGGCCACGCCGTATCGCCGGTGGCTGAACGAAGACGTCACGTACATCATCACCGACGAGGAACGCTCGGCCTTCGTGCGCCTGCAAAACGACGAAGAGCGCGAAAACTTCATCGAGAGCTTCTGGCTGCGCCGCGATCCCAGTCCGGACACCATCGAAAACGAGTTTAAAGAGGAGCACTACCGCCGCATCGCCTATGCCAACGAGCGCTACGCTTCGGGCATCCCCGGGTGGAAGACCGACCGCGGCCGTATCTACATCACCTTTGGGCCGCCCGACGAAATCGAGGACCATTCCTCCGGCGGCACCTACGAGCGGCCTCCCGAGGAAGGCGGCGGCAGCACCTCCACCTTCCCCTTCCAGCAGTGGCGCTATCGCTACATCGACGGGATCGGCAACAACGTCATCATCGAGTTCGTCGACCCCACCATGTCCGGCGAATTCCGTATGACCAGCGACCCGTCGGAAAAGGACGCGCTGCTCTATGTCCCCAATGCCGGCCTCACCCTCATGGAGCAGATGGGGCTTTCCAGCAAGACCGATCGCTTCAACCGCACCGACGGCACGCACCTCGGCACTCCCATGGGCATGCAGTCCGAATCCATGAACGAGTTCAGCCGCATCGAGCAGTTCGCCAAGCTGCAGCGGCCGCCGCCCATCAAGTTCAAGGACCTGGAAGCGGCCGTCCATTCGCGCATCAGCTATAACATCCTGCCCATGAAGGTGCGGGTGGATTACTTCCCGGTCACCGACGCCTCGGTGCTCACCAACATCACCATTCAGTTTGAGAACAAGGACCTGCAATTCAAGGCTAAAGAGGGTTTCCAGGAGGCCGAAATCCACCTTTACGGGCAGATCACCACGCTCACGCGCCGCTTTGTCTCGACCTTGGAGGATACCGTCACGGTGCAGCCTCCCACCGCCATGTTGCAGGAATTCGCCGCCAACAAGTCGATCTATCAGAAGACCATTCCCCTGGCGCCCGGCACGTACCGGCTCAACATTGTGGCCAAAGACATCATCGGCGGCAACATGAACAACTATGAGCAGGCGCTCACCGTGCCCCGCCTGGATGCCGAGAAACTCACCGGCAGCACCCTGATTCTGGCCGACCTGATCGAGAAGGTCCCCATGAAGAGCATCGGGGCGGGCCAGTTTGTGATCGGCGATTCCAAGGTGCGCCCGCGTCTCGACGACACGTTCAAGCGCGAGGAGAAAATGGGCATCTACATGAAGCTCTATAATTTCGGCTCCGATGAAGCGCACAAGCCGGTGGGTCAGATTGAGTACGAAGTACTCCGAAATGGCACAAACGAAAAGATTTACACTTTGACCGAGGACGTCTCCCTGATCCCCAACGCCTCCTCGAGCCAGGTAACTATCGAAAAACTGCTTCCCCTCAAGAGTTTAACGCCGGGGCAGTACACCATACGGCTGAAGATCACCGACAAAAATCGCAACCAGGTGCTTACCCCCACGGCCCAATTTACGGTAACCTAGTAGACGGCGGATCTGTCCGCCAACGTACGAGCGTCGGATGTTCAACCCGAAGACGCACAGAACGCTAGCATCGATCGTATTGGGAATCGCATCTCTGGCGGCGCCCTATGCCTGCCAGGCGGCCGCTTCTTCCGCCGTCAAGCTGTCGGGCGTTATCACCGGCATAGTGACCAGTTCGCTCGGCGTCCCGCAGATGGGCGCGGCGGTGGTGTTGTATAACCGCCAGGAGCGCGTGATCGAGAGGGCATTGACCGACGAGCGCGGCGAGTTCAAATTCGCCAGCCTGTTCCCCGATGTCTACTCGATCAAGGTCTCCCTCGCCGCTTTTCTTCCCGCCATCCGCAAGGACATCCTGGTGCAGCCGGGCATGCGCAGCGTGCTGGCGGTGAATCTGAACACCCTGTTCAGCTCCATCCAGATTGCCTATCCCCCGCTCGAAAACGGCAGCCTCATGACCGACGACTGGAAGTGGGTGCTGCGCAGCGCGTCCGCCGCGCGCCCGGTGCTGCGCTTCACGGAAGATCCGCCCGCGTCCTCGTCCGAGAGGGTCACGCGCACGGCGATGTTCTCCGATACCCGCGGCATCCTGAAACTCTCCGCCGGGGAAGGCGCGCTGGCGACGGGCATCGGCAATCAGGCGGACTTGGGCACGGCCTTTGCGCTGGCCACTTCGCTGCGCGGCAATAACGTGCTGCAACTGAGCGGCAACGTGGGATACGGCTCGCAAACGGGCGTGCCCACCGCGGCTTTCCGCACCAGTTACAGCCGAAGCATGGGCGGCGGCAGTCCGGAGTTTTCGGTCACCATGCGGCAATTGTTCCTGCCGGGACGCATGGCGGCGGCCTTCGCGGGCTCCGATTCCGCCCTCCCGGTCCTGCGTACCGTATCGGCCGGCTTCGACGATCACACGCAGTTGACCGACGACCTGACCTTGCAGTACGGCTTCACCATGGATTCGCTGTCGTTCCTCGATCACCAGAACCACTTCAGCCCCTACGCGCGCTTGCACTATGCCATAGGCGATGGCGCAACCATCGAGTTCGCATTCACTTCCGGCAACGCGCGGCCCGACCTGGCCGGGGCGGCTTCCGAGGCGGCGGACCTGCAGCGCGATCTCGATAGCCTGGGCCTGTTCCCGGCGATTTCCCTGCGCGGCGCGCGGCCGCGCGTGCAGCAGGGCGAGGAGTTTGAACTGACCTACGCCCGCAAAGTGGGCTCGCGCACCTACAGCATCTCCGGCTATCGCGAGTCCGTGACCGATGCGGCGCTGACCCTGGTGGCGCCGGCGGGTCTGTATGCCGCCGGCGATATCCTCCCCGACCTCTTCTCCGCCAGCTCGATTTTCAATGCGGGCGATTACCAGAGCAATGGGTACACCGCCGCCATCGCGCAAGCCCTGGGGCAAAACGTCACCGCCACGCTGATGTACGGATCGATGGGCGTGCTCACCGCCGGCACCGGGGAGTTGGTCAGCGACAATCCCGATGAGTTGCGCTCCATGATCCGCGCCAGCCGCCGGCACGCGGCCACCATGCGCATTGCCGCGGTTTCGCCCTGGACCGGAACGCATCTCATCGCCAGCTACCAGTGGACCGCCGACCCCCGCTGGGCCATGGCCGGCAACCTGTACAGCACGCAATCCTTCCGGCCCATGCCGGGGCTGAACGTCTATATCCGGCAGCCCATTCCGGGCACGGCGGGGCGCGTGGAAGCTACCGCCGATTTCCGGAACATGCTGGCGCAGGGGTATTTGCCCATTGGGTTCGTCAACGGGCAGCGCGTCATGCTGGTGCAGACTCCGCGCACCCTCCGCGGCGGGCTCAGCTTCATCTTCTAGTTGCGGCTAGACTCCCACCACCACTTCTCCGTCGAGCATCCACCTGCTCACCTGCAAGCGGTCTTGGAGCGCAATCGGTTTGAGGGATCGATTCTCCTCGCGGCCGAGGATCTCGCCCTGCCCGCCGTCTCGCTCACTTTCATCCAGGGCGTGGTGGTGCGCATGGACCTCGCCGCCCCGCGATTAGGCCACCGGCTGGACGAACTGCAGCGCGATCCCCGGTTCCGCGGCGTGTGCGGGCGGGTCGCGAACGAGGTCCCGCCGGGTCTGCATGAGCTGGCACGGCGCGCCATCCCGCTCGATCTGGATATCGAGGCGCGCCACCTGACCACGATCGTGCGTATCGCGGACCAGGCACCCGAACTGCGCATGGTGATCGACCACCTGGCCCGGCCGCCCTACGGTCAGGCGTGGAGCGATCCATGGGCACGCGGGATGGAGGAGGCGGCGCGTCTCCCGCAGGTCTGCGTGAAGGCGAGCGGTCTGCTCACGGACGCGCCCTCGCCCTGGCAGGCCGAAACCTTCCGTCCCTGGGTGCGGCACGCGCTCGCCCTATTCGGACCGCGCCGCCTGATGTTTGGCAGCGACTGGCCGAGTTCGCTGCCGCGCGCGAGCTGGAAAGAGAGCCTGGCCGCCTTTACGCAATCCCTGGGCGCGCTTCCCACGGAAGTCCGTGAGGAGTTGCTGGGCGGCGCCGCCGAACGGTTCTATTGGCCGGCGGGACGGTGAGGGGCGGTGCTGCCGAAGACCATCCGGCCCATCCGATGGCCTAGCCGTTTGACCTCTTCCGGGTCGGTGGCGCTCCGGAACCGCTCGGCAAGATCGAAGAATTCCTGCTGCTTGCGCTTCTCAGCTTCCATTCCGTTTCCTCTGCGCTGTCCTTGGCAAGTCGCGGCTCACTGCTTCGCAAACGAAACTCCGCCCACGGCAGGCCCTTCCCGCGGGTCCCGATGCAGCCTCCGCCGGACGCTTTGTGCCATGTGCCGCAGCCAGTCGATGGCCAGGCTGAACAGCAGGCGCAGCCCTCGCACCAGGTATTTTCCGAGCCACAGCATGCCCCACGCGCTCGCCATGAATACGCTGGCAAATACGATCATGACGAATCCCTGGCCCGCCGGGGACAACTGATCCAGGAACTCAGCCACCGGGCCGTCAAAATGCATAAAGCCGAGCGCCACCAGCTTGTCCCACAGGTCCGGCCGGTAGATTCGGGTCAGCCCCGAGAACAGGAACACCGCGCCGGTCAGGAAGAAAACCCCCACGGTGACGTAATAGGTCAATACGATGGACGCCAGGGTGACCAGGATGCCCACCAGCACGGCCACGCCGCCGAATCCCAGCGGAATCCCGAACAGCGCGATCAGGATTCCAACCAGCACATGCAGCGGCAGGTACCGCTTCATGCCGGAACGCAGCATGGCGCCGGGCAACCGGTCCGACACCACATCCGCCGGTTCGCCCAAGTTCCGCAATACGGCCAGAATCCGCGCCACCTCGTCTTCCCCCGGCGTTTGCTGGTACGCCTCGTAAACGTGCGACTGGATCTCCCGCAGGAACTCGTCCCGCTCACGGGCCGGAACCAGGCACAAGCGGGACTTCACGCGCTCCAAATAGTCATTGGCAATGGTAGCGACTACTTCCGGGTATTGGCTCATTTGTCTCACCCCTTTCGGACGAAAAGTTTTTTCCTGGCTGGTTCGGATTGCTCCGGAGCCTTCCACTTGTGCTGTACCAGCGAAACCAACAGATCGAAGTCCTGGCGCAACTCGTCGAAGAGCTGCCGGCCGGCCGGCGTCAGCGTGTAGTACTTGCGGGGAGGCCCTTGATCCGATTCCACCCACTCTCCACGGACTAGGCCGTCGCGATCCAGCCGGCCCAGGATGGGATATATCGTGCCTTCCTTGAGCGAGATCGAGCCGCTTTCCGAGAGGACACGCACCAGGGAATAGCCATAGTGGCGCTCATCATAGAGAACTCCCATGACCGCCAGTTCCAGGATGCCCTTCCGTAGCTGGGTAATCCGCCGGTCTCTGCCCTCGTTCGAGTACTCCACAATGCACAGTATACGATAATGCCAAGTACCAGGTTCCAACAATTCGTGGGACTCAATTTGCCAGGCATTGCTCCCGCCCTCTGTATAATGGAGCGAAAACCCTTGAAACTCTCCCATCGGTCGAAAATCCTGCTGGATTTGGTCCTTATCTTCCTCTTCACGGCGGTGCTCATCAAGCCGCTTTTCAAGGCCAAATACCTCGACAAGTGGGGCTCCATCGAGAGCACCTTCATTTCCGACGCGCGCTTCCTGACGGCGCACTGGCCCCATCCGCAGTGGCAGCCCCTGTGGTATGGCGGCACGCGCTTCGACTATATTTATCCGCCGG
Organism: Bryobacteraceae bacterium; assembly: GCA_017883415.1. GTDB lineage: Bacteria > Acidobacteriota > Terriglobia > Bryobacterales > Bryobacteraceae > JADGNR01. Next base: position 1,972 of record JADGNR010000259.1, on the reverse strand, counting down.
CGCTGCGCTACGGCACGGCGGCGATTGCCAAGGCCACCGGCTTCTGGCCGGTCACGGCGTACCACTTCTACACGGCATTTTTCTACTGCGTGGGGATCGCGGGAGTGTACCTGTTGATCCGCGTGGGGGCCCGGTCGCGCTTCGCCGCCTGGCTGGGAGCGGCGGCGGCGGCGCTGATGTCGCCGTCGTTTCTGTTTCTGACCCCGCTGCGGCACGACGCCTGGAAGCGCCTCCCGGTCCGGCTGGGTGTGCTGGTGAAGTACGGCGAGGGCCCGCACATGACCGCGCTCGCCCTGATCCCCATTGCCCTGGCCTTCACCTGGCTGGCGCTCGAGGCCCGGCGGCCGGCGGCCCTGGCGCTGGCCGGGGTGTTCGGCGCGCTTGCGGTCTCGAACAATTTCTACGGCGCCACCGCCCTGGCGGTATTTTACCCGGTCATGGTGTGGAGCTTCTGGATCACCCGGCAGGAGCGGCGCATCCTGGCGCCGGCCCTCGCCATTCCGGCCATCGCGTACGGGCTGACGGCCTTCTGGCTGGTGCCCTCGTACTTCAAAGTCACCGCCGAGAACATGAAGTATGTCGCCGAGCACGGGACCACCTGGTCGATCTGGGTGGCGGTGGCCGTCGCGGTGGCGTTTGCGCTGGCCACGGACCGGCTGGCGCGCGGCCAAAAGGAACGGACCTGGGCCATCTTCACCGCCGGCTGCGCGGTATTCTTTTCGCTCAACGTGCTCGGCAATTACTACTTCCACTTTCTGATTGCCGGCGTTCCGTCGCGCCTGGCTCCGGAGCTGGACCTGGTTTACATCCTGCTGGCGGTCGCCGTGCTGCGTTGGCTGTGGAACCTGCCCGGCCTGTTGCCGCGGGCGGCCGCCGCCGCCGTGGTGGTGACGGCGTTCGCCACCACGGCCGGCTATGTGGGGTCGGCCTGGCGCCATTTTCCGCTGTATCCGAATTACCAGGATCGCGTGGAGTACCAGGTCCCGGCCTGGCTGTGGAAGAACATGCCCGATGCGCGGACGCTGCCCAACGGCTCGGTGCGCTTCTGGTTCAACGCCTGGCGCGACCTGCCGCAACTGGGCGGTGGATCCGATCAGGGAGTCCTGAACGGCGAGGTGGAGCAGGCGCAGTGGGAGATCCTCTTCGGCCCCAAGCCCGAGCCCGCCATCCTGTGGATGCAGTGCCTCGCTACCGACGCGGCATACGTATCGGACAAGAACTCCGAGGAGATGTTCAAGGACTACCTGTTTCCCCACAAGTTCGACGGCGCGCTTCCGGTGATTTATGACGACCATCGCGGCAACGTCATCTACCAGGTGCCGCGGCGCTGGGCGGTGCGCGCGCGGGTGGTGGAAACCGCGCGGCTCAACGCGCAGCAGCGCCCGCGGTTCAACGACGACGTGGAGTATCTGCGGGCCTACGCCGACGTCATCGAGAAGGGCCCGGATTCGCCGGTTACCCTCACGCGGGACGGCACCGACGCCATGCGCGTGCGGGCGCGGCTCTCGCCCGGCCAGTCCATCGTGGTGCAGGAGAATTACGATCCCGCCTGGCGCGCCTGGTCCGGCGGCAAGCCGCTGGCGGTCCGCAGGGACGCCATGGGCTTCATGGCCCTCGACGCCCCGGCGGGCGTCGAGGAAATCGCGCTCGCGTTCGCGACCCCGCTCGAAAACCAGGTGGGGCGCGTCCTGTCGGCGATCGCGATCCTGGTGGTGATGGCATTGATCGCGCTCGGCGTCCGCCGGGAATGGCGCGCGTGAAGCGGTTTGGGCGCCTCCCGGTTGCTATTCTGAAGAGGATCTCCGCCATGGAGCAAGCCGACAGACCCATAGGCCGCCCGGAAGCGATTGCCGCTTCGGCCTACGGCATCACCCTGTTCTGGATCAACGCGTACGTGTGCCGCGAGCTCTTCCAACACGACGCGGCGCACATGAACTCCATGCAGGGGTTCTGGATCGCCCTGGCCCGGCTC
>JADGNR010000551.1 GCA_017883415.1 Bryobacteraceae bacterium | reverse complement strand
GGGGAGGGTGATTGGGACGTGGCCATACTCGATCTTTCGTTGGGAGACAGAAGCGGGTTGGAAGTGTTGAAGGAGTTGAAGCGGCTTCGTCCGGAGCTACCCGTACTGATCCTGAGCATGCATTCGGAAGAGCAGTATGCGCGGCGGGCTTTCCAGGCGGGAGCAGCCGGCTATCTCACGAAAGACAGCCCACGAGCGGAACTGGTGCAGGCGGTCCATAAAGTGATCGAAGGCGGAAAATATGTCAGCCCGGCCCTGGCGGAAAGACTCGTCACTTACCTGCAAAGAGGTACGGACCGCGCCCCTCATGAGACGCTTTCGGATCGCGAGTTTGAGGTAATGCGCATGATCGCCTCGGGGAAAACGGTCACCGAAATCGCCGAAGTGCTCTCGTTGAGCGACAAGACGATCAGCACGTATCGCGCGCGCATTCTGGAGAAGATGGGGATGAAGAACAATGCGGAGCTCACTCACTATGCTTTGCAGAACAAGCTGGTGGATTGAGGGCCGGAACCGCGCGCCGCCGAGTCGCGCGCTATCAGTACAGGCTGGGGCGCGTGGAGGCGCCCAGCAGCGAGGAGTTCATGGCGGCGGTGGTGTGGGTGCCTTCGCGGCCGCCAAAGGAGAACAGCAGCCAGACCATCGGGAAGCCTCCCGCGCGCAGGGTCAGACCGACTGAGTAGCTGTGGCGCAGGTGGGTGAAATCGAGATCGCCGCGCGCGAGCGCGACTTTTCCTTCGTCCACCATGGCGGTAAATCCGAGCGGCCCGTAAAGGGAATGCTCGAAGCTCGCCCGCACCAGCAGATTGTTGGGGGCGCGAAAGCGATAGTCCTGGTAACTGCCGAGCGAGCCGTTGCCATCGATATCGGAACCGCCCAGCGTCGGCTGAAAGTAGAACGGCACCACGTGGCCCGTCCCCGTGAACGACTGGTTCATGAGGAACCGCACGGCGATGCTGCCTTCGAAGTTGCGCGTGACGGCGGGACAGGAATGCGTGCCCGTCGACACCGAGCAATCGTCCGGCCCGTTGAAGCTGTTGGGCGCGAGCGTGCGCGTCTGCCGGTAGAGCGGAAACTGGTGGTTCAAATCGAAGGTGAGTCTCTGGAACGAGAACGTGGAAACGCTGGCTACGTATTCCTTCACCTCGACGAAATAATTCAGGCGGACGTGGCCGCCGGCGAACACGGGACGGATGCGAACGCCTTCGCCGAACTGCGCAAACCCAGGTTGGCGATCCAGCCCGGGCGCCGTGGCGGGCGAGTACAGTTCCGTAATGGAGGGGCTGGTCCGGCCGCGGGCCGGGCGAAGATCCACGAAGCGGCCATTAGCCTCTCCGTAAAACGAAATGTTCCACTTCGCCACAATTGGCCAGGTCGCATTCGCGCCGGCGATGGTCTCGCGCATTCCGTAGAAGGATCGGGCGGTATCGCTGGTGTTGGGGCCCAAGCCGAAGTAGTCGAGCGTGTTGAGGGAGATGGCCTGCGCCAGAACATGAAATACCGGATACTCCCGGACCGTAAGGTTGGAGCCGCTCGCGGTGCCTGCGCCCGGCGCCACCCTAATGCGCCCGTGACGATCCCAGACCGCCGTCATGTAGGCGCCGGCGCGCCACGATGCGTTGGTGGAGACGACTGCGTCCACATCCCAGCTCAAACGCCAGGATTCGTTGGGCGTCCAGTGGGACACGAACGCCGCCCCAAAACCGAAACCGTTCTGGGGAGCGATGCTGCCCGCGGCGATGTGCAGCGGGTGGTCGGTAAACAGCGTATACGCGCAACCCCCGATCGATTTGAAGCTGAAGCTCCCGCAACTTTTGTGGATCGCTTCGCCCTCCCGGCGGAAATCGGCGCCGAGGTTGCTCTCCTGCGCGTAAGCGCTGGCCGACAGCGTCAGATACGCAACGAACACGGCGGGTGGTACGCGGGTGTTTCGCATCGCTATGCCTTGGCGGGAGGCTTATGCAGCTTCCCGGTCATGCGCCGGATGTACTCGGCCGCCTGGCCCTCGGTCTGGATGGACTCGTGGGAGATGCCGGTCCGGTGCTCGGGCGGAAAGTCTTTCTCCAGCTCCTTAAAATGCTTCACCTGGTTCTGCAGCAAGGTATTCTTCGAGAGCAGCCGGTGCGGCTGGTAAGAACTGCGCGCCGGTTTGGGAACGCGGATCACAGGGGGCTTTGCCATGGGGGAGTCTCCTATTCGAGCTCGAAGTGCGGGCAGTCTTCATCGGGCCGCATCGTATCGGTGAGCAGATCGAGAAACGTCTGCGCGCCCTTCTCGCGCGCCGTGCGGGCGTCGTAATCGCCAATGAAGTGCTGGGTGATGGTCGCGGGAATGGAGGCGTGCTCGAATACGCGCCCGTTCACCGGATCTTCCGGGCCGGGCACCACGGTCCTTTTGGCAATCCAGGGCGAAACCAGAATCGCGGGCACGCGCACGCCCAGGCGGTCGAAGTCGAAGGGTACGCCATTGGTGTCGTCGAGCGATGCGTGGAATCCATCGGGGGTGCAGGCCGGCGGCGGCACATGATCGTAAATTCCGCCGTGTTCATCATAGGTGATCAGCAGCGCGGTGCTTTTCCAGAGATCCGGGTTCTGCCGGATGGCGTTGTAGATGGACGCGATGAAGACTTCGCCCTCCTGCACGTCGTGGTCGGGATGCTGGTCCGACGCCAGCAGTTCTCCGCCGCCCTCGCCGGGGTGATCGCTGTAGTTGGGCTCGACGAAGCTATAGTCGGGCAAAATTCCGCGCTTGCAATCCTCCAGGAACTGCGGGTAGGTGGCGAAGATCTGCGGCTGGTTCTTCAGGAGATTGACCACTTCCTGGGTGGAGCTGGACGGATCGAAATAGTAAAGCTTGGTGGTGCGTCCGGCCGCGAGCAGCCGCTCGTAGATGCTCTTGAAGGGTTCCTTGAGGAAGAAAATATCCAGGCTCGCTTTGCCGAACGAAGTTCCGTAGTGGGCGAAGGCGCGGTTGCAGACCGTGGGACCGGGGATGGAAGAGAACCAGCCATTAAACACGGCGTAGTTGCGCGCCAGGGTGTGCAGCACCGGGAGCTTGTCGGTCGCGAAGTAGTACATGATCTTGCGGGAGTGGCCGACGTCGTGCTGCTGGTCGAAGTAGCTCTGCACGAAGCCCTGCATCGAGGGCTTCGCCGGCGGGCCGGGCGTGCCGAAGAACAATTGCTTGTGCACCGCCGGGAAGTGATGATCGGGGTCGGGATCGAGCTGACCCTGGAATCCGGCACTGGGCTGTACTTTGGCCGGTTCGTTGGTGGTATCGGGATTGGTCTCTTTGCCGGTGAGGCCGTTGATG
>JADGNR010000258.1 GCA_017883415.1 Bryobacteraceae bacterium | reverse complement strand
GGGGACCTGGCGTTTCTGTTGAACAGCCTCAACAGCATTCGTTACGTGGACGGCGTGCTGGCGGTGAGCGAGTTGTTCCTGGTGGCGCTGGTGGCCAGAAAATTCCCGCGCACCGCGTTCGCCCTGGTGGCCGCTAACCTTGCCAGCCGGCTCCTGCTGCTGTATCCACACGTGCCGCGCGAAGTCTTTCCCAGGGCGGCGGTGTGCGCCGTGTCGGTTTTGGCGTTTCTCCTGTTTTTATCGCTCGCTCGTATGAATGGGACCGCGCGCGCCGTGGCCGCCGCCTTATGCCTGGTCGTTGGCGGCCCCTTTCTGGTGGAACGGAACCGGGCGCTATGGACCGCCTACTGGAACGAGGTGAAGCCCGCCCTGTCGCGGGTTCGCGGCGCTTCGCTCGCGGAACTTTCCCTGCCCGAAGCGGGCTACTTCGCAGGCCACGTGGTCGCCGCGGGAAACCCGGTCCACCCGGAAGTGCGCAGCCTGCTGCCGGAGGAGATCGCGGGCCTTCCGGCCAGCGCCCGCCCGCGCTTCCTGGCGGTGCTGCCCACGCCCGTGACCAACGACTGGCGGCTCCGCCACCGGGGTGAACTGGCGGCCTGGGGATACCAGCCGGTGGTGGAAAGCCAGGGAGCGGCGCTTTTCGAGCGGACGATCAGATAGAATAATGGATGAGAGTCCAGGCCTGGGATGCCTGCGCCGCAGCACTTTTGTGATCCTTCCGCCGGTCGATCCAAATCTCGAACAGCCGGTTGCCGATAAGCCGCCCCTGCACGACGATACGCGGTTCGCGGCGGCGAAGATCGCCGTCTTTCAATACTTCACCGTGCTCATCTTCCTGTTCCTGATTTCCGGCTTCTGGAAGCTGCAAGTGCAGAATCCGCAGTTTTACGACGACCGGGCCCAGCAGAACCGCATCAAATCGGTGCCCATCCTGGCGCCGCGCGGCCGCATTCTGGACCGCGACGGGCGGGTGATCGTGGACAACCATGCCTCCTTCAGCCTGATTCTGGCGCGCGAATCGCTCAAAGAGGAGCACCTGCGGCCCATCGCCCAGGGGCTGGACCTGGACTTGAGCGACCTGCAGGCGCGGGTGGCGCGCCTGCGGGCGCAGCCCAAGTATGTGCCCATTGTCCTCAAGGAAGAGCTCACGCCGGCGGACCTGGCGTTTGTGGATTCGCACCGCGATTTCTTCCCCGAGCTGGTGCTCATTCCGGCGCAGCGCCGGTTGTACCCGCAGAATGGCATGATGGCCCACGTGATCGGCTACACCGGGGAGATCAGCGAGCAGGAGCTGGACTTGCCGGAGTTCGCCAAATACAATCCCGGCGACGTGATCGGCAAGTTCGGCGTCGAGCGCCAGTACAACGATACGCTGATGGGGGTGGACGGCCAGCGGCAGGTGGAAGTGGACAATCGCGGGCAGGTGCGGCAGGTATACGCCACCAAGCCGGCCGTGCCGGGCAAAGACCTGCAACTCACCATCGACCTGGATCTGCAGGCGGTGGCGGAGCTGGCCATGGACGGGCGCAATGGCGCGGTGGTGGCGCTCGATCCGCGCACCGGCGAGGTGCTGGCCATGGTCAGCCGTCCGGCCTTCGATCCCAACAAATTCGCGGTGCACATCAAGGCCAAAGACTGGAAGGAGATTGCCGGCAATCCCGATAACCCGCTGCTCAACCGCGCCATCCAGGCGCAGCAGGCGCCCGGTTCGACCTTCAAACCGATCATGGCGCTGGCGGCGCTCGAAACCGGCACGCTGGACGACAAGTTTACGATACATTGTCCCGGGGGCGCGACGTTTTACGGGCACTACTATCACTGCCATCTGAAGGGCGGGCACGGGGCGGTTTCCATGCACAAGGGCATCGTGCAATCGTGCGACGTGTACTTCTACAACGTGGGCAACAAGCTGGGGATCGACAACATCGCCATGTATGCCGACCTGGCCGGCCTGGGGCATAAGACCGGGATCGACCTGCCGGGCGAAAAAGAGGGCGTGGTGCCGTCCACCAAGTGGAAGCTGCGCAATTTCCGGGAAAAATGGTACGCCGGGGAGACCATTTCGGTATCGATCGGACAGGGCGCGCTCACCGTGACGCCCATCCAACTGGTGCGCGCCATCGGCGGGCTGGCCATGGAAGGAGTGTGGCACCATCCCCACCTGGTGAAGGAACTCAACCGCACCGAGAAGCCGGACGTATGGGGCCTGAGTGCGGCGAACGTGAAGGACGTGATCGACGGCATGTATGGCGTGGTGAACGAAGGCGGGACCGGCGGGCGGGCGCGCCTGCCTACCATCGAGGTGTGCGGGAAAACGGGCTCGGCGCAGCTCGCCTCGAACGATTTCGTGAAGGGCGCCGGGGCCGGACACGCACAGAACCTGAAGGACAATGCGTGGTTTGTGGGCTTTGCCCCGCGGGCGGCGCCGGAGATCGCCGTGGTGGCGTTCTTCGAGCACGGCGTGCACGGACAGTTTGCCGCGCCCATCGTGCGCGACGTGATGAAGGCCTACTTCGATAAGAAGACGAGGCTGCTGACGCTGCGGGAGCAGCAAACGGCGGCGGCCGCGCGGCTAGGGGCCGGGCAGGGGCCGGGGGCCGGGGGCCAGGGGCCGGGGGCCGGGTCAGGCGCGCCGGTCCAACCTGTCAGCGCGGCGATCATGCAGGCCTATGTTCCGGCGTCATCCGCCCTAGCGACCACGGCGGCTCGGCGAACCCCGACCGCCACGACCCGGCCCCCGTCCGCTGACCCCCGGACCCGACCCGCAACGGCGGCGGGTACCCTGCCCGGCCCCCGGCCCCTGCCTTAGCCATGTCACGCTATCTCTCGGCACGCGATATCGACTGGCCGCTGCTGCTCATCGTGCTGCTCATCTGCGCGGTGGGCGTGCTGCAGATTTACAGCGCCACCCGCGGTACGGAGTCGCACAACGCCTGGTGGAAACAGATCCTGTATGTGGCGGGCGGCCTGCTGCTCATGTGGTTGATCCTGCCCCTGGACTATCACGCGATGTTACACCATATACCCGCCATGTATATCCTGTCGCTGGTGGCGTTGCTGGGCACCTACGTGGTGGGGGAGTCGGTATTCGGCTCGCGCCGTTGGATTCCGTTGTACGGCGGGTTTCACTTCCAGGTGTCGGAATTCGTGAAGCTGGTGATAATATTGTTGGTAGCCCGCTACCTGACCGACTTAAGGACCGAGGAGTTGGATATACGCGAGATGCTGAAGCTGGCGGGTCTGGTGCTGCTTCCGGCGGGTTTGGTGCTGAAACAGCCGGACTTGGGCACGGCGCTCACCTACATTGCAGTGCTGGTGGTGGGCGCGTTTCTGGCGGGTTTGCATTGGAAGTATGTTGCCGTGATCGCCCTGGCCGGGGTGCTGGTGCTTCCGGTGGGCTGGCATTTCCTGAAGGATTATCAGAAAACGCGGCTGGTGAATTTCCTCAATCCCGAGCAGGATCCGCAAGGGGCGGGATACCAGTTGATCCAGTCGCAGACCGCCATCGGTTCGGGCGGCATGTTCGGCAAGGGAGTCACCAAGGGGACCCAAGCCCAACTGCACTTCCTGCCGGTGCCGTACAAGGATTTTATCTTTTCGGCCTTTGCCGAAGAGCACGGGTTCCTGGGTGTTGGGCTGATGCTGGCGTTGTATTTCGTGATGATCATGCGCATTGTCCAGAATGCGCAGACGGCGCCCGAACGGTCGGGGATGTATATTTGTATGGGGGTGGCGGCGTTGCTGCTGGCGCACATCCTGATCAACATCGGGATGGTGGCGGGACTGATGCCGGTAACGGGCATTCCGCTGCCTTTTATGAGCGCCGGCGGGTCCAGTATCTGGACGAGTTTTTTGGCGCTGGGGCTGGTGAATAACGTCCGCCTCAGAAGGTTTGTAAATTAACCGGGCGGGGGTTCCGCCCGAAGTCAGAAGATTATTCGGGAGCCGGTAGAGGTCCCGGGGACGGTGGCGCGCAGGCGCTCCTCCGGGGAAGAGAAAGTGGTTCCCGGCCGGATGGTGTTTGAGGAAAGTGGCTCCACCTCCGGCCAGCGTGAGTTTCCGAGCGGCTTTGCGTATCGGTCCCAGCCCCACGCAGGGAGTCTCCACCTTTCTTCCGTACCCTCGCTCCGGCTTCGGGGGAGGCAGTCGATGTCCAAGGAGCTAGTCGTCTCCGCGAACCGGCACGAAACACGCGTCGCCATCGTGGAGGACGATCAGGTAACGGAAGTCTATCATCAACGGGAAAACGAATACTCCCTAGCGGGAAGCATCCACAAAGGCCGGGTGACCCGCGTGCTGCCGGGCATGCAGTCGGCATTTGTCGATATCGGCCTGGACCGCGACGCCTTCCTCTACGTCTCGGACTTCTTCGAAGACAACGAAGAATACGACAAGATCGTGACCAGCGTGGAGGAGAAGGTGTTGAAGCTGGACCGCGTGGCTCCGGCGGGTGCGGCGGCCGCGCCGGTGGCGGAAGAGCCTGCGCGCCCCGAAGCCAAGGCGGCGGTACCGGAGCCGGAGCCAGCCCCGGTCCTCCAGCCGCCCGCCGCGCCTGTGGCGCCGGGCGTCTACTCCGACCCGCGGCGCGACGACCGCGACCGCCAGGGCCGCCGCTCCCGCCGCCGTCGTGGCGGCAAGGGCGGCGGACGCGGGCTGCCGGAATCCAAGTTCTATTCGCCGGGCGGCGGCCGGGGCGTCCCGAGCCAAGGGGAAAGTGCAGCCGGCGCGAAGGACCTTCCCGAGCCCGTGCGCAGCGAGGCCCTCGAGCCGGAACGCGAGGAGCCGGAGACGGCGCCGCCCGCGGCGGATGAATTCTTCGTACTGCCGGGCGAGTCCCTGGCGAAGCATACCGGCGGCGCCGGCTCGCGGCGTACCCCGCTGGAAGAGGCGCCGGAAGTGGAAGAGGAACAGGCGCCGGAACCGGACCGGGTGATGGAATCGGCGCCGCCACCGGATGCCCCGGCGGCGGAAGCGCCGGAGACCGCGGCCCCGTTTGAGGCGGAGCATACTCCGGACCTGCCGGACGAGGTTTCCGCGATTGCGGCCGAACCCGCGCCGGAGCCGCAGCCCGAACTGGCGGCGGCGCTCGAAGAGGCCGAGGAGGAGGAGGCGGCGGAGGCGGAGGAAGAGGCCGAGCCGGCCCAGGCCGCCGAGACGGCGGCGGAGATACGCGAGACCGCCGAAGACGTGGACCTGATCCCGGCCGATGCCGCCGCGCCGGAAGCGGGCGTCGAGGAAGCCGGAACGCCGGAGACGGCGGAGACCGCGCCAGCGCGCGAAGGGATGGCGGAGGAGGAGGGGCCCGAACCGGCCCGCATGCCCACCAGCCTGACGGCTACGCTGCGCGAGCAGGGAGGGCGCTATCTGCATCGCGTCTCGCGGCGGATGCGGCGCAACAAGGGACGCGAAGGCCGCCCGGAGGGGGCCGATGCCACCCGCCCGCCGCGCCATGAAACCCATCCTCCCGAGCCGGCTTGGAAAGCGGCCGGCGCCGGGATACCGGAGCCGCGCACCGCGCCGGCCGCCCCGGCCGCGCCGGCCGCCCCCAAGGCCGCGGCCGCCGCCGACGGGCGTCCGGAGAAAGTGACCGCCTCCATCAGCGACCTGTTGAAGGAAGGGCAGGAAATCATCGTCCAGATCGCCAAGGAGCCGCTGGGCCAGAAGGGCGCGCGCATTACCTCGCACATCGCCCTGCCCGGCCGCTTCCTGGTCTATATGCCCACGGTCGACCACATCGGCGTCTCGCGCAAGATCCCCAGCGACGAAGAGCGCCTGCGCCTGAAACGCATTCTGCAGGCTCACCATAGCGGGATTTCGGGCGGATTCATTGTGCGGACCGCCGGCGAGGGCCGCTCCGAAGAAGAGCTGCGCGCCGATATGATGTTCCTCTACAACATGTGGCTCGACATGCGCCAGAAGGCCGAGCGCAGGCCCGCGCCCATGCTGATCCATCACGATCTGAACGTGGTGGAGCGCATCCTGCGCGACCAGCTCACCAGCGCCTTCAAAAGCATCTGGGTGGACAACGAGGACGTCTACGAGAACGTGCTCGGTTTCGTGCAGCGTTTCCAGCCGGCGCTGGTAAGCCGGGTCAAGATGTACACCCGCGCCAATCCGATGTTCGACGAATTCGGCATCACCGCCGAGCTGGAGAAAGCCCTGCGGCCCAAGGTGTGGCTGAAATCGGGCGGCCACATCGTGATCAACCAGACCGAGGCGCTGGTGGCCATCGACGTGAATACGGGCAAGTTCGTGGGCAAGTCGAATCGCCTGGAGGACACCATCGTCAAGACCAACACCGACGCCATCAAGGAGATCGTCCGGCAGATCCGGCTGCGCGACTTGGGCGGCATCATCGTGGTGGATTTCATCGATATGGACGAGCGCAAGAACCGGCAGAAGGTGATGCAGGCGCTCGAGGAGAGTATGCGCGCCGACCGCGCCCCCTACAAGATTCTGCAATTCAACGATTTCGGCCTGGTGGCGATTACGCGCAAGCGCGTGAAGCAGAGCCTGGAGCGCACCCTGTGCACGCCGTGCCCCTACTGCGAAGGCGCCGGATACGTCAAGAGCCCGCTGACGGTAGTGGGCGAGATTCTGCAGGAGGCGCACAAGATCGCCCGTGCCGTCGAGGGCAAAGACGTGCTGCTGCGCGTCGCGCCGGAAGTGGCGAAGCTGCTGAAGTCGAACCAGAATACGTATCTGCAGGAGCTGGAAGAGATCCTGCGGCGGACGGTGATCATCAAGAGCGACCCGCAGTTGCAGCAGGAAAAGTTCGATCTGGCGTAGACGACACACCGCCGAGGCGCCGAGTCGCGGAGAAAACGGCGCCCTACTCTTTGTATTCTCAGCGGCTCGGCGGTGGAATGCTACCGCGCGAAGCTCAGGCGGAAACCCGTCGAGAGCAGCAGGTCGTTGCGCTGGCGGCCGAAGACCGGGTTGCTGAGGAAACGGTCGCTCGCCGTGACGTGCCAGCCGAGCCATTTCTTGAGCGCGACGACGCCGCTGAGATCGAAGTTCGTGCGGTACGCGCCCGGGTCGCTGAGGTTCGTAAACAGGCGGAACGATTGCGTCACGGCGGCGGCGCCGGAGAGCTTATACAGCAGGTCGTCTCCGAAATTCAGTTCGGCGGAATTGCGGCTCAGGTGTTTGGTGAAGTTCTCGCGTTCGTAGTCGGCGCCGGCCTGGATGCTGAGCGTGGTCCGTTCGCTCTTGATGGCGTTGAGCCCCATGCCGCCGCCCAGGACGAACCGCAGATCCAGGCTCTGAAAGCTGTCGTGCTCCCAATCGTTGAGCGTGGTCGCGAACAGGCGCGGCGTAACCTCGCGATGGTACGACCAGCCGCCGCGCACGGCGCTGGCGATGGTGCTGGTCACATCGTTGATGCGCGCGCTGCCGTGAATCTGGCTGAAGTACAGGGTGACCTTGTCGCGCCGCGAAATGCGCGTGGCGTTGAAGGCGCTGGTCAGGGTGTCGGTGCGGGCGTTGCCCCGCGCCAGGGCGAGGCCCAGATCGAAGTTGCCGGTCCAGAGTTCGAGCCAGCCGGGATGCTGCAATCGCTCCCAGGCGTGCTGCTCGGCGGGATTGCGCAGGGCGGCGACGGCGGCTAGCGGCGCGCTCCGGGTGGCGCTCCCGGTAGCCACTTCGAGGGTGTCGCCGCTGGTCGAGACGCGGCCGCGCACCGCTTCATCCCCAGGCAGAACCACGGTGAGCTCGGCATCCGAGCGCAGGCTCTTCACCGCGTCCCAGGGCATGCTGACTTCGCCGAGGAACTCGCTTTTCAAGGTCAGCTTGCCGCCGTCCTTTTTGACGACGGAGCCGGTGATGGTGTCGCCGTTTTTCAGCACGACCTGGTCGGCCGAAAGGAGGGCACACGTGGAGAGAATGAGGCACAACGTTCGCGATAGCATGTAACCGTTTTACTACTTCGTGAGGAGCTTGAAGGCGTGGGTCCACTGGTTGTGCAGGAACCCGGGGATGCACCACAGCATGCACAGCGGTTCGAGGGCGCGTGCAGCCACGATGCCGCCGCAATCGAACGGCTCCCAACCGAACTGTTGGGCAATTTGCGAGACTTGCGCCTTGGCGTCAGCGTGGTCGCCGCAAAGAAACATGGTGGGCGTGCCCTGCTCATAGTGCGGGTTCACCATCTGGGCGTTGCCGACGCTGTTGAAGGCCTTCACCACGCGCGCCTGCGGGGCCCGTTGCTGTACCTGCTCGCCCAGCGATTCGTTCGGTCCCGTCGTGAAGGCCAGCACGCCCTGAACGGGCGGCCCGTCGGCGATGGGGTTG
>JADGNR010000550.1 GCA_017883415.1 Bryobacteraceae bacterium | reverse complement strand
TGGCCAATGAGTTCGCCGAAAGCGAAGCGGTAGCGGCCCCGCCCGGCGAGGCCAGCGGCGCCGTGCCCAGCAACGTATCGTTGGCGACGAAGTCCACCGCGCCGGTCGGCGTCACGCCCGTCCCGGTAACGGTGGCCGTCAACTGCACCGCATCGCCCGCATTGACCGCCGCCGGGTTCGCAGCCAGTGTGGTGGTGCTCGCCGTGCCGTTACTCCACCGGCTGGCCAACTGAAAGGCGTCGATCGAACCCAGCCCGGACGCCAGATCGTACCCGGGGCCGGCGCTGTAACCCACCAGGCCATTGACGCAGTCCGGGCTGTTTTGGGCGCACGGCACCATGTTGTCGCCGGTGGAGACATCGTGAAACGCCTCCGGCGCGGCCTGGGCCATTCGATACAGCATGGGATTGAGATTGCCCAGTCCGGGTTGAGACAGAAGATGATTCGCGGTCAGATACTGGTTCAGCAGCGCCACGATTCCAGCGAAGGCCGGCGTGCCGGCGGACGTTCCCCCGACGATGCCTGCCTTGCCGCCGGTATTGAAGGCGTAGCCGACGTGGTCGGGAGAGGCGGCGAAAGAAACATCCGGGACATCGCGCGCATTGTCGTTGGGCACGCCCGAACCGGTCTGCCACTGAGGCTTCGGAAACACCACGCTGGCGCCGCCCCCGCCGGCGGCGAGTTCGTTCCTCGAGGCCGAATCGTTCCACACCTTTTCCGGGATGAATGACAAAGCGGAGCCGGCGGCGCTCCAGTACGTGCCCGAGCCCTCGTTGAAGGTGGTGCCGCCCACGGCGGTGATCTCCGGGATATTCGCCGGAAACGTGACCGTGCGTCCCTTGGCGGCTTGCGGAGTAGGCGCGCTGATGTCGCAGGTGGCCGCGCCCTGATCGCCCGATGCCGCCAGCCACGTGATGCCCTGCGCGGCGGCCTGTTGAGCCAAGGCTCGCGCGTCCGGAGAGTTCTCCTGCTCGCAGCCGCCATAGCTCATCGAAATCACCGGTGCCAGGTTCCGGTCGATCGCGTATTGCGCGGAGACAAACACGTCCAGCGAGTTTACGTAAATGATCGTCGCGTTGCGCGCGATGGCGCCGGCCCATTCCAGGTCCAGGTCGGCTTCCACCAGGTCGCCGCTGCTGATGCCCGGAGCCACGCCGCCCACGACGACCACTTGCGGGTCGTTGGGGGGCAGACCGAAGCGCGCCCGGAACTTCTGAATGTCGGACAAAACGATGTCGGTCTGCCCCACGATGACAATGCTCTGCCCTAACCCATCGAAGGTCGCGCTGTACAGCGGGGCCACGCCATAGATGGTGGCGAAATCGGCCGGCGCCAGAATGTGATTGCCGCCGGAATTCAATTCCGGCCCGGTGAGTTGCCGCAACGATGTCGCGTATTGCGGCTTCAGACGGAAATCGTTGAGGCCGCGGAAGCCCGCGACGACGTTCTCAAACGCCGCCGGAACGGAGGGCTCCGTGAAATTGGCGATGTGCGTTTCGCCATTGACCCGGTAGTGGTGGAACTCGGTGCGCAGCGCGCGCCCCATCCGCTCGGCGGCGCCGCTGAAGGTGATCCAGTGGCGTCCGCGCGCCACGTCGTTCACTTGCAGACCCTGCGATTCCAGCCAGAAGACGAGCTTGCCGATATCGTTGGCGGCGAGGCCGAACCGGTCTGCGAACTGCTCGGGCGTGAGCCATCGACTATAATTCGGCGAGGCCGGGTTCTGCTGCTCTTCGAGCAACTGCTCGAGCCCGGCCGCGGGCTTCAGCAGCAGGGTCACGTAGCGTATTTCCTGCGCGGGCGCGACCGGCCCCCGATCGTACCGGGCGAGCGCCAGGGGATGAAGGTGCCCCCTCACGGCCACCCGCCGGCTGTCATCCACGCGCGCGGCGATCCGCTCGTCGGCCGCTCGAAGTGGGGGCGCCAGTGACGCCGCCAGCGCCAGCAAAGCGATGCTCTGAATCGGAAACCGCATGAGTACTCCCGCAGATTAGACCTTCGCGCAGCCGGTTACATCCTGGAGGAGCCGATTACCGCCCGGCGAGCGCCGCGGATCGGTACCGTCCCGGACTGCGACAGAAAGGCAGGACGCTGAAAGGTCTATTGTACCTTGCGGCTGCGCGCCCAGGAACCAACGAAATCCGGGCGCCCGCCCCTTTCCGGGTGTATACTTCCCAATCGACAGGAGGCACCTTGAGAAACCACGCCGCGCTCGTTCCGCGCCTTATGGCGGGGATCGCCTGCTGGGCCGTCTCCTTGCCGGCGCAGCAGGCCGCGCCCGAAATCCCCTATGAGTGGTCCAACCCGCTGCGCCTTCCGCCGGAGATGAACCTGGGCGAAGCCGCCGGCGTGGCGGTCAATTCCAAGGGCCACATTTTCGTCTTCCACCGCGGCGCCCGCGCCCAGCTTCTGGAGTTCGACGGGGATGGCAAGCTGCTGCGCGAAATCGGCAAGGACCTCTACGGCTTCTCCATGGCGCACGCCGTGCGGGTCGACCGGGACGATAACATCTGGTGTGTGGACGAGGGCTCGAACATGGCGATCGAGTTCAACCCCGAGGGCCGCGTCACCATGCTGCTCGGCCGCAAGCCCGAGGCCGTTGAGGCTGCCGCCCCGGCGCGCGCCGAACCGCCTCCGGCTCGCGACAATCTCTTCAACCGGCCCACCGACATCGCCTGGGACGCCGCCGGCAACGGCTACATCAGCGACGGCTACGGTAACTCGCGCGTGGCCAAGGTCGACCGCGACGGCAACTGGATCAAGTCCTGGGGAAAACGCGGCGCCGGGCCCGGCGAGTTCCATACCCCGCATTCGATTGTGGCCGACGCGCGCGGCAATATCTATGTGGGAGACCGCGAGAACAACCGCATTCAGGTCTTCGACACCGACGGAAAGTTTTTGAAGCAGTTCACCAACGTGGGCGCGCCGTGGGCCCTGTGCCTCACCCCCGGGCCCAACCAGGTGCTGTACAGTTCCGACTCGCGCCCGGGGCGCATTTACAAGCTGGACTTGAACGGCAACATTCTGGGCGTGTTGGGAAAGCCGGGCAAACGTCCCGGCCAGTTCGGCTGGGTCCACGAAATGGCCTGCCCCTCGGAGAACGTGCTCTACGTGGGCGAAATCCTGAACTGGCGGGTGCAGAAACTGGTCTTGCATCCGTCGCAGTGATGTCTCACCGCGGAGGCGCCCTGCCGCGATGCAGCGCCGCATCACCGCTTGGCAACGCCCTGGCTATCTACCTGGTTAAGAATCTGGCGCCAATATGGCCCAACAGTTCGCCGGCGTTGACCACTCGAATGGCCTTCCACTGCGCGGGGA
>JADGNR010000042.1 GCA_017883415.1 Bryobacteraceae bacterium | reverse complement strand
CCTTTGGCCACTTCCATGCCGTGGATATCGTCGGGAACCGTTTCCTTGCGCACCAGGACCACGGGCGCTTTCTTCGCCATCTCCACGGCGTCGTTGGCCGTGAACACGATGGTGCCGACGGCGGCGCCGGGAGAGGCCGGCAGCCCCTTGGCCAGCAGCGTGAGCGATAGCTTGGATTTGGGATCGAGCACCGGGTGCAGCAGTTGATCGAGCTGCTGGGGATCCACGCGCAGCACGGCTTCCTGCTTGGAGATGAGGTTCTCGCCCACCATCTCGACGGCGATGCGCACCGCCGCCGGCCCCGTACGCTTGCCATTGCGCGTCTGGAGCATGAACAGCTTGCCGTCCTGAATGGTGAATTCGAAATCCTGGATATCGCGATAGTGCTTCTCCAGCATGGTGGTGATCTCGCGCAGCTGGTTGTAGACCGCGGGATTCCACTTTTCGAGTTCGGAGATCGGATGCGGCGTGCGGACGCCCGATACCACGTCCTCGCCCTGCGCATTCTCCAGGAACTCGCCGTAAAAGGACTTCTCGCCCGTCGCCGGGTTGCGCGTGAAACCCACGCCCGTGGCCGAGGTCTCGCCCAGGTTGCCGAACACCATGGCTTGCACGTTGACGGCGGTGCCCAGGTCGTCGGGAATCTGGTTCATCTTGCGATAGTGGATGGCGCGATTGGTGAACCAAGACCCGAAGACGGCGTCGCGCGCCCCGGCGAGCTGCGCGAGCGCGTCCTGCGGGAACGGCTTGCCGGTTTTCTTCTCCACCAGCTTCTTATAGCCCGCGATGACCTGCTGCAAATCTTCCGCCGTGAGTCCGGTATCGAGCTTGGCCCTGGCCTTTTTCTTCTGGCCCTCGAAGATCGCGTCGAAATCCTGTTTCGAGACCTCCAGCACCACGTTGCCGTACATCTGTAGGAAGCGGCGGTAGCAATCGTAGGCGAAGCGCGGATTGTTGCTCTTGGCTTCGAGCGCCTTCACGGTTTGGTCGTTCAGCCCCAGGTTCAGAATGGTGTCCATCATGCCCGGCATGGAGAACTTCGCTCCCGAGCGCACGCTCACCAGCAGCGGGTTGGCCACCTCGCCCAGCTTCTGCCCCATGCGCTCTTCGAGCGTGTGCAGGGCCTCCAGCATCTGGCCGTCGATTTCCGCGGGAACGGCGTTCTGGTTCTGGAAGTAGATGTTGCAGACTTCCGTCGAAATGGTGAAGCCGGGAGGCACGGGCAGCTTGGCCCGGCACATTTCGGCCAGCCCGGCGCCCTTTCCGCCGAGCGTGTCTTTCATCTTTCCATCGCCGTCGGCGGTTCCGTTGCCGAACGAGTAAACGTACTTCTTCATGATTCGCTCCTATGAATTCGTGACAATCTCAGAAAAATCCGCCATGGTGGAAAACTCCGCCAACAGCGTGTGCAGCAGGGTCAAACGGTTTTGCCGGACGCGGGCGTCCGGCGCATTCACCAACACCTTGTCGAAGAATCGATCGACTCGGGGCCGCAGCCGGGAAATCACGTTCTCGATGGGCTGCCCCGCAATCCGCTGGTACTCCTGGTAAAGCTCCTGCTCCGGCCCCGGCTCGAGCAGGCGTTCGTCGAGCGGCGCGCCTTCCCCGGTAAACTTGGCCTGATCGAGAATGTTGCGTATGCGCTTGAAGCTGGCGGCGAGCGGTTCGAAATCGGGCGTCGGCCGAAGGTTCTGGATGCGCTCCAGCCGGGCTTCCAAGTCCACCAGGTTGCTCCAGCCGGCGGCCATGGCGGCATGCACTTCGTCGTACTTGAAGCCGCGGTGGTCCTTGAAGTAGAACTTCACGCGCTCGGCGAAGAAGTCGATCAGCTCCCGGTTCTTCTCCAGGAAGTCGACCAGCGGCAGTTCCATCCGGGCTTCCACCAGGATCTTCACCACGCCCTGGGCGGCGCGGCGCAGCGGAAACGGATCGCGCGAGCCGGTGGGGACGAGGCCCACCCGGAAGCAGCCGCGCAGCGTGTCGATCTTGTCGGCCAGAGCTACCGTCTGTGCGGTGCGATTGCGGGGGATCGCATCCTCCATGCTCTCCGGCCTGTAGTGGTCGTAGATCGCCTGCCAGACGGGTTCGGGTTCGCCCTGCGCGCGCGCGTACAGCCCGCCCACCACGCCCTGCAGCTCGGTGAACTCCTTGACCAGCTCGGTGGTGAGATCGCATTTCGCCAGCCCGGCCGCCCGGACAGCGTGCTCGTCCCCGCCCAACTCCCGCGCCAGCGCCGCCATGCGCTCCGCCTTATCCAGGTACGAGCCCAGCTTGGCCTGGAACGTGACATGGGCCAGGTCCTGCTTGCGATCGGCCAGCTTCTTCTTCTGGTCGGTCTCCCAAAAGAACCGCGCATCGTTGAACCGCGCGCGCAGCACGCGCTCGTTGCCGCGGCGCACGAAGCCGTCAGGGTCCTCGGGGATGTTCATCACGGCGACGAACTGCGCCGCCAGCCCGCCCTGCGCGTCTTCCACCGAAAAATACTTCTGATGATGGCGCATCACCGTGATCAGCACCTCCTGCGGCAGCTCCAGAAACTGCGCGTCGAAGCTGCCCGTGATGGCTGTGGGGTACTCAGTGATGTAAACCAGCGTCTCCAGCAGCGCGGGGTCCGCCTTCACGCGGATGCCCGCCATCTCCTGCCGGATCTTGTGGCGGCGCTCCTCGGCCGAAAGGATCACGTAATGATCCCGTAGCCGCCGCTCGTAATCCGCGGTGGTGACGGCGATCTCGCGCGCCCCCAGCCGCCGGTGACCCGAGCTCAGAGCGCCCGCCCGCACCCCTGCGATTTCGAATGGCACGATCGCTTCCCCCAGCAGCGCCACAATCCAGCGGATCGGCCGGATGAAGCGTGGCCCGCCCTTCGCCGTCCAGTACATCGTCTTGGGGAAGTAGATCTCGAGGATGAGCGAGGGCAGCGCCTCCGCCAGGATGTCCACCGTCCGGCGCCCTTCGATTCGCTTGAGGAAACTGTAATACTCGCCCTTGGGCGTGGCCGCGATCGAGAGATCTTCCGGCTTCAGCCCCTGCTTGCGCGCGAACCCCGCCACCGCCTGCGGCGGCGCCGACCGGGCCGGGCCCATCACGCGCTCCTCTTTGTCCGCCTGCCGCTCGGGCAGCCCGTCGGCGCGCAGCACCAGGCGGCGCGGCGTCGCGTCCAGGGTGACCCACTCGTGCGGAATTTCGAGCTTTTCAAACAGCAGGCGCAGATTCTCGAGCGCGTTCGGAATCATCCAGTCCGGGATCTCTTCGGTGCCGATTTCGAGCAGGAACGGAAGACTCATTGCGCCACCTCGCCCGCCGGTTCCTGCTGTTGATCCACCCACGCCTGCGCCACCCCCACCGCCAGCTTGCGCACGCGCTGGATCACACCCACCCGCTCGGTGACGCTGATGGCGCCGCGCGAATCGAGCGTATTGAACAGGTTCGAGCACTTCAATACCTGGTCGTACGCAGGCAGCAGCGGAAAGCGCCTCTTATCGGGCGCTTTCGGATCGTACGCCTGGAGCAGCCGGGCGGCTTCGCCCTCGTGCAGCTCGAACAGCTTCCAGAGGGTCGCGATGTCCGCCATTTCGAAGTTGTACACCGAGTATTGCAGCTCGTCCAGGTAGCGCACGTCGCCATAGGAAAAGCCCTCGGTCCACTCAATGTCGTAGACGCTGTCCTTGCCTTGCAGAAACGCCGCCAGGCGTTCCAGCCCATAGGTCAGCTCCGCCGGGACCACGTCCAGGTCGATCCCGCCGCATTGCTGGAAGTAGGTGAACTGCGTGATCTCGAGGCCGTCCAGCATGACCTGCCAGCCGATGCCCCAGGCGCCCAGCGTGGGGGCCTCCCAGTTGTCCTCCTCGAACTTGATATCGTGCCGGCGCAGGTCGATGCCGATGGCCTCCAGGCTGCCCAGGTATTGCTCGATCGCGTCGGCCGGCGATGGCTTCAGGATCACCTGCAATTGCGAGTGTTTGTAGAGCCGGTTGGGATTGTCTCCGTAGCGCCCGTCGGCCGGACGCCGGCTCGGCTGGACATAAGCGACGCGGTACGGTTTCGCCCCCAGCACGCGCAGGAACGTCTCCGCCACCATGGTGCCGGCCCCCACTTCCACGTCGTACGGCTCCTGGACGATGCAGCCGCGTTGGGCCCAGTACTGCTTCAGCTTGAAGATGATTTCCTGAAAAGATTGCATGCGCTAACTCAGTCGACTTCTTCCAGCAGCGGCGCCGTCACCAGGCGGCGCTCGGCGTGCTCTTCGATCTGCTGCACCAGAAACCTCCGCAAGTCCGCCGCCGTGGCTTGTGCCCACACGCGCGGCGCCAGTCGCGCCACCGGCTGCCGGAGCATTTCCGCGGCCACCGCCCGGGATTCGGCGCTCAATTCCCAGCTACTGCCCGCGCCTGGTGCGCGGCGGCAATGCCCGCACCTCAGGCCCGCCCGCCCGCGGGCAAAGAACGCTCGTTGCGGTGCCGCCGGGTCGTCCAGCAGGCTGCCGCAGCCCAGGCAGACATGCAGTTCCGGCAGCCATCCCGAAAGCCGCACCGCCCACAACGAAAAATACGTCACCGCGCGCCACACGACACCCGATTCCCTGGACCCCGCCGCGCCGGCCGGCTGCAGCGACTCCAACACCGCCAGCAGCAGCCGGAAAAACTTCTCGCTCGGCTCGTCGGACGGCAACAACTGCTCGGAAACCTCCGCGAAATAGTCCAGCGCCACACTGGCCCAGTAATCCGACGCCAGTCCGAATTGGGAATGGATCAATTCGCAGGAATCCACGTTTACCAGTTCGCGGGTTTCGCGCTGATAGTACGCCATCCGCACGTGCGATAACCGCTCCAGCCCGGCGCCGAACGGGTTCTTGGGCTTCCGCGCCCGTTTGGCTACACCCCGCAACTTCCCCTGGTCCCGGGTAAGAAAACTCACCACAAGATCCGCTTCTTTTAGCGGGTAGGTTCGCAAGACAAGAGCTTCGCTGACACGCGCCGGCACACAGTGGAAGCTCTAGAGTATCACAGTGGGGTAGGCCCCCTGGCCGGCCCGCGTGGCCCCGAAGGGCCACCCCAGTAGCAGCCCCTTCTTCGCGGGGGCAGGCCAGGAGGCCTACCCCACTGTCCGCCGCGCCGCTTCGGGGGCGTTCGCCACGGCCCGCAATTGGGCGTCTTCCAGGCGTCTGGCTTCCTGCCAGGTGTAGATCATGCGATGGATCACGGTGAGGTTGGACAGCACGGCGATCACCCACAGCACCGCGGCCATGCGGTCGAACAGCGCGCCGATGATGATCAGCACCACCCGCTCGGGCCGCTCCAGGAAACCGACCTTGCATTTCGGAATGGCGTTTTCGGCGCGCGCGCGGGAATAGCTGACCATCACCGAACCGGTCATCACGATGGCGGTCAGCACGATGTAGAAGAAACGGTTGATGGAGGCGTAGTAGACCAAGAGGCCCATGTACAGCGCCAGATCGGAGTAGCGGTCCACCACCGAATCGAAGAACCCGCCGAAGCGCGTCACCTGGCTGGTGGCGCGCGCCACGCGGCCATCCACCATATCGAACAGGGCCGCGCCGATCACCACTACGGCGGCCCAGCGGAAGTCGACCCTGGGGTCGGTGGCGGAGCCGGCCCGCGCGAACAACCAGGCCGCCCAGATATTGATCACCAGGCCGAGGAAGGTGAGCACATTGGGGTGAATCTTGGAAAGCGCCAGCCAGCGCACAATGCGGTCGATCGCGGCGCCGAAGACCACCCCGATCACGTGTGTGAAGGTCCACTTCATTGGTCTATCGCATCATGAATGGTGGCCAGCTTCAGGATCTCGAGTTCCTTTACGCCGCCCGGGCTCTGCACCTTAACCAGATCGCCCACTTCTTTACCCAGCAGCGCGCGGCCGATGGGAGACGTGGTCGAGATTTTGCGATTGGCGGCGTCGGCCTCTTCGACGGTGCACAGGCTATAGGTGGTCTCCTCGTCGCGGTTGACATCGAGCACCACGACGGTCGAACCCAGCCCCACGCGGTTGTGCGGGATCTTGGAGAAGTCGATCATGGACATCTCCGCCAGCCGCTGTCTCAACTGGTTCAGGCGCGCATTGACCATGCCCTGCCGCTCTTTGGCGGCATGATACTCGGCGTTTTCGCTGAGATCCCCGTGGGCCCGGGCTTTCAGGATTTCTCGCGGCAGCTCGACATGCAGTTCGCGCTCGAGCGTCGTGATCTCATCCTGAATCTTCTTCTTGATGTCCGGCGCGGCTCCCACAGGTCACATTATAGCGGAGTGGTGGGGTAGGCCTCCCGGCCTGCCCCTAGTTGCCGAAGACGGTAACGTTCGTGAGGACGCTCCCCGCCTGGATGCTGAACACGTTGGCGATGGCGGCCTGCGGGCCCAGCACCGCGGTCACGGTGAAAGCGTCCGGCGTCACGCTGTCGAACGAACTGGTGCTCACGATGCGCCCGCCGCCCGATACCACCGTGACGATGGGCTGTACCCCAGCCACCGGCAGGCCGGACGCGTCGGTCACGCGGAATATCACGGCGCCGCTGACGCGGCTGCCGGCGCGCGGGGCGCCGCTGGTGCCGCCGTTCTGTAGCACGGTGATGTTCTGCGGCTGGCCGGAGGCGACCGCGAACCAGTAGGGAACATGCGTGTTGACGCTGGAATGCGTGCCTTGGATGTTGATGAAGCCCTCGTACTGGCCGGGCGCCAGCCCCGGCGCCTGCAGCTCGACCGCGATGGTTGTGGAAGCGCCCGCGGCCAGTGGCACCGAGGCGGAGGGCAACTGCGGAACCGGGCCGCCGCCGCGCGGCGCCACCGAAAGCAGGAACGTGTCGGCCGCCGTGCCCACGTTGGAGATGGTCAGGTTCAACTGGTTGACCAGCGTGTGGGGAGGGTCGGCAGAGACAAAACTCAACGAAGCGGGCGTCGCGGCGGCGGTGGCGTTCAGCGCCGCCAGGGCATCCAGCACGCCCCCTCCGCCCTGCTGCACGCGCGCCGCCACGCCGGGGGTAAGAAACGCGGGCGCGGCCGTGTCGATCAGGAGCGAGCGATACTGGGCCGAGGTCAGGCCTGGATGCGCGGCCTTGAGCAGGGCCGCCGCACCCGCCACCAGCGGGGTCGAGAAACTGGTGCCCTGTTCGACGGAGTAACCGTCCAGGCTGAAGAGCGCGCCGAGAGGGTCCAGTTTCTCGGCGGCCGTGTACATGTTCTCGCCCACCGCCACCAGGTCGGGCTTGATGGCGAAATCCACGTTGGGCCCGGCGGCGGAAAAACTCGCCAGGCTGGCGGGATCCACGGGAAAGGGTCCGAGCTGGAACTGCAAGGTGACCTGCACGGGAAGTGACGGCAGCTTGAGACGGGGCAAGGGCCTGTGGGGGCGGGGCTTCGGGGCCGCCTGCAACGCCTGCTGCACCCGCTGCTTCAGGGCCACGCCATCCGAGTTGGAGATCATCTCTCCGGGCAGTGTAGCGGCCCCCACGGCCATGGTGATGGGCGATCCGGCCACATTGTTGTACACCAGCGCGGCCACCGCGCCGGCAGCCTGCGCGTTGTTGAGCTTGACCTCGAAGGTGCACGTGCCGCGCTCGATAAACGCGATGACGCCCTTGAGCGAGTTCGCCGGCAGGGCCGCACAGGCGAGACCGTTGCCATCGAGCGTGGTCACATCCACCAGTGATGCGGTAGCCGCGGGAGTCTGCGCAGTGGAAGCCGAGCCGGGCACGGCCACCAGCGGACTGCCGCCGGCCACCTGCACGCTGGCGGCGAAAATGCGATCGTTGTTCGAGGCGCCCACCGCGATCACCGAGGGCGCAATCGCCGGTGCGCTGATGGTGGCCGGATCGGCGCCGTTGTTGCCGGCCGCCACCACCACGATGATGCCCAGCCCGGCGGCATTATCCAGCGACAGCACTTCGGGATCGTCGGCCAGCCGCGTATAGACGTCGCTGCCCAGGCTCATGCTGATGACGTCCATACCGTCGGCCACGGCGTCGTCAATGGCTTTCAGGATGGCGCTGTCGGTGGCGCCGTCGTTCACGCCGGGGGTGCCGAAGACCTTGTAACTGCCCAGAAAGGCGCGCGGGGCCACGCCGCTGATGGTGGCCAGCGGTCCGGTATTCTGCACTCCGCCCGCGGCCATGGCGGTGGCGGTGCCATGCCCCACATGATCGGCCGGCGAGGGATCGGGATCCGGCGTGCCGAACAGGGCCGCATAACTGCGCGCCACGATCACCTTATTGTTCTGGAAGGCCGGAGTGCGCGGGTTGCCGGGGTCCGCATCGGCGGGGAGGCTCGGCGCCTGAAAGCCCGCGTCGTTGAAACCGGGGTGGCCGATGTCGATGCCCGTGTCGATGAGCGCGATCTTGATGCCGGCGCCCGCGTTCGAGATGCCCACCTGCGCCCAGGCGCCGGGCACCTTGTGGAGCGGCAAGGCGTGATCCAGCAACAAGTGAAACATCCGTTCGGGGTGCACCCTGGTGACGCCGGGGATGGCGGACAACTGCGCGGCGTCGGCATCGGAAATGCTGACCATCAGCGCGTTCGCGGCGTTCTCCACGGCGCCGGTCACACGGCCTCCGGCGCGCTCAATCTCCGTCTGCGCCGTGGCCTGCTCGGCGCGGATGCGCGCCCGATGCTGCTCGGCGGCAGGCCCGTGCATCAACAGCTTCGCTTCCCCTTGAACGGCCATCCGAGTCACATGGCTCGCCACCGATTCGTTGGAAAGTTCCAAAATATATCGGTTGGGAACGATGTCCGCCGCACACAATGGGACACAAATGAGAAAGATCCAGAAGTGTTTCATACGACTCTATCCTTGGATGCCTGAGGCAGTCCCGCGGTTACAGCAATGGGTTCATAATACTTGTTTATTGTACCTGCATGTGCGTAGTTTTGGCGGTGACGCCGCTCATGGCGAGATCCAGCGTCTGCAATCCCGTGGGGGTATTCGCGTCCAGGATCGCGTTCACCTGGTATAACCCCACAGACCCCGGCGTCAGCCCGCTGAAAATCACCCTTGCGTTCACTCCTCCGATGGTTACCGTCGGATTCACCGGCGTGGTGGCCGCTGGAAAAGGCGACGGCTCGCCCGAGAGCGGCTGCGGGCTTACCGGCCCCAGGCCGTTCATGTAGATCGTGATGGCCTGCCCGCGCTGCGCCGGATTGCTGTGGCTCACCAGGACGGAATTACGATCCTGCGCCACGGCGGATGAGTTGCCGCCGTCGTTGTACTCCAAGATGCCCGGTGCGTAAGGGGCCAGCGGAAGGTGATAGACCGCGCTCGGCAGATAACTGGCGGTTACTTTCATGGCCACCGACGATTGTCCCTGAAACTCCCATGGGATTTGCACGTTGATCTGACCGGGGCTGACAAAGTGGAGATGGCCGGGCACGCTGAGACCGCCGCCGTCGAAGCTCACGCTCACCCAGGAGAGGGAAACGGGCAGCGAAGACGTGGATTCCACCTGGATCGCATCCGCCAGCGCCGTGCCGTAAATGGAAATATACGAGCCCGGCGCCAGCCCTTGGCCGATCTGTCCGGACGCCGCATTGTTCACGCCGCCGTCGAAGATCGCCGGATACGCGCGCGCAAAGCCGTCGAACTCGATGCTGAGCCCGCCCGCGGTGGCCGTGATCGCCTGGTCGCCGGTGCCCAGGTTGATGGCGGCAAAGGCATCGCCGAGGCGGTCGGTATGGTCGTCCGCCCCCGCGATCGAGGCGCCCGTCACGGCATTAAAACGAACACCCGGTGACGGGATTGAGACGGGCACGCCGAACTGGTCGATCACTTTGAACCCGACGAGGGCGGCCTTCTTGTTGTCCGCCGAATCGCCGGCTCCGGCGAAGAGACTGTTGGCCACCGGGAAGATGTCGCGCGGTACGCCGTCGCCCACCAGGTACAGGTACGGAACGCGCAGATTAGTACCCTTGTCGCTGGTGACGGCGATGAATCCTTCGTAACTTCCCGCGCCCGGACGGTTGCCCGATAAGCTGACCGTCACGCTGTTCTGCTGGCCGGGCTGCAGTGTCATGATGGCCTGCGAAAGTGACACGCTGGCGCTGGAACTGGAAGAAGGCTGCACCACGAAACTGAAAGTCGCGGCTTCGCTGCCGAGGTTGGTGATATTCAGGGTCCGGTGCGGGACAAGCGTCAAGATCGAAGTGATTGCGCCGAAACAGATCGTCGGTGGATCGAGCGTAGCCGCCACGCTCACCGCCTTGCCCGCGTTCAACCGGCCCGCGCCGGCCGCGTTCACGCGCGCCGTAACGCCGGAATCCAGCACGCTATCGGCGGTGTTCACCACGGCCGATTTCAGGCTCGCGGCCAGTTGGGGCGCCGTCAGCTTCCCGGCTACGGGCTGCAAAGCCTGCTTCACCAGCGCCACTGCGCCCGCCACCATACCCACGGCATAACTGGTGCCCGACACTACGGCATAGCCGCTGGCATTGTAGTTTTCGCCGTTGGGGTCCACCTTCTGCGCGGCGGTATAGATGTTGTCGCCGGGGGCCACCAACTCGGGCTTGATGTCGAAGGTCTGCGTCACCGCGGTGATGCCCACGGCGGGGCCACGCGACGAAAACGCCGCTACCGTGTCGGGCGCGCTGCTCACCGGAGCCGCTAGCGTCGGGTCGAGCGACACGCTGGCGCCCGGGTTCGCATCCACGAAGGCTTTCAACGCCAGCCCATCGCTGTTGCCGATCATCACCGCGGGAATGCCGGTATTCTGCACGCCAAAGATGTGGTCCGACCCGCTGGTCCGATAGACGATCGCCCCGATGGCTCCCGCGTTCTCCACGTTGACGATCTTGTTGGCGAAGATGCACGTGCCCTGCTGGACCAGCGCGACGGCCCCGGCCAGCGACCCCGCCGGAAGGGCCGAGCACGCCTGGCCGTCATTTTGCAATTGCGTGATGTCCACCACCGGCCCGCTGAGGGGTGAAGGCACATGCGGCCCGTCGCCGAACCGCGCGGCGATCGACCGCAGGTTCGACGGCGCGTCCGGCGTGATCACGTGTACGGACTGCGACAGCACATGGGCGTTGGTGGAGGCGCCCACCGTAATGGCGTGCGGCGCCGTGCCGGGCGTGTGGATGGTGTTGAGCGTGGCGCCGCGCACACCGGCGTCGCCGTCGTTGCCCGCCGACGCCACCACCACCATGCCATTCCTCACAGCGTTCTCCACGGCTTGGGTCCGCACGTCGCATTCGCCACCGCAAGAGTTGGGGTCCGGATCGATGTCGAGCGGGCCGAATCCCGCCGGGTCCCCCTCGTTGAGGGAAAGCGTTACGACGTCCATGCCATCGGCGAGCGCGTCTTCGAGCGCCTGAATCACCGCCGCATCGTTCGAAAAATCGTTGACGCCGGGCGAGCCGAATATCTTGTAGTTGCCCAGAAACGCCTTGGGGGCCATGCCCTGTATGTCGCCCTGCGGTCCCGTGTTCCGTACTCCGGCGGCGATCATGGCGATGGCCGTGCCGTGCCCCACGCGGTCGCGCGGCGAGATATCGTCCGGCCGCGAAGTGAGTTCCGGCTGGCCGGCAACCGGGTTGAAGCCCACTGCCACCATCGGGACATAGCTGCGCGCCACTATCACCTTGTTGTTCTGGAAGGCCGGAATGCGCGGGTTGCCGGGGTCGGAGTCCGGGGGGAGGCTGGGCGCCTGAAAGCCCGTGTCCTGAAATCCGGGATGGCTCAGGTCGATCCCGGTATCGATGATTCCGATCTTGATGCCCGCGCCGGCATTGGACGCTCCGCCCACCGCGCTCCATGCCGCCTGCGCGTTCACCAGGTCCACGGCGGTGTTGAGATCCCGCTTCACCGGCGGCAGGTATTGCACACGCACCACGCCCGGCATGTTGCGCAGTTCGGCCGCCGTCTCGCGCGTGGTGTTCACGAAGATGGCGTTCACCAGGGTCTGCGCCGTCCCCGTGACCGTCACCTTGCGGCGCTTCAACTCCGTGAGAACGCCCGCCTGCGCGTTGCGTACTCTGTGCAATTGCGCTTGGGACTCCGCGCTCCGAAGGGCCATGCGCGACTGGCTCTTTTGAGCTACCGGAGAATCCTCCAGAACCAGCGCGTATTCCAGGCGGCCTTGTGCCCGGCCGAATATCGCGAATACCAGCAGAAAAAGGGCTGAAATGGATCGCTTCATAGCACACTCTTAGACGGAAAATGCCGCTCCACGTTCCAACATTTCTGCCTGTCCGATCAAGCGCGCCTTCGGCGCGAGGGGCAGGCCAGGAGGCCTACCCCACGCTGCGCAGAATCTCGTCGGCCACGCCGGCGGCGGCGCGCATCTCGCGGACGTCGTGCACGCGGACGATGTGCGCTCCGGCCAGCACCCCGGCGGCCACCGCCGCGGCCGTGGCGAACCGGGTCTCTTCCGGATCGGTGAGTGCTAGAAAATGTTTGCGCGACGGGCCGATCATGATGGGCAGGTCCAGCCCCGCCAGTTCGCCGAGCCGGCCGAGGATCAGCGAATTCTGCTCTTTGCGCTTGCCGAACCCGAGGCCGGGATCGATGGCCATCCGCGACTTGTCCACGCCCGCGTGCCGGGCGCGGCTGATGGTCGCTTCCAGGTCGCGCGCGATCGTGCCGATGGGATCCGGCAGGGGAGCCAGTTTCGCCCACGTCTCCGGCCGGCCCCGCATGTGGTTCAACACCAGGCCGGCATCGTGGTTGGAGACAATGCGCGCCAGGTGCGGCTCGAAGGTCAGGCCCGAAGGGTCGTTGATGATCTCCACGCCCAGCTCGAGCGCGCGCTCCGCCACTTCGGCTTTGTAGGTGTCCACGGAAACCGGCA
This sequence comes from Bryobacteraceae bacterium, assembly GCA_017883415.1. Lineage (GTDB taxonomy): Bacteria > Acidobacteriota > Terriglobia > Bryobacterales > Bryobacteraceae > JADGNR01. Next base: position 8,345 of record JADGNR010000042.1, on the reverse strand, counting down.
CGCCCAGCCGGCCTTTCAGCCGCTTCAGTACGGGGATCAGGCGCCGCATCTCCTCGGCCGCCGAGATGCGCGCCGAACCGGGCTTGGTGGATTCGGCGCCCACATCGATGATGTCCGCCCCCTGCTCCTCCATTTCCATAGCGCGCGCGAAGGCGCGGTCGGGATCGGCGTATTTGCCGCCGTCGGAAAACGAATCGGGCGTCACGTTGAGCACTGCCATCAGGACCGTGCTCTCGCCCAGCTTGATCTCGCGTTCCTTGAGCTTCCAGTAGAAGAGTTTTCTCACTGCTTTATCACGCCGATCCCGCGGAAACCTTGCGCCAGTTCTTCCCTACCTGGATCACCATCTCCGGCGCCCCGCCCGCCAGCACCAGTTCCCTCACCCGCTCGCCGTTGATCTCCACCGCGCCGGCTTTGATCTTGCGCACAGCATCGCTCACCGATTCGGTAAGCCCGATCCGCGCCAGCAGTTTGTCCACGCGGATGCCGTTGGCCACCGACACCCCCTCCGGCAGGGGCACGGCCGCGAGATCGGCGGGAACTTCCTTGCGGCGCACCACGCTATTGAATACTTCCCCCGCGCGTGCGGCGTCAGCCGCGGTGTGGTAGTCGCTCACGATCAGCCGGGCCAGCGCCATCTTGGCCTCCATGGGGTGCGCCTGCGCTCGGAGGGCCTGGATGTCGGCGAGGCTCCGGTCGGTGAGCAACTCGTAGTAGCGGAACATCAGCTCGTCGGAAATCTGCATGACCTTGCGATACATCACTTCGGGCGGTTCCGTGATGCCGATGTAGTTGCCCAGCGATTTGGACATGTTGTTGACCCCGTCGAGGCCCTCCAGCAGCGGGGTCAGCGCCACGATCTGCGGCGGCTGCCCGAAGTCCTTCTGGATTTCGCGCCCCACCAGCAGGTTGAACCTCTGGTCCGTCCCACCCATTTCCACGTCGCATTCCACCGCCACCGAATCGTACGCCTGCGCCAGCGGGTACATCAATTCGTGGAGCGAAATCGGCACCCCCTCTTTGTAGCGTTTGGCGAAATCGTCGCGCTCGAGTATCCGCGCCACGGTGTACTTCGAGAACAGGCGGATCAAGCCCTCGAAACGCAGCTCTCCCAGCCACTGGCTGTTGAACCGAACTTCCGTTTTCTCCCGGTCGAGAATCTTGAAGACCTGCGCCATGTAGGTCTCGGCGTTGGCCTGTATGGCTTCGTGCGTCATCGGCGGGCGCGTGACATTGCGGCCGGAGGGGTCGCCGATCATGGCCGTCATGTCGCCCACCACGAAAATCACGGTGTGGCCGAGGTCCTGAAAATGCTTCATCTTGCGCAGCAGGACGGTATGGCCCAGGTGCAGGTCGGGCGCCGTGGGGTCGAAGCCGGCTTTCACGCGTAGCGGACGCCCGGCCTTTGCGGCCACGGCAAGCCGCTCGCGCAGGTCTTCCTCGCGGATGATCTCCGCCATGCCCTTGCGCAGGTAGTCGAGTTGTTGGTCGAGTGTCATTCGCTCAGTTGCAGGGCCGCTTTCAAATCCTGGGAGAACCTGCGGACGGTCTCCACCTGTTCGGGCGCGGCGGGCATCTCTCCGCCCTTGGCCGCCAATCGCGGCGCGCCCTCCCGCCACACCAGGTAAGCCGGACCATTGTCCGTCATGATAGCCGAGGCGCCGACGGAATCGAAGCCCTCCGCGCTCCGGTGCACCAGCGCCAGGCAGGCGCCGCGCGCGAACAGGCTGTACGCCGTGGCTTCCGCCATGAGTTGAATGTCCAGGCTTTCCAGGCGCGCGGCGATTGCGGGGTTCACATCTTGTAGCGGCCGAGGTCCTCGTCGTTGAGGCCCTCCAGCCAGCGCCGCAGTTCTTCGTTGTTCACTTTGTCGGAGACCGTGGCCGCCAGTTTCGAACTCTTGAGGACGGCGTCTTCCACGTAGATGGGGCAGTCCAGCCGCAGCGCCAGGGCCAGGGCGTCGCTCGGCCGCGAATCCACGCTGATCAGATCGCCTTCGCGGTCGAGCCAGATCACGGCGTAGAAGGTATCGTCCTTGAGTTCGCTCACCACCACCTTGCGCAAGGCCGTATTCAGGCCCAGCAGCAGGCTCTTGATGAGATCGTGGGTCATGGGCCGGGGAGTCGAAACTTTCTCGATTTCGAGGGCGATGGCATTGGCCTCATAAACGCCCACCCAGATGGGAAGCACGGTGTTCCCATTCACGTCCTTGAGAATGACGATGGGCATGTTGGTGACGGGATCCATCATGAGACCACGGATCTTCATTTCGACTTCCATGATGCCCCTCCAGTTTTCATTACACCACAGTTGCGCTCTCGCCCACCAAGGAGTTCGGACCGCTCCGCGTGACCCGCACCGGCAGGTACTTTCCCTCGAGCGAATCGCCGTTGGAATCCGCCTGCGTGAAGTTGAGCGTGCGGTTGTCGGAGGTACGGCCGATCCACTGCCCCAGCGCCTGGTTCCGCCCTTCCACCAGAACTTCCCGTACGGCGCCGATCAGCTCCGCATTGCGCCGGATCTGTATGGCGCGCTGCTTCTCCTGCAGGATGACCAGCCGGCGCTGCTTCTCCTCTTCGGGGACGCGATCGCTGAAGGCGAGCGCCGCCGTGTTGGGGCGCGGCGAGTACTTGAAGCTGAACAGCGAATCGTACTCCACCTTCTCCAGCAGGTCGAGCGTCTGCGCGAAATCCTCCTCCGTCTCGCCGGGAAACCCGACGATGATGTCGGTGGTGATGGAGTACCGGCGCCGCGCCGTCTTGAGCCACTCGATGCGCCGCATGTATTGGTCGCGGGTGTACAGGCGGTCCATCGCCGCCAGCATCCTGGTCGAGCCCGATTGCACCGGCAGATGCACGTGGTCGCACAGCACCGCGTTGGCATCCATGGCGTCCACGATCGCGCGCACGAAATCGCGCGGATGCGAGGTGGTGTAGCGGACCCGGCGGATTCCGGGGATCTCCGCCACGCGCCCGAGCAGCGCCGCAAAGTCCCAGCCCGCCGCCGACGGATCGCGGTAGCTGTTCACGTTCTGCCCCAGCAACTGGATCTCGGTGTAGCCCTCCGCCGCCAGCCGCCGCGCTTCCGCCATCACGCTCTCGCTGGTGCGGCTGCGCTCCGGACCGCGCGTGAACGGCACCACGCAATAGGCGCAGCTCTTGTCGCACCCTTCGATGATGGTGATATACGCGCGGTGCGGGTTGTCGCGGCGGGTGAACGGCGTGTCGAAGGTCTCGTCGGTATCCAGGCTCAGCCCGGTGACGTGCCGGTTACCCGCTTCCAGTTGCACCAGCATCTCGCCCAGCCGCGTATAGCTGGCCGAGCCGCACACCAGGCTCACATGCGGCGCGCGGTCGAAGATCTTCTCCCCTTCCTGCTGCGCCACGCAGCCCAGCACGCCGAAGATCTTTCCCTTGCCGGCGTCGCGCTTGAAGTTCTGCAGCCGGTTGAACACCTTCTGCTCCGCCTTATCGCGGATGCTGCACGTGTTGTACAGCACCAGGTGGGCATCCTCCGGCGCCTCCACCTGCGCGTAGCCCTGCGCCATGAGCGTGCCGATCACCTTTTCGGAATCGTGCACGTTCATCTGGCAGCCGAAGGTTTCGATGTAGAAGGTTTTCCCAGACACTGTATCTATATTGTAGTCGGTGCGGCAGCGCCCCGGCGGCGGGCTCCCAGACGCTACCGCAGCCTCGCCAGCGCGCGCTGGTACCCTTCCTGCGCTTCGCGGAGTTGCGGCTGCAACTGCAAGGCTCGCTCGTATTCGCGCGCCGCTTGCCGTACGTCGCCCGCAGCCTCGAACGCCATTCCCAGATCGCAGTGGCCCTTCGCCGCCGCGGGTTCGAGCGCAACCACTCTCTGGAATGCCGCGATGGCTGCGCGCGGATCGTTGCGCATCAGGAGATACCCCAGCTTCATCTGAAACACCGCCATATCCGGTTGGTAGCGGACGGCCAGCCGCTCATGTTCCAGAGCCTGGTCGAAGGCGTCGCGCTCCACGTATTCCGACGCCAGCGCGTCGTGCATCCAGCCGGCCGTGGGCGACTGTCGCACCGTGATCTGCATCATGGTGAAGTTATCCCGCCAGTCGCGATTGCGCGCCACCACTTTCAGCGCGCAGGCCAGCAGGACCATGGCGCCCACCACGCGCGCCCATTGCAACCGGCGGCCGGCCAGCCAATCCCACGCCCATCCCGCGATCCAGCAGAATCCCGCGGAAGGCAGATACAAATAGCGCTCGGCAAACACATTTTGTCCGACGCCGGTCAGGTTGAGAGGCGGGGCGATGGTCACGGCAATCCAGAAGACGCCGTACGAGATGAGCGGCGTCCGGGAGCGGAAGAGAACGGCGGCGAGCGCGGCCAGTGCCAATGCGGAGAACAGAAACTCCACGGTGACCGTTTGAGTGGGACGGAAAACATGGAAATAGTTGAGATCCGCCGGGAACAACAACGCCGCAAAATACTGCGCCGCCGTGACCACCACGCTCATCGCGAACTCCGCCGGACCGAGATGAATGAACGACTGCTGCCCCGGCGCCAGGCTGCCCAAGGCGACTCCCCGCATCGCCAGATAGAGGCCGAACGCCGCCGCCATCGCCCCATAGAGTGCGGCGTTGCGCCGAAATTCGCTCCAACGCCGGCCAAGGCAGAAGAAGCCGAAGCCGGCGAAGAGCGGCAGCAGCATCACGCCCGTTTCCTTCGTCAGCAGCGCCAGCAGGTAAAAGGCGAAGTGTCCGAGGATCTGCCAGCCGCGCGGCGAGGCGCCCTGGCGCACCAACACCAGGACGCCCGCCAGGACCAGCGTGGTGAGCATCAGGTCGGGCAGGGCGGCGATCCAATCGACCACCTCGGTGTGAATAGGATGCGCGGCAAACAGCGCTGCCGCCGCGAAGGCGGCACGCCCCGCCGCCAGGCGCCGCACCAGAAGATACAGCAGTACCGTGTTGGCCGCGTGGAGCAAAACCATGAACAGATGAAATGCCGACGCATGAAAGCCCGCGCACTCGTACAGGAACAGGTAGACCAGGAACTGCAGCGGCCGATAATAATTTCCGGGCAGTCCCAGAAAGGACCAGACGCTCGATCCCAGGATCTGTGGGATTCTCCCGGGATCGGTGACCAGGGGGTTCCTCAGAAGCTGGAATTTATCGTCGCCCACGAACCCGTTGGGGACGCTGTTGCCATAGATCGCAATCGCCAACGCCGCAAGCCCCAGCGCGGGCGGAAGCCACTCGGGAAACCGGCCGCGCGGCGGGGGCACCGGCGGCCGGGCCGGCTTGCGTTTGGCCATGCGGCGCGCCCCTACTTCTGCGACGCCGCGATCGCCTGGTCCAGGTCCCAGATCAGGTCTTCCACATCTTCGATGCCCACCGAAATGCGCACCAGGTCCTTGGTGACGCCCGCCTCCAGTTGCTGCGCGTCGCTCAATTGCTGGTGGGTGGTGGTGGCCGGGTGAATGATCAGGCTCTTGGAATCGCCCAGGTTCGCCAGGTGCGAGAACAGCTGCACCGAATCGATCAGCCTGCGCCCCGCCTCCGCCCCGCCCTTGATGCCAAACGCCACGATGGACCCCTGCCCCTTGGGCAGGTACTTCTGCGACAGCTTGTAATACGGGCTCGACCGGAGCCCTGGAAACTTCACCCAGGTGACCGCCGGGTTCTTCTCCAGCCATTCGGCCACCGCCAGCGCATTGCGGCTGTGCGCTTCCATGCGGAACTTCAGCGTCTCAATGCCCTGGATGAACAGGAACGAGTTGAACGGGCTCATGCACGGGCCGAAATCGCGCAGGCCCTCGACGCGCACCTTGATCATGTAGGCCAGGTCGCCGAACACCTCGCTGAACTTCATGCCGTGGTATCCGGGGCTGGGCTGGGTGATGGCGGGATACTTGTCGGTCCACTTGAATTTGCCGCTGTCCACGATGATGCCGCCAATGGACGTGCCGTGGCCGCCTAGAAACTTCGTCGCCGACTGCACCACGATATCCGCGCCGTGCTCGATGGGCCGGCACAGATAGGGCGACGCCATGGTGTTGTCGATCATCAACGGCACGCCGGCTTCATGCGCGATGGCCGCCACTTTTTCGATGTCGAGCACGTTCATGCGCGGATTGGCGATGGTCTCGCCGTAGAGCAGGCGCGTCTTCGGGGTGATGGCCTTGCGGAAGTTTTCCGGGTCGTCCGGCTCGACGAATTTGACGTTGATCCCGATGCGGCGGAAGCTCACGTCGAATTGCGTGTAGGTGCCGCCATAGAGCGTGCTGGCGGCCACCACCTCGTCGCCCTGCCCGGCCAGGCTGCTGATGGCCAGGAACTGCGCCGCCTGACCGCTGGCCGTGGCCAGCCCGGCGATGCCCCCTTCCAGTGCCGCCACGCGCTGCTCGAAAACGTCGGTGGTCGGGTTCATGATGCGGCTGTAGATGTTGCCGAACTGCTGCAGCCCGAACAGGGCGGCGGCGTGGGCGCTGTTCTCGAACACAAAGGACGTGGTTTGGTAGATCGGCACGGCGCGCGCCAGACTGGCCTTATCGGGCGTATGGCCGGCGTGCAGGCTTCTGGTGGCGAAGCCCATCGGGCGGGCGGGAGCGGTTGCGTTGGCGTCAGACATAGACTAACAGGATACTATTTCAGCCTGGCTCCATCGCGGATCTCGTCGCTGGCGCGTTTCACAATCCGGTCGCCGGGCGTAAGCGCGCCGGTCACTTCCACCGTGTCCGGGCCGGCCGCAGCGCCCTTCGCTACGTCCACCCACTCGGCGGCGCCGTTGTTCGCGCGGATGACGAAGGTGCGCTCGGTAGTGGTCACCACGCTCGAAGCCGGCACGATGAGCGATGGCCGGGCGCGGCGCACGGGCCAGTTCACCGTGGCGTACATGCCCGGCGCAAGCTGGCCGCGTGCGTTGGGGACGTCGAGCTCGACCGCCATGGAGCGCGTCTTCGCGTCCATCGAGTGTCCCACCCGCGCAATCACGCCCGTGAACGTCTGGCCCGGCCATGCCGGCGCCGTGAAGGTGACGTGCGCGTGGACTTCGATGCCCGAAACGTCCACTTCCGGGACCGCCACCACCAGCCGCAGGCGCGTGTTCTGCTCCAGGCGGAACAGCGGCGCCGGAGCCTTATCGCCCGAGGGACCGGCCAGCGCGCCGGGGTGCACGTTGCGCTCGGTAATCACGCCATCGAAGGGCGCGGTGACTTGCAGGTACCGCTCCATATCCTGGACGGCCTTGGCGGCGGCCCGCGCGGCTTTGACGGAAGACTCCACGGCCAGCACCTGCGCGCGCGCCGCATCCACGGATTTCCCGGCGATGGTCAGCTCATTGCCCGAAATGGCGCCGGGCGTGGCCGAGGCGGCTTGCAGGCGCTCGTAGGTGCCCTGTTCGGACGCCAGCCGGGCTTCGGCCGCGGCGCGCTGCGCTTCCACGGCTTGCACTTTGGCCTCGGCTTCGGCGCGCTGCGCGGCCAGCTCCGGAACGTCGAGCGTAGCCAGCAACTGGTCCTTCTTGACCACCGAGCCGCGGTCCACCAGCACCCGTTCGACAAAGCCGGTGACTTTGGCGTGGAGGGCCACCTCCTGGTAGGGCCTGAGCTCGCCGGGCAGCGCCAGCTTGCGCTCGATGGGCTTCGACACCACCGGCGTCAGCTCCACCGGCTGTTGGGCGCACAGTAACGGCGTCAGGAACAGTAGCGCCAACCCGGTCGTCCAACCCCTATGCGCGTTCATAATTTCTGCTCGCGGGATCGTCGGGGTCGAGCGATGGCGACGCCACGCGCGCCCGCCTTTCGAGAATGGCATAGATCGAGGGCAGAATGAACAGCGTCGACAGCGTGGCCGCGGCCAGCCCGCCGATCACCGCGCGCCCCAGCGGCGCCGTTTGCCCCCCGCTCTCGCCCAGCCCCAGCGCCATGGGCGTCATGCCGGCGATCATGGCCATCGCGGTCATCAGAATCGCGCGCAGGCGGCTGCGGCCTCCGTCGAGCGCCGCCTCCAGATGGTCCGCGCCTTCGTGGCGGCTCATCTCGGCGAAGGTCACGAACAGAATTGCGTTGGCCACCGCCACCCCGATGGCCATGATCGCCCCCATGAACGATTGCACGTTGAGCGTGGTCCCGGTGGCGAGCAGCATCGCCGCCACGCCGCACAGCACCGCCGGCACGGTACACAACACGGCGAAAGCCAGCCGCACCGATTGGAAATTCGCCGCCAGCAGAAGGAAGATCACGGCGATCGCCAGCAGCAGGCCGATGCGCAGGCCGTTGACGGTATCTTCGAGCGGCGGCACCTGCCCGCGCACGTTCACCGTCAGACCGCGCGGTGGAGCGCCCACCCGGGCCAGTGCGGCGCGCAC
>JADGNR010000257.1 GCA_017883415.1 Bryobacteraceae bacterium | reverse complement strand
CGCCCCCCGAAATCACCGCGTTGGACGACGTCTTTGCCGAACAAGTAGCCAAGCCGCGGTTCTATATGACGCTGTTGAACTCCTTTGCCGCGTTGGGACTGATTCTGTCGGCCGTCGGCGTCTATGGCGTCATGGCGTACGCAGTAGCGCGGCGCACCCACGAGTTCGGAGTCAGGATAGCCCTGGGGGCCCAGCCGCGCGATATCCTGCGCCTGGTGTTTGCGTCCGGCGCGCGCGTCGTGGGGGCCGGCGTCATCGCGGGCTTGGCCGGCGCTCTGGCGGCCACCCGGTTGCTCTCGTCCTTGCTCTTCGAGGTCAAGCCGCGCGATCCGCTGACCTTCGCGATCACGGGGGTCTTGCTCGTGGGCACTGCGTTGGCGGCGTGTGGGCTGGCCGCGCGCCAGGCTACGGCCATCGACCTCAGTGTGGCCCTGCGCCGCGACTAAGATGCGTCCCGATCAAGACCCAGTTTCACTTTTCCGTCGGGAAACACGGCGTACATTTCCAGCCGGCCGCCCATCGCTTCAACGAAGTTCTCAAGCGTACTGAGGTAGATATCCGTGCGTTGCTCCAGTTGTGAGACCGCCGCCTGCGTCATGTCGAGGGTCTTCGCGAGTTGTTGCTGTGTGAGGTGGCGGGCGGCGCGCAGTTCGTGCAGCGGCATTTCTTTAAGATCTTCGTCGGCGAGGCGCCGAGCCTCGGCCCGAGCTTCCGGCGACATCTTCGCCCGAAGTTCATTGAACTTTGTCGTCTTTGGCACGGTCTTCCTCCTCAATTTCAGCAAGGTAGTGGTCGTAAAGTCGGTCCGCCAACGATACGTTCTTCTCATACCAGCGGTCATCGCCAGTTTTATCGCCACCAAGCAGCAGAAGCGCCACGCGGCGAGGATCGAAAATGTAGAGCACCCGGTAGGGGCGCCCCTGGTGTTGCACGCGCAGTTCACGCATAGCGGAATGGCGCGAGCCGCTTACCCTGCTGCTGTAGACCCTCCCAGGCCACAACCAGATTATAACGTAAAGCTAATATAAGTCCAGCATTATAGCGGCCATGCCTTGAAACGTCTTCAATGCGGCACCCTGCGTGGCCCCTACTCGAAGCGCAGCGCTTCAATGGGGTTGACGCGCGTGGCGCGCCGTGCGGGAATCAGGCACGCGGCGGCCGAGACTACGAGCAGCACTAGCGTGGCCGCGGTGAACGCGACGGGGTCGCGCGGGCTTACCTGAAACAGGAGGCTGGCCACGTACCGGCCGATGGCCAGCGCGGCGGCGGCGCCCGCGGCCAGGCCGCCCACCACCGGCATCATGCCCTGGCGCAGCACCATCCGAAGCACGTCGCCCTGCGCGGCGCCAAGCGCCATGCGGATGCCCATCTCCCCGCGGCGGCGCGCCACCGTATAGGAGACCACGCCGTAGGTGCCGAACGCCGCCAGGGCCAGGGCGGCGGCGGCAAACAGCAGGACCAGCAGCATCTGGAAGCGCCGCTCGGCCACCGATTGCGCCATTACTTGCTCGAGCGTCCGCACCTCGGGCACGGGCACTTCGGAATCCACGTCCCACACCGCACGGCGCAGCGCCGGGGCCAGACCGCGCGGGTCCATGGCCGTGCGCACCAGGAAGGAAACGCTGAAGCGCCCCCGCTGCCAATAGGGCAGGTACAGCATGTTCACGGGCTCATGGTCCAGGCTGGTGCTGCGGATGTCCGGGGTCACGCCCACCACGGTCAGCAGTTGCTCGTTATCGACGAGCCGGCGACCCACGGCATCCTGCGCGGGCCACAGCTTCTTCGCGAGGCCGGCCGAGACGATCACCACTTTCCGGGCGTGGTCCTGACCCTCGAAATCGCGGCCGCCCTGGAGCGCGATGCCGAGCGTCTTGAAATAATCGGGGCTGATGAAGCGCACGTTGGTGGAAGGCAGTTCCGCGATCGGGCGCGCCTCGTTTTCGACGCTGGCGATGTCGATCCAGCTTTCGCCTTCGAGCGGCAAGGCCGAGACCAGCGCGGTCGATTCGACGCCGGGCAGGGCCTGCGCTTTGTTCAGCACGCGTTCGAAGACGGCGGCGCGCTGCGCGTTGTCGGGGTATTTGGTCGCGGGCAGGGACAGGTTGAGGGCGATGACGCGCTCCACGTGGAAGCCCTTGTCCACGTTGGTGAGCCGCACGAAGCTCGAGATCAGCAGGCCGGCGGTCACCAGCAGCGCGGCGCTGAGCCCCACTTCCATCCCCACCAGAATGTTGCGGAGCCGCATGCCGCGCCGTCCTTCGGTGTTGGTATGGCTGCCGGATTTGAGGGCTTCGTAAGGGGCCGACGCGGCGCTCCGCAGCGCGGGGAAGATGCCGAAGATCACGCCGGTCGCGAGCGAAATCGCGAGCGCGAACAGCAGCACCCGGAGGTCGATGCCGACTTCATACAGGCGCGGCAAATCCACCGGCGCCGCGGCCAGCAGCGCGCGCAGCCCCGCATACGCCAGCAGAACACCGAGCGCGCCGCCGGCCAAAGCGAGCAGCAGGCTTTCGGCCAGGGACTGACGCACCAGCCGCGCGCGCCCGGCGCCGAGCGCGGTGCGTATGGCGGAATTACGCGCCCCTCCCGCGGCGCGCGCCAGCGAGAGATTCGCCAGGTTGACGCACAGCACCAGGAGCACCGCGCCCACGGCGGCCATCAGCAGGACCAGCCCCTGGCGCACCTCGCCCACCATGCGCTCCTGCAGCGGCACCACGCTGGCATGCAGATCGATCTTCTCCGGGATCTTGGCGGAGATCGCCGCCTCGACCACGTTCATTTCGGCGCGCGCCTGGGCCAGCGAGACGCCCGGTCGCAGGCGGGCAATGGCCCAATAGTTGAAATCGCCCAGCCGCACCCCAAAATCGTCATTCTGATAGCCGAGCGGGCGGAAGATTTCCGAGCCCTCGCCGAGGGCGAGCGCGGCGGTCTTCTCCTCCCGCGGAAAGCGGAAGGAGGGCGGCAACACCCCCACCACTTCGCAGGGCCGGCCATCGAGCAGCATCTTGCGGCCGATGATTCCGGGGTCGGCATGGAAGCGGCGCCGCCAGAGGGTGTCGGCCAGGATCACCACCATGTCGCGGCCCGCCGGCTCTTCGCTCTCCAGGAACCAACGGCCGAAGTGCGGCTGGACGCCCAGCACGGCGAACATATTCGCCGTCACCCGCGCGCCGCGAAGCAGTTCGGGCTCGCCCTGGCCGGTCAGGTTGAAGCTGGCGGTCCGCGCGGCGCCCACGCTCTCAAAGGAAGTCACCTGCTTGCGCCACTCCCACAGGATGCCCAGGTTGACGGGAAGGGACGGATAAGTCTTGAGGAATTTGGGAATCACCTGGCTGAGCGCGACGAGGCGCTCCGGGTCGCGATAGGCCGGCGGCCGCAGGAGCACGCCATTCACCAGCGAAAAGATGGCGGTATTGGCCCCAATGCCCACGGCCAGGCTGAGCACCACCATGGCGGCGAATGCCGGTTCGCGCCGCAGGCCGCGCAGGGCATAGCGAAATTCGTAGCGCATCATTGGTTGTTAACGCAGAGGCGCCCGGCGATGTTCCCGGGCATCGGCTTCCGTAACAAATGTTATATACTGCCGGACATACGGAGGATTGTCACGATGAGGGGATTGGGGACCATTGCGTTGGCGGTGTGCCTTTGTTGGGCAGCCGCGGGCGAGACTCCTTCGGATCGGCTTTTTCAGGCGATCCGCGGCAACGATCTGGCATCTCTCACGGCGGCGCTCCGCGGCGGCGCGGACGTGAATACCAGCGACCGGCGCGGCACCACGCTGCTGATGCACGCCGCCGCCTTCGGGAGCGCGGAAGCCGTCCAACTGCTGCTCGATGCCGGCGCCGGAGTCAATGAGAGAAACTCGTTCGAGACCACGGCGCTGATTTTGGGGGCGCGCGACCCACGCAAGGTGCGCATGCTGGTGGAGAAGGGCGCCGACGTGAATGCGCGCACCAAGCAGGGGCGGACGGCGCTCATGCTCGCGGCCTCGTGGGATGGCAATGCGGATGCGGTTCGCCTGCTGCTGGCCAAAGGCGCAGACCCCAAGGCGCGGGACAATCACGGCATTAGTGCCCTGCGCCTGGCCGCCGAGGTGGACGATTGGGAAACCATGCAACTGCTGGCCGGCCGCGACGCCGATGTAGCCGCCGCCGATGACATGGGCCGTACGCCGCTAGGTTCGGCCGTCGAGAACTGCAACCTCCCGGCCATCCGATTCCTGTTGGCCAAGGGCGCCCGAGTGAATACGCCCATGACGTCCGCCCCGGAGGTCAAATTCGGGAAGGTCCAGTTGATCGGGCTGACACCCCTCATGCTGGCGGCCCCTTACTGCCCGGCGGAGATTGTCCAAACCCTGTTGGAAAGCGGGGCGCGCAGCAACGCGAAGGACATCCGCGATATGACGCCGCTGATGCTGGCGGTTGCCTCCGAGACGCAGGATCTCGCGGTGGTCCGTCTGTTGCTCAAGGCCGGCGCGGCGCTGAACGCGAAGAGCGCTATGGGCGAGACTGCGCTCGACTGGGCGAAGAAGTTTGGCAACCGCGAGGTGATCGCCGCGCTATCCGCCGCGGGCGCTCGCGAAGGATATCCCCACGCGCCGCCCGAACGGAAGGCTGCGGCGTCGCGGAGTATCGCGCACGCGGTGGAGAGCGGCGCCGCGATCCTCCAACGCAGCAGCACGGAGTTCTTCAAACAGAGCGGCTGTGTGGGCTGCCACCACCAGCCCATGACTACGATGGCCGTTTCGGCGGCGCGCTCGAGCGGGGTGCGCGTGGATGAAACCGCGGCCCAGGAGCACGTCAGGATGGCGGAGGCGCAGTGGACTTCGTTCCAGCCGCTGCTGCTGGAGCGCATCGACACCGGCGGAATGGCGGACCCGCAAATTTTCTCCGCGGTGTCGCTGGGCGCGGTGCACTACCCGGCCAGCACGGTCACCGACGCGCTGGCCATCTTTATTGCCAACAGCCAGCATCGCGACGGTAGCTGGTGGTTCGGCGGCGTGGCGCGGGCCCCGATGGAGGAAGGCCGCATTGCCAGGACCGCCCTGGCCTTACGGGCGCTGCAGCTTTACGCTCCGCCCGCGCAGAAGGCCGAGTTCGACCAGCGCATCGCCCGCGCGCGCGATTTCCTGCTGGCTGCCAGGCCCGCGACCAACGACGACCGGTCCATGCAACTGGTGGGCCTCCACTGGGCCGCGGCCGGTGCGGAGCACGTGCAGCCGTTCGGCCGCGCGTTGATCGCCCTCCAGCGCGAGGACGGCGGCTGGGCGCCAAACCGCAACCTGGTGAGCGATGCCTTTGCCACCGGCCAATCGCTCTGGGCGCTGGCGGAAAGCGGCGTGCTGCAAGCCGCGGACCCGGTCTACCGCCACGGCGTGAAATACCTGCTCGACACCGAGTGCGCGGACGGCTCGTGGTACGTCCGCAGCCGCGCCGTGAAGTTTCAGCCGTATTTCCAGAGCGGCTTCCCCTTCGATCACGATCAATGGATCTCCGCGGCGGCAACGGCCTGGGCCGTAATCGCCCTGGCGCCCGCCGTGGAACGGGAAAAGACCGCTTCGCGCTGAAGAGAGCGTTCAGCTCTCAGCTTTCAGCGTTCAGCTTTCAGCGCTCAGCCTTGTGCGCTGCCGGTTGACCGATAGCTGAAAGCTGATCGCTGATGGCTGAAAGCTACTACGCCACCTCGCCCACTTTGCGCAGCTCCAGCACCAGGTCGCCTTCCGCATCCACCGAGAACGCCGGAGCGAAGCGCTGGTTCCACAGGAACTCGTCATGGCGGTAGGAATGGCGCGCGAGCACCGTCTGGGCGAAGGTATCGTCGTAGGCCTTGATCAGGATCAGCACCTCCGCCTGAAGCCGCAGCAGGTCTTCGGCGGTCTTGCCCCACAACGGGCTTTCCGTGTCGATGGGGTGCACCACGGTCCAGGTGAGGGGCAGAAACAGGACTTTATCGCGCTCGAGCTTGAGCAGATGGTAAGCGCGTTGCGCCGCGCCGTCCTTCATCTCCACGGTCATCAGCATGATCCTGGCCTCGACTTCCATGACGGAATTCACGCGGCGGTTGACCACGCGGAACTGCAGGCTGGCGCCATCCTGGTAGGGGGCGATCAACATGTTCTCGCTGAAACCGATCTTGGCCGACGGGCGCGAGACGCGTCCGAACAGCAGTCCGGTGGCCAGCGCGAAACCGAGCACGCCTACCAGCGCCTCGAACGCCGCCACCGCATTGCCCGCTATGCCCTTGGGCGAGATGTTGCCGTAGCCCACGGTGCTCAGCGTATGGGAGCTGAAAAAGAAGTCGTTCAGAAAACGGCCCGCGGCGGTGGGGGCGGCGGCGCCCTGGAGCTGGTCCGGGCCCAGCTCAAAATAGGCCGCGGCAAAGCACGTATTGATCACGATGTAGCCGAACAACAGGGTGGCCAGGAAGCGCAGCCAGCCCATGTTGATGAGGTGCAGATAGGGATGGAAGTCGCGCCAGGTGGTGCCGCGGCGGTGGACGTTGAAGGTGCCGTCCTGATTGATGATGCGCCGTACGGGAGCGATCACCTGCTGGGTCAGGCCGGGATCGAAGCCGGGTTTGTGCATATCTATCAGATCCCACGGCGTCCGCGGAGATGCAAGTCTCAGGCCGCCGCGGCCAGCCACCGGCGCACGAGTTCCTCGGGGGCGCCGGCGAGATCCACCGCCTCGGTGCGCGTCTCCTGGCTGTTTTCGAGATATACCGCCACCACGCCGGTGGACGTGGGGCGCAGCTCGAGCCGCCGCTCGCGGGCTTCCAGCCGCAGCGTGGAACCCAGCCAGGCGATGTGCACCTTGACGCGCATGGCAAAGCCGATGCGCGCCGCCTGCTTGAGCAGTTCGCTGGTGTACGGTCCGTTCTTCAAGGCGTCGGCGTAGGGCGCGGCGGCCCGCGCGGCGGCCCGTTCCCGTTCCCGCGCCCGGTGCTGGCGGCCGGTGGAGTCGTGGGCCCCTTCCTGCGATTCGAGGCTCTTGAGGTTGTTTTCCAGGTTGTCGAGGAAACTCATGGCGCTACCAATATGACGAAACAACGATGGCTTTGGTTGCTCCTTTGCGACGGCCGCAAGAAAGTCACGATACCATGGACGGGATGCCCGACCCCGCCGCGGAGCGACTCAAGCAACTGCGCAATGGGCTGCTGCGCCTGCATAAGCGCCTGCTCGATAGCGAGCGCGCCGCCTACGAGCGCGATGTGGCGCGCATCGCCTCCACCGGGCAATATCTCGACCTGGTGCTCAACGATCCGTGGTTCGGCTGGCTGCGCGAGATTTCCCAGTTCATCGTGCTGGTGGACGAGACGCTCGCTTTCGAGGACCCGCCGACCGCCGCCGATGCCGTCCGGCTGATCAAGCGGGCGCGCGAGCTCCTGTCGCCGGCGGAACACGGCGCCGGCTTCGCGCGCCGGTATTTCGAGGCCATGCAGCGCGACCCGGACGTGGTGCTGGCCCACGGCGCCATGATGCGCGTGTTCGCGGCGCTGGCCGGGTAATGCCGGCGCTGGCGCCGGAACTCGCGGGCGCGGAGACCGGCGGCGAAGCCCTGGTACTTGCCCCGGAAGACGGCGCGGGGAGGGGCGCGATGTGGTATAACTGTCATACCAAGCGGCGATGCGGTTTAGGTTCAGCAAGGCTAAGAGCGAGTCGCTGAGGCGCAACCCGAAGCGAGGCATTGGCTTCGAGGAGGCACAAGAAGCCTTTTTGCGCCCGTACTACCAAGACCAGCGCTCGGACGACCCGGAGCAGTACCGCGCGATCGGCTGGGTCCAGGATCGCCTGTTTACGGTGGTCTTTGAGATCAGGGGAAGACAAGCTCGGCCAATACTGCCACCTTGTGACGCTGTGGCGGTCGACGCGGGAGGAACGGGAGTTATATGAAGCCAACTCGTGAAAGCAAGAAGGCCCCATCGGCCGAATCCATAGCCCAAATGGCCGACCGAGGAAAAGACGTGTCGCGTTTCTTCACGAACCGCGGCAAGATGATGCTTCCAATTCAGCGGGTCAACGTCGACTTCACCATCGCCATGCTGGAGGAGCTCGACCAGACTGCGGCCGAGCTCAACGTGAGCCGCCAGGCCGTGATCAAGGTCTTTGTCCGCCAGGCGCTGGACCAGCACCACCTCGCGCGGCATGCGCGGAAAGCCAGTTGAGGCTGCGATTCTGAATATGGAGCACAAAGGCGAACGGATCGTAGTACCGAAGTTCAAGACGGAGGCGGAAGAAGCGCAGTGGTGGTGCGCAAACCGCGAGAGAGTGGAGGACGCCTTGATCCACGCCATGGATAACGGGACCATCCGGCGCGGCACCGCTCAACGGTTGACCGGCGAGGCGCGCGCCACGCGAAACATCACCGATCCGGATGGCGGAGGCGGAC
>JADGNR010000549.1 GCA_017883415.1 Bryobacteraceae bacterium | reverse complement strand
CCCCGGCCTCGCGGCCCGCCGCGAGCAGCTGCACCGGCTGCTGTTGCTCGCGGTCAGCGGCCTCGCGGCCGGCTTGCAGAACACCGGCTGACCACCATTCTGCGGGATATCAGGTTATCGCTGCGGCGCGTCCACATCGGGGAGTGTGGCTGCGCTAAAATCCCACCACGAGGTGTATTGTGATGAATGTTGATCGCCGCGGGGGTCCCAGAACGCTCGACGCAGCGGTGGCGCTAATGATCAAGCTACCAGACTGGGCGGACCGCATAGCTACGATCCGGGTCGCACTGGGCGACAGGGCGATTAAGTTGTTCGACCGGCGGCAAGTTGGAGAACTGTTCGGCATCAGCCCTGCTCGAGCCGCGCGCCTGATCCACGGAATGGGCCCGATGCTGCATGGCAATTCCCTGGTTGTGGACGCCGAGGACATTCGCAAGCTGCTGTCCGAGATGGAGAAGGATAGGGAGATCCGTGATCTACAGCGGCAAGTGGCAGGGAGAAAGCAGAGACTGAACAAGCACACCGGAAAAGCCGCCATAGGAACGCCGTGATTCCAAACCACCCGCGATACGCGGGCGCCGTTCTGGAAGTCGACGCCCGGGTTCCGACAGCGGCAGCTGTAAATGCGTCGTGAGGAAACTGGGACACACGCCGGAATCCTCGGCCAAGACCACGGGACGACGCCACGCAAACCCGCTAGTGAGACAGCCGCGAACCCACTCCGGCAAGGAGAATCACCGACGCAATCTACCGCGAAGTCGATCCCGGAACGTTAGTTAGGGCAACGCCTCCTGACGGACTGGCAGCGGCCGCTCGGAAGTCTTTGATTTCAGGTGCCGATGCCAATTTGCCTACACACGGGCTTCCTGGGGCGCCGTTTTGGAGCCAGTCTACGATATGGCGGTTTCACGGCCAGAATACTGTTTTCGCGTCGGAATCCGTGCACTTCTCAACAACCGGGACAAACCGTCAGGTTGAATTGCATGATCGGCGGTTCTTGCATCCAGCCAGTTGCCGCGTGAACGCCGCAGCGTACCTCTCTCCGGATTGCGCGAAATGCGCCTACTGAGGTCGCCGTGAAGAAATCAGTGTTGTGAATCCGGTGCCAGCAGGAGGATCTTCCCGATGCCGCCTTTCTCCCCTAGCACATGTGCTTCCGCCGCATCACGCAACTGCATCCGGCGACCAATAGGCAGAACGAACTTGCCATCGCGCACGTCATCGGCAAACTCACGCACCTTGGATGGATCAGGCTGCGCGAGCACACGCTTAATCTTTACCAACGGATTTTGGGCCGCCGCGCTTTCCGGCAAGACAGCGGTATAGCCAAAGGAGCCGCTCTGCTTTACCTTCGCGATCAGCTTAGCTGTAACCTCGCCGCCCACAGTGTCCGCAATTGCATCCACCAGACGAAATTTCTCGATCGCTTCATCGTCATCAATCGCGAGTACACCAGAGACACCGAGGGAGCGGGCGGCATCCAGCTCTTTCCCGCGAACGCCTGCAATCACCTGCGCACCTATCTTCTTCGCCGTATGCACTGCCGCACGCCCAACGCTGCCCAGCGCTCCCGTTATCAGAACAACCTGTCCCTTTTTCACGTTTGTCGCAAGCCGTACAAGCTGGTCTCCCGTGAGGGCAATCAGGGGGATCGCGGCCGCGTTCGCCAGGTCTATGCCGTCCGGCAGATGGGTCACGTCCGAATCGCCTACTGCCACCAACTCGGCATAGGTCGCGTTGGAGAGCGCAAGAACGCGGTCGCCGGCCTTGAAGTGCTTCACATTTGCGCCTACCGCCCGTACGACGCCACTCACGTCGCGGCCCAGAATTGCAGGAAACGACAACGGAAAATCCTTTTGCCGCATCCCTGAACGCAGTTTCCAGTCAATCGGATTGACGCTCGCCGCGGCTGCCTCGATCAGTACCGTGCTCCCGCTAATCTGCGGCTCGGGGACGTTGTCTTCAAAGCTCAGCTTCTCGGGACCGCCATACTCATGCAGCACCACTGCCTTCATCGCTCATCTCCCATCCGCAGACCTTCAGGCATAATATCTGACGAGATCATACCCCGCCCCAGGCCCTCATTTCAACGAAGTCTGGCCCAACCCCCGTGTAGTCGCCATTCCGTCCAAAGCGCGGGGCGGTTCCCGACGAGGGCCAGCAATGTACGGGCTTGCCGTCCGTCCACGGCATCTCAATCGCAACCGCGAAGACCTCGGTAAACGCACGAATAGGCCAGCTTCGGGGCACGTGTTGG
This sequence comes from Bryobacteraceae bacterium, assembly GCA_017883415.1. Classification (GTDB taxonomy): domain Bacteria; phylum Acidobacteriota; class Terriglobia; order Bryobacterales; family Bryobacteraceae; genus JADGNR01. The sequence continues at coordinate 1,088 of JADGNR010000549.1, read as the reverse complement.
TGTAGGATGTCATCAGGTCGTCCAACTGGAGCAATCGCATGAACATCCATCACCTCGTGCCGTCCGTAAGCCGCTGGCTCCTGTCCATGGGATTTCTCATGTTGGCGGCGGGCCACGCGTCAGGCGCAGACCTCTCGAAGTTCAAGCGCATCGAGCCGCAGTTCATCGCGGCGCTGGGAGACCCCGCGGCCACCTCCGGCAACGGCGCGCAAGCATGGGGCTTCTGGAACCAGGACCCGGGCCCGCGCGCTTGCAAGCTGGACCACTACTCTCAATTGAAGGCGACCGGCGTGGCGCCGGCGCAGTGGAAATTCGACACTTCGGATTGGTGGCTGGAAGAACACGGCTTGATCATGGAGAAGCCGACCTTTCCGCTGCCTGCTGGGAAATACCTCGTCACGGGTGACCGCGAGGTGACGACCGTGCTGACAGTTCACCCCAAGGACAAAAACGGCAATCAGCGTTGGGAACTCGCCGACGGCGCGACCCTTTACGACGTCACCCATCTCGGATGTCGCTCCGCACGCTACACGCCGGCGAAGGCGGCCGACGCGTGCTCGCCTGCGAACGCTTCCACCAAGGGTTTTCCTGTGAATCCGGGGGCGGCCATGCCTGCCGTGAACGGCTGCCACAAGCAGGACTACACGGTTCTGATCGTCGTGGGGCTGCCTGTCACTCACTGAGCGGCCGCACTCAGGCGTGACGACCACGACGACACCGATCGAAAACGTAAATGGGCTCTACCAGACGTCCCTGGACCGGTTGCCCTCTACGCTTGATTGCGACGCGACGTTCCAGCGCTATGCGCAGCAGGACACCAGATTCGACTGTCGTCCCCGGCTGAGCGCCGGTAGGCAGGGGAGCCTGCTGGGCCACTGCGACCATGGTAATCGTCATCAAACAGTAATATCCACGCATCCGTGATTCCTTCGAGTCCGTTTCGCTTAGTTGACCAAATCGGCGGGTTCCGGGTCAACGTCCGCAGCAAGAGCGAATCCTGGGTTCCGGATTGCTGTGGGCACGAGTTGAGGTGGGAGCTGCCCCGCCGCCTAGCCGTGGAAGTGACGGAATGCCACGCTCCCCGTGGA
>JADGNR010000256.1 GCA_017883415.1 Bryobacteraceae bacterium | reverse complement strand
TCAGCCGGCTGGTATTCACCTCCATCCCCGCAGCCGTGCCCGCGTGGGCGGCCGTGCTGGGCATCGTCGTCTCCGTGGGCGTCGGCCTGTTCTTCGGCATCTGGCCGGCCAATAAAGCGGCGCGGCTGGACCCGGTGGTGGCCCTGCGGTACGAGTAAGGCGCCGGCCGCACCTTGCATCGACAGCCCGTAACCGGCATCCGCTGGCGCCGCGGCTCCATCGACGGCCGCCTGGGTCGCTCGCAGCCACCAGCTACTGGTCGAGAATAATCAGATGCTCCTCGGAGCCCGGCAACTCAGCGATACGGATCGCAGTGCGCCGAAGCACCTCGGCCGCAACATCAGTCGGGTAATTGCAAGAACGCAAGGATGTCGACATCGGCGCCAGGGATTGCCCCACCAGACGTTCGAAATCACTGTCCGTCGAGGCCAGGATGAAGTCGTGAGCTGCGGCGTAGACCAGAATCCAGTGGTCGTCGGCAGAAGCAAGCCCGCTGAGAAAGCGCACTCTCGGAACTGGGGATTAAAGTCCCGCAGCTATAGAACCAGCCTCGCCGACAGGCTCTCGTCGAAGAGCAGCTTCATCCTCTGGAGACTTTGCTCCCCGCCGCCAATTCTGCGGCGTCGGCATACACGGCAAGGAAGTCATCCGGTTCGAGCTGGGGAAAGTCGGCCAGGATCTGCTGCTGGGATGCCCCACTGGAGAGCCTCTCCAAAATCTCCTGAACGGTGATCCGGTGCCCGCGAATGCACGGCTTCCCGAACCGCACGTCGGAATCGATTGTGATCCGCCCAAGGAGAGAATCATGGGCTGCCGGCATTTGTGCTCCTCTGAGCCATTGTATGCCGAGCGCCTCGCTAGTACGGTACGATGATAAGTCGTAGCGGCCATGAAGATGCGCAACGTTGAGGCCAGGATTCAAAGTGTGTCGGTCTCTGACGATGTGATTTCCGCGCAGTTAGTGGACGGCCGGACGATTAGCGTTCCTTTGGCCTGGTCATGGCGGCTCTCCGAAGCAACTCCAGAGCAGCGTTCCCGATTCGAGATCATCGGCCGCGGTTCTGGCATACACTGGCCCGAAATCGATGAAGACATCAGCGTGGAGGGGATGCTCCACGGAATTCCCGCGAGAAGGCTGACCAAACTATCGCCTGGCGGCTAGCGGTAGGGGGTCTTCGTCAGCTCTTGGAATCCAGAATAAACGTGGGCACGATGCCCGCCGCCGTAGAGAAACCGCTCTTCCCGCTGGAGAGCCAGCTCGAGCAGCCTTGCACCTTGCCCAGGTAGGCGTGCGGGTGCACGTCCACTTGCATCTCGCGGAACTCCAGGTGCCCGAAGCTCATCAACGGGAAGACCGAACGCACCGGTTCCACGCGCTCCTGCACCACGTAGGGGGCGCGCATGGCCTGCTTGAGCGCCCGATCCCAGCCGGCGGCATCCATGGTCCAGCCGAAATAGGTGTGCTGGTCGGTGTAATCGTCGTTGGGCTTGAGCGCCAGCCGCTCGCGATTCTGCGCGATGAACTCGGGCAGGTCGATGGTCTTTTCCTGGTAAGTGGTCTTGGCCGCGGCCACCAGGCGCGTCCACGGCACGTGCTCGCGGATCGCTTTGCGCTCCACCGCCGGGAACTTCGCGGTCAGCGTCTCGTCGGTGAGCAGCCCGAACATGGCCTTCTTGTGCGCCAGTTCGGAGCGGAAGCTGTTGACCACGCACACCGCGCGGTCGCGGTACGCCTGCACCAGCGGATGGGTCAGGTCGAAGCGGATCAAGAACTCCTGCACACCCAGCCGGCGGTATACCACATCGATCTCGAAGGCTCCCTTGCGCAGCACCTGATTGCGATACTCCAGTTGCTCGGGGGAAACGATCTCCACCTTGTAGCCTTCCTCGCGGAAGAAATCGCGGAACAGTTCGTATTCGCTCTGGCCGGAATGGTACGACGCCCGGAATTCCACGATGGCGATATTGGGCTTCTTCACGCCGCCGAATTGCTTGTACGATTTCAACAGTGCGTGCAGCAGGTGCTTGCGGCTGCCCACCCGCCCGAGCGTGTACCTCTTGCGGAATTCCTTCACCGGCGGCGCGTCGTAGAACAGGTCCGCCAACGCGTCGGCATACCCCGCGCCGGTGGGCGAGTCCGCATTGTACTGCACGAAGTGCAGCGTGCCGTTGACCAGGTGCGAATCCAGCCGCGCCGCCACCTCCAGCGCCTGATACCCGGGATCGATGGACGCCAGCATCTTTTCCGCCGGCAGCAGATCGAGCCGCGCCAACAGCGCTGGACTGGCCAGCACCATCTGCTGGATGCGATCGATCGCGCTAATCAGCGCTTCGCCCGTCTTCACCAGCGAGTCGTACTGGCGGCGCGAAACGAAGTTGGGGCGCAGAAACGGGCAGATCAACCTGCCGCCCGCGGAAAGCCGGCTGCTCTCCATGCGCTCATGCAGCGCTTCGGCCCACGCCAGATCGCGGTACGGACCGGTCTCCAAAAGCTTGTTGTATCGGCTGACTGCTTCGTCCAACTGGGACATTTTTGCCTTGAAAACCTGTTCTATAATCGAGTATCCCACAGAAGTGCGCGAAACGATAGGCTCGCGGTGCGAATGTTTACAAGTAAACTGCCTAGTTTCAGTTATTTGAACAGCTAAAACGGGGCCCTTCGCGACGCCCCCGGCAACCTCCCTTCCGGCCGCTTTGCGCGATGTTTCCGCCCGCGGCCCGCATGATGCCGCCTTCCGGGCGCGCGCCGGGCGTTGACCGGACGCGAACAGGCGCGTTCCACAGGCGGACACAAGGCGATATCCAACCGCCGAGGCGCCGAGAAAGGATTACCAACAAGCGGCCCCGCTGCGCCCCGCCGCAGATTCATCGGAGGACTCTTCACCACTCGGCGTCCCGGCGTCTCGGCGGTGGAATGTCCCAGTGGCCGATCGCGTGCAAGCGGCAAGCGCCATGGACACACTCCGCCGGGATCTTGTCTACGCCCTCCGCACGCTGCTGATGAAGCCGGGCTTTACCGTCATCGCCGTCCTCACGCTGGCCTTGGGGATTGCCGCCAACACCGCCATCTTCAGCCTGATTAACGGCGTGCTCTTGCGGCCCCTGCCGTATCCTCACGCCGAACGGCTGGTCAACCTGTGGACCGCCGACCCGGCGTCGCAACTGAAGCCGGACATTTTTTCGCCCGGGAACTTCCTCGACGTCCAGGCGCGGTCGCAAACGCTCGAAGCCGTGGGCGCCTACACCGAATTCAGTTTCACCCTGGCCGGCGCCGGCGAGCCCGAGTACTTTCCCGGAATCAAAATGTCGGCCTCCACCAGCCGGGTCCTGGGCGTCGAGCCGCGCTTGGGGCGCTGGTTCACCGCCGCGGAGGACGACGGCAACCAGGCGGTGATGGTGTTGAGCGATAGCCTGTGGCGCAACCGGTTCGGCGCCGATCCGCAAATCCTGGGCCGCGCCTTCGAACTGAACGGACGCGCCTACACCGTGGTGGGCGTGCTGGCGCCGGGCGCCGGCTACCCTTCCATCAACACGCAAATCTACGCGCCCATCAACTTCGATAAGGAAGACCGGGCCAGCTACGGCAACATCTTCCTGGCCGCGATCGCGCGCCTGCGGCCGGGCGTGACGCTTCCCTCGGTGCGGGCCGAGCTGCGCACGCTCGCCGCAGGGCTGGCGCGGGCCCATCCCGAGGCCGATACCGGATTGCAGATGGGCGCCGATTCGCTGCAGGACTCCCTGGTGGGAAATGTCCGCGATATGCTGATCGTGCTGTGGGCGGCGGTGGCGTTCATGCTGGCGGTGGGCTGCGCCAATGTCGCCAACCTGCTGCTGACGCGCGCCGTGGGACGCCAGCGCGAATTCGCGTTGCGCCGCTCGCTGGGCGCCACCGATGGGAGGATCGTCCGCCAGTTGCTGACCGAGAGTCTGGTGCTGGCGCTCGGGGGCGGAGCCGCCGGCCTGGCGCTGGCCGCGTTCGCGCTGCCGGCCATGGCCGCGCAACTGCCCGCCGGCTTCCCGCGCATCCGCGATCTCGAGCTCGACGGGCAGGTGCTGTGGTTCACGTTCGCGATTTCCGTGCTGACCGGGGTGCTGTTCGGCCTGGCGCCGGCCGCCAGTGCGGCCCGGCGCAATCTGGCGCAAGCGCTCCGCGAAGGCGGGGCGCGCGGCGGGAGCGGGTTGGCGCACCAACGCGCCGGCCGGCTGCTGGTGGTGGGAGAGATCGCCGCCGTGCTGGTGCTGATGGTGGGCGCCGGACTGGTGCTGCGCAGCCTGGTGCGGCTGAGCGGCGTGAACCCCGGCTTCCAGGCGCGCGGCGTGGTGGCCTGGCAGATCTTCCTGCCGTCTACGCGCTACCCCGACGCCGCCGCGCGCCGGTCCTTCTTCCGCAACGCGCTGGAACAGGTGCGGAGCCTTCCCGGTGTGGAGAGCGCCGGGCTGGTGCAGCCCCTGCCGTTCGGGCCGGTGGACCTGGTGAACGATGGCGACTTCGCCATCGCCGGCCGTCCCCTCCCGCCGCCCGAGCAGCGCCCGCAAAGCCTGGTGGCGCGCGCCAGCCCGGAGTACTTTTCAACGATGAAGATTCCGCTCCTGCGCGGCCGCGCCTTCGGCCCGCAGGATACCGAGACCTCGCCGCCCGTGGTGGTGATCTCCGCCACCCTGGCGCGCCGCTATTTCGCGGGACAGGATGCGGTGGGCCAGCACCTGCTGCTGGGCGGCCGTCAGTTGGCGGCGGAGATCGTCGGCGTGGTGGGCGACGTGAAGCACAACAACCTGCGCAACGAGATCCGTCCGGAAATCTATCTGCCCCTGGCGCGCTTCACGCCGGGTGGCGCCGGGCTGGTGGTGCGCACGGCGGGGGATGCCGCCGCGATCCTGCCTGCGCTCCAGCGCCGCGTCTGGTCGGTGGACAAGACCATTGCCGCCAACCTGGCCGGTCCCGTGGATCGATTCCTTTACGCCTCGCTCGCGCCGGCGCGCGTCGCCACCGTGCTGCTGGGCGGGTTCGCCGCCATCACCCTGCTGCTGGGCCTGGTGGGCGTCTACGGTGTGCTGTCCTACGCGGTCAATCGGCGCACGCGCGAAATCGGCATCCGCCTGGCCCTGGGGGCGCCCCGCTCCGGCGTGCTGCGCATGGTCCTGGGCGAGGCTCTGGGACTGTCGCTGGCGGGAGTCGTGCTGGGTATGGCGCTGGCGTTCCCGCTGGCCCGCTATCTGGGCTCGCTGCTCTTCGGGATCGGCGGTTCCGACCCGTTGACCTACCTGGCCGCGGCCGTCGCCGTCCCGGCCGCGGCCCTCCTGGCGGCCTGGCAACCGGCGCGCCGGGCTACGCGCATCGATCCGGCTATGTCGCTGCGGGCGGAATAGCTTCCTCCAGCACTGCCGACATCTTGCGCACAAACTCGGCTTTGGAAAAACGCCGCGCATGCTCCTGCAGGGCGGCGGGCTGGATCGCCGGCTCCACCTTCTCGAAGCGTTCTATGGCGCGCGCCAGGTACTCCGCCGACGGCTCGTCGTAAAAGATGCCGCCCGCGGGCGGAACCGTCTCCAGGGCGCCGCCGCGGCCGAGGGCGATCACCGGCTTTCCGCTGGCCAGCGCCTCCACCGGCGTCATGCCGAAATCCTCCTCGCCGGGCAGCACCAGCGCCCGCGAGCGCGCGTAGAGCTCGCGCAATTCCTCGTCCGCGACGCGCCCCCGAAACTCGATGTTCTTCGCGGCCGCCCGGCGCAGGCTGCGCAATTCAGGGCCCCCGCCGGCAATGATGAGGCGCCGGCCGCTGCGCGAGAACGCGGCCACCGCCGAATCGATGCGCTTGTACGGAACCAGCTCGCTCACAATCAGGAAATAGTCTTCCGCCGGCTTCCAGTAAAAAGAATCGACATCCACCGGAGGATGCACCACCTCCGCCTCGCGGCGGTAGGTTTTCCAGATGCGCCGGCGCACGTTTTCGCTGTTGGCGATGAAGCGGTCCACACGCGCCGCCGAGGCGTAATCCCAAAGCCGCAGAAAGCCCGCCAGCGGCATCATGGCCGCGCGCTTGCAGCGCGAACGGGTCCACTCGTTGCGGTACGCCGGGTACAGGTCCCACAAATAGCGCATGGGCGTGTGGCAGTAGCAGATGTGCCGCGCCGCCGACGGCACGATCACACCCTTGGCCGGGCCGCTTTCGCTGCTGATCACCAGGTCGTAGCCGCGCAGATCGAAGCTCTCGAGCGCCATGGGCATCAGCGGCAGCAGCGACCGGTACCAGCGCCGCAGCGGATTGAGGAACGAGGCCGTGATCCGGCGCCCGCGCAGCTCCGGGCCCAGCGCTTCCGGATCGCAGAACAGAGTGAAGATGTCCGCCTCCGGCAGCATCCCGCAGAGCGTCTCGAGGACCTTTTCCCCGCCCCGCCGGTTCAGCAGCCAGTAGTGCACAATCGCCGCGCGCATCTTCCCCCAGCGTATACGAGTCGGAGCGAGGTGCGAGGGTGGGGCATAGTTTAGCTTGCCGATTTCCTGGCGCGGGGCCGCCGCGGCTTCGGCACCTTGCCGATGCGCGGATCCCCGGCGACGATGAGCTCGCAGGCGCGCAGCGCCGCCTCCTCGAAATCCGCCGCATCGGCCGGAAGCACCTGCCAGCCCGTTACCTCCTGCCCGAATGCCCGAATGGATCGCATGCTCGGGAACTCGCGGCGCAGACTCTCGTGGTGCTGCGCGGTAGTGGCCAGCCACACCCCATTGTCCGCCGCCTGGTCGCGCTTGTCGCGCAGCACCAGGACAATCTTGTCCGCAACGTAGACCGCGAGGCAGCCGAACAGGGGGCGCGTTCTCGGCGACAGCGGCGTGAGCGCGTCGAGCACGAACTCATGCGGAGTGGCCTTGCGCTGCTTGACGTCGAAGGGGTCGCGACGACGTTCATTCATACCGCAGGGTTGTCGTAGGATCGAGGACCGCGGCGCGACGCGCCGGAATCAGGCACGCGACCAGCGCCACCGCGATCAGGAGCAATGGGGTAAGCACGAAGGTCACCCAGTCGGACGCGCTGATTCCATACAGCAGGCCGCTACGCGGCCTTAAGTTCGACTCCGGAAACAGTACCAAGACAACATCACCACGGCGGCAGTTCATCGTAGGCAGCCATTTCGGGCCGATCCCAATCCTCGGCAAACGGGGCTAGCCGGTGGCGTAGATCGGCCGCCTGAGATTCGTCGATCCCTCTTTCGCGAAGATTGACCGGCTCGGCAGGTTGCACCGACTTCACCATACCCTCAGTATCCCGCGCCACACTCCGCCCAGTCCAGAGGGTTGGTCGCACCGCCGCCGCGTAACCGTTGTTACGCCGGCGCGTGGACTATCATGGGTTTGGATGCGTACCACAGGGGACCTGAACGCCAGCCGCCTTGATCCGTTGCTCCACGATATCGATCTCCCGCTGGCGGCCACCCTGTACCCGCTGGGGGTGCGGCTGGAGATCGCCACCAACTCGCCCGATGTGCTGGAGGCCGCGGAAGAATGCTGGGGACGCTACCGCCCGGAATTTCCGTACCCGCCGCTGGCGTTCCGCGTCATCGTCCAGCCGGAAGGCCCCCTGGCGCGCCCGCCTGCGTTCCGTTGCCACGGTCATCTGTACTCGGTGACCTCCGACCGGCATAACTTCGCGATGGCCGACCTGGATCGCCTGTTCGCTTGCATCTTCGTCTCCCAAAAGACCGCCGCGGAGCACACCCACCTGCGCTGGTTCTTCGTGGAGGCCCTGTGCTACGCCCTGGTGGCCCAGCGCTACCTCGTGCCCCTGCACGCGGCCTGCGTGGCGCGCCACGGGGTGGGCGCGCTGCTGTGCGGCGCTTCCGGAGCGGGCAAGAGCACGCTCTCTTTCGCCTGCGCCCGGGCCGGCTGGGATTTCGTGAGCGACGACTGCACCTTCCTGGTCACCGGCGCGGACGACCGCATGGCCATCGGGAAACCGCACCACGCGCGCTTTCGCGACGGCGCGGGGACGCTGTTCCGCGAACTCGAGGGCTATATCGCCAGGACGCTCCCCCACGGCAAGCTGTCCATCGAGATTCCGCTTTCCGTCTTCCCGGAAATCTCCACCGCGACGCGCTGCCGCATCGGCTGCGTGGTGACGCTCGACCGCCGGCCGGGCGCGGCGCGCGCGGAACGCATGCCGCCCGGCGAGGCGGTCGAGCCCCTGCTCCAGGCCGGCCCGTCTTATGGAGCGGAGGTGGCGGCGCGCCACCGCCAAGCCCTCGCGCGGCTGCTGGGCGTTCCCGCCTACCGCCTGCAGTATGAGGCGCTCGACGATGCCGTAGGTCTTCTTCACCAACTGCTGCCCGCCCGGGAGGAACCATGAGATCCGCCGGCCATCGTAGTGGGGCGGGCAATCCTGCCCGGGGTCCCCTCTGGGGACGCCTTT
>JADGNR010000548.1 GCA_017883415.1 Bryobacteraceae bacterium | reverse complement strand
TGTTCCACCAGGTGTGCGACACCCAGGTTCCAATAGGCGGCGTTAATATTGCGGATTCCGTGTTCTTCCAGTCCATGCCCGTACGAGCGCAACCCCAGGTCGGCGGTGTGCATATGTTTGGCTGCCATCTTTATCCCCAATTCTGCGCGTGCCCTCTAGTAAAATGGTCTTATGAACCGCTTTTTCGGGGCATGCGGCGTGGCGCTTCTGTTGTTATACCATTACGGGCACGCCCAAGTCATCGAATTCGACTCCAACGGTCTGAAGTATCAAACGTTAACTAAGTCCGGCGTAACCGTGATGTTCGCCCGGTTGCCGGCCCATCTGCACGAGTACTCCATTATTCAAGTTGCCATTTCCAATGGTTCGGCGGCGCCGTACGTCATCCGCCCGGAAGATTTCAGCTACGTTCGCGGAGACGGAGCGCCGCTCCACGCCGTGCCGGCAAGCACGGTGATTGCCATGCTGGTGCAAAAAGGCAGCGGAAGCGACCTCATCAAGCTGGTGACCACCTATGAGGCCGGCATATATGGCAACCCGCACATGAAATCGACCAACGGATACGAGCAGCGCCGGCAGGCAGCATTGGCCGCCAGTTCCAGCAGGCTAAAAGCCGCCGCGATCGCCAGCGTCCTGGCCATGGCGCAGACCAAGCTTCCGCCCGGCGAATCGACCGATGGCGCGGTTTTCTTTCCCACCGAAGGCAAACCGCTTACCGGCGGCCGCCTGATGGTGCGCACCAATACCGACGTCTTCGAGTTCAAGACGGACTGAGGCGGGCACTGAGCGGCAACTCCTTTGCTTCCAGGCTGGAGCTTTCGGAATTCCGCCTGAGTCAGGCGGCTGGCAGCCGAATGGCGCGCCCCGTTGCGCCTGCGGCGCGAGGGTGGTCACGGCGGGCGCGGCGGCGGACTATTGCAGCGGATATCCGTGAATCAGCTTGAAGGTCCGCGCCCACCGGGTCTTGGTGAAGAAGTGCGCCACCACGTCCACGATGTGATCGATGCCGATGTTGGGGTTTACTAAATCCTGCGTGGGCGCCTCAAACGACCAGTAGACGATGAGCGGCGTGCCGACGATGTTCTCGCGCGGCACGAAGCCCCAGTAGCGGCTGTCGTCGGAGTCGTCGCGATTGTCGCCCATGGCGAAAATGAAGCCGGGCGGGACCACCAACTCGTTGTTCTCCACGTGGTTCTCGATCATGTCCACGGCTTGCGGCCGCATCGCCGGACTGACCGGCCCGGGAAAATTGTCGCGGTAGGCATCGATGTAGGCGGTGGAGTGCACGGCGTAGGGCTCCTCCACGGGGTGGCCGTTGAGCCACAGTTTCTTGTCCACCAGATGGATGCGATCACCGGGTACGCCGATGGCCCGCTTGACATAATCCTCGGCGATATTGAGGGGATAACGGAAGACGATGATGTCGCCGCGCCGCACGTCGCGATAGGGCAGGACGCGGTGGGAGAGCGGACCCGAAGGCGCATAGGTCAGCTTGTCCACCAGCACGTGGTCGCCGATGAGCAGGGTTCCCACCATGGAGGCGCTGGGGATCACGAAGGCCTGCACCAGCGTAGTGGTGGCGAACAGCAGCAGAACAACGGTTACAGTCCACTCCGCAATGAAGCCGCGGTGCACTTCCCGCGAGATCTCTCTATAGCGGCTCCACAGCCCGCCCTCGGCGATCTGTTCCTTTGTCTCCACAGCAGCCATTGTATCGGATGAGACGCGAAGGATTCGACGGGTCTGGTACAATCGCGGACAGAGGGGGGAATTACTTGTCCCAAGTCACTCAGGAATTACCCCGTACCCTAGGCGCGCTTCGCAGCAGTTCCTGGTCCGAAGCCAAGCTAGCCAACCGGTCCGTCAAGGACGAACTCCGCAACAACCTGGTCTGTAAAATACAACGGGGCGAAGCCCTGTTTCCGAGTATTCTCGGATTCGAAGACACGGTGGTGCCGCAGGTGGTCAACGCCGTTCTGTCGCGTCACAATTTCATTCTGCTGGGGCTGCGCGGGCAGGCCAAGACGCGGCTCATCCGGCTGCTGACCACGCTGCTGGACGAGGCCGCGCCGTACGTCGACGGCTGCGAGATCCACGACAACCCGTACCGGCCCATCTGCCGGCGCTGCCGGGACCTGGTCTCCGAGGCCGGCGACGAGGCGCCCATCGCCTGGCTCGGACGCGACCAGCGCTACGTGGAAAAACTGGCCACGCCGGACGTCACCATCGCCGACATGATCGGCGATATCGACCCCATCAAGGCCGCGCGCCGGGGGCACGACATCTCCGACGAGCTGACCGTGCACTACGGCCTGCTGCCGCGCGCCAACCGCGGCATTTTCGCCATCAACGAACTGCCCGACCTGGCGGGCAAGATCCAGGTGGGCCTGTTCAATATCATGCAGGAAGGCGACGTGCAGATTAAAGGCTACCCCGTGCGGCTGCCGCTCGATCTGGCGCTGGTGTTCACCGCCAACCCGGAAGACTACACGGCGCGCGGCAAGATTATCACGCCGCTCAAAGACCGCATCGGCAGCGAAATCCGCACCCACTACCCGGCCACGCTGGAACAGGGCATCGCCATTACCGAGCAGGAGGCCTGGCTCGACCGGCCCTCGCCCATCGAAATGCGGGTGCCCGATTACATCCGCGAAGTGGTGGAGCAACTCGCGTTTCTGGCGCGCGAAGACAAGCGCATCGACAAGCGCTCGGGCGTTTCCCAGCGCCTGCCGATCTCGGCGCTCGAAAACGTGGTCTCGAACGCCGAGCGCCGCGCCTTGAAAGCCAGGGAGGGAGTGGCCGTGCCGCGCATTCTCGATCTCTACTCCGCGCTGCCCGCCATCACGGGCAAGCTGGAGCTGGAATACGAGGGCGAGCTGAAAGGGGGCGACACCGTGGCGCGCGATCTGATCCGCACGGCGGTGGGCAAGACGTACGACCAGTATTTCGATGGCGCCAACGTGTCCAACATTATCCAGTGGTTCGATCTGGGCGGCTCGGTGAAACTGGATGAGAGCGTCGATTCGGCCACCATGGTGAAGCAGTTGGGCGCAATCCAGGGGCTCATGGAGAAGACCAAAGCGCTGGGCTTGCGTGCGGAGGAGCCGGATGCGGTGCGCGCCTCGGCGGCCGAATTCGTGCTCGAGGGATTACACGCGCACCGGCGCATCGGCCGCAGCGAGGAGAGGGGCTTCGCGGCCGAGGAGAAGCGGCGCGAGCAGCCGCGGGAAGAGGGCAAGCCGGAGCGGGGGAGTTTCCGGCGGCAGTATAACTAGGGGTCGGGGGCCAGGGGTCGGGGGCCAGGGGTCGGGGGCCAGGGGTCGGGGGCCAGGGGTCGGGGGCTGGGGGCTGGGG
>JADGNR010000255.1 GCA_017883415.1 Bryobacteraceae bacterium | reverse complement strand
GCCCCTGGCCCCCGCCCCCCGGCCCCTGGCCCCCAGCCCCCAGTCCCTGGCCCCCAGCCCACGCCCCACTGCTATCCTGTACTGAGGAGATTCCAACTCATGTCCTGTGGCAGCGGAGGGCTCAACCCCATTCAGAACGCGGTACCGGCGGGAGCCCGCAAGGTCTTTTGCGTGAAGTTCCAGCGCGAGATGCAGGGGCTCGACGAGGTGCCTTTCGAGGGCCATCCGCTGGGACAGAAGATCTACGACAGCGTGTCCAAGGAGGCCTGGAAAATGTGGCTCGAGCACATGAAGATGCTCATGAACGAGTATCGGCTCAACCTCGGCACCAAAGAGGCCCAGGAATTCCTCATCCAGCAGATGGACAATTACTTCTTCGGCGAAGGCGCCGCTCTGCCTCCCGATTTCGTTCCGCCGAAGACTAAGGCCTGAACGTGTCGAGCGCCGTCGCAATCCGGAACGTGAGTTCCCCATGCGATCGGCGTAGCGCCGCTTCTACCTCCGCCGCCGACTCGGATCGCGCGAAGATGAATCCCAGGTAGCTGGCGCCCTCGGGCAACGGAATGAGCCGCTGTCCCTGCTTCGCCGTGATGACCACGTCTTCGATCGCCGCCACCGCCCGCACGCGTTCCACTCCCTCCACCGATTCGTAAATGCCGCCCTTGGGGATGGGAATCATCATCACGCCCGAAGCCGCCTGCTCGCGGCGCACCTGGCCGACATCTTCGCCCAGCGCGTGCCGGATGATGAGTTCCTCGAGCGGCATGCCGCCCGCGAAACGCAGAGCCCCGGCGCACAACCCGCCGATCGGCCGCGCCGCCGCTTCCAGCATCCACGCTCCCTCGCCGTTCCAGCGCAGTTCGGCGTGCACCGGCCCATGCCACAATCCCAGAGCGCGCACCGCGCCAGCCGTGGTCTCGATCAGCCCCTGCTGCACCTCGCCCGGCTCGCGCGACGGGGTCACGTAGATCGTCTCCTCGAAAAACGGCCCTTCGAGCGGATCCGGCTTATCGAAAATCGCCAGCGGCTCGAAGCGTCCCCTCGTGACCAGACCTTCCACCGCGAACTCCCGCCCGTCGATATAGCCCTCCACCTGGATCTGCGATTCGCCCATCCGGCCAATGCGCGCGGCCGCGGACCGAAACTCCGCCGGGTTGTTGGCGCGGATCACGCCGCGGCTGGCCGATAATCCGAGCGGCTTCAAAACGCACGGATAGCTCGCGCGCGCGGCTGCCTCGCCAGAGTCTTCGCCCGGCGCCATGCGGAAAAAGTCCGGCACCCACATCCCCGCCGCCTGGTAGAGTTGCCGCGCGAGATACTTGTCGTGGCAGGCGCGCGCCGCCGCCGGCGGATGGAACGGAATGCCCAGCGCGGCGGCAGCCTCGGCCGCCAGCACCGCGGGCTGATCTCCGACCGCGGCCACCCCGTCGCACCGCAGACCGCGCAGAGCCTCCACCGATTCCGCCACGCGGTCGAACTTTACCGCCACCGCGCGATCGCCCCAGGGATCTTCCATCACGTGGCAGCGGTCCGTCGCCAGCGTGAGATCCACTTCGAGCCGCCGCGCCGCCTCGGCGAACACGCGGATCTGGTAACCGGTGGTGGCGGCGAACAGCAGCAGGTGTTTCGGCACTGATTCTATTTTCGCGCGGCCGCGTCGAGTTGCTATCGTAGTCTATGTGAAAGCACTGGTAAAGAGCAGGCGGGAGCCAGGCCTTTGGCTCGAAGACATCGACGTTCCGAAGATCGGCATCAACGACGTCCTGATCCAGGTGCTGCGGACGGGGATCTGCGGCACCGACGTGCACATCTACAAATGGGATGACTGGGCGCAGGCCACCATCCCGGTGCCCATGGCCATCGGGCATGAGTTCGTCGGCAAGATCGTCGAGGTCGGGGCCAACGTCACCGGCTTCGTCCCCGGCGAGATCGTCAGCGGCGAAGGACACGTGGTCTGCGGCCGCTGCCGCAACTGCCTGGCGGGCCGCCGCCATCTGTGCGCGCACACCATGGGCGTGGGCGTGAACCGGGCGGGCGCTTTCGCCGAATTCATCGCCCTGCCCATGACCAACATCTGGCACCACCACGAGTCCATTCCGCTCGATATCGCCGCCATCTTCGATCCCTTCGGCAACGCCGTCCACACCGCGCTCCAGTTCCCGGTGCTGGGCGAGGACGTGCTGGTCACCGGCGCCGGCCCCATCGGCATCATGGCCGCGGCCGTGGCCGTGCACGCCGGGGCGCGCTACACCGTCATCACCGATGTCAACCCCTACCGCCTCGATCTGGCCCGCACCATGGGCGTCACCCGCGCCGTCGATGTGCGCACGACCGCGCTGGCCGGCGTGCAAAAGGAGTTGGGCATGACCGAGGGCTTCGATGTGGGCCTGGAGATGTCCGGCAACCCCTCGGGCTTCCGCGACATGATCGCCAACATGAGCCACGGCGCCAAAATCGCCATGCTCGGCATCCCTTCCGAAGAGATGACCATCGACTGGCACACGGTCATTTTCAACATGCTCACCATCAAGGGCATCTACGGCCGCGAGATGTACGAGACGTGGTACAAGATGACCGTCATGCTGCAATCCGGCCTGGACATCTGGCCGATCATCACGCACCGCTTCCCCTACACCCAGTTCGAAAAGGGCTTCGAAGCCATGATTTCCGGCTGCTCCGGCAAAGTGGTTCTGAGCTGGGATTAGGAAGCACTCAGCTGTCAGCGATCAGCACTCAGCTTTCGCGAGGGCGGCGGCAAGAGCTGAAAGCTGATAGCTGATAGCTGATAGCTCAGAGCTTGATCTCGTAGTGCTCCAAAATCTCCTGCCAGCGGCCCTGCGCCTTGAGCAGCAGTTCCACCACCTCGCGCACCGCGCCCTCGCCGCCTGTGGCCTCGGTGACGTAGCGCGCCTCGCGCTTCACCTCCGGCCGCGCGTTGGCGGTGGCGATGGGCAGTCCCACGCGGTGCAGCACCACGATGTCGGTGAAGTCGTCGCCCATGTAGGCCACTTCGCCGGCGTCGATCTGGGCGTCGGCCAGAATCTCCTCGAGGATGGGAATCTTCTCGATGTGCCCCTGGTAGACGTAGGTCATCTTGCACTGGCGCGCACGCTCCACGGTGGCGGGCGACAGACGGCCGCTGATGACGCCGGTCCGAATGCCCTTCCAGCTCAGCCATTGCAGGCCGATGCCGTCCCGGGAATCGAAGCCTTTGGTTTCGACCATCTTGCCTTCGGCATCGGGCACATTGTAGAGCTTGCCGTTGGTGAGGACGCCGTCCACGTCCATCAGCAGCAGCTTGGTTTTGGCGGCGAGCGCGAGGATGTCTGGATTCATATCACCGCTGGATGCGGGCCGAGCCGCCGCGGGCAAACGCGCGCACCTGCTCCACGCTCGCCATGGTTGTGTCTCCGGGAAAGGTAGTGAGCAGCGCGCCGTGGGCCCATCCCAGCTTCACGGCCTCTTCCGGAGGCTCGTTGGTGAGCAGCCCGTAGAAGAAGCCCGAAGCGAAGCCATCGCCGCCGCCTACGCGGTCGTGCACGTCCAGATCGAACGCCGGCGCGACGTGCGTTTTGCCGTCGATCCACGCCACCGCGCTCCAGCCGTGCCGGTTGGTCGAGCGCACCTCGCGCAGCGTGGTCGCGACAATCTTGACTTGCGGATGCTTGGCGACCACCCGGTCGATCATGCCGAAGAAGGCGCTCGGATCGAGCTTGGATTTCGCCGCCGCCTCGGGCCCGGCGATGCCCAGTCCCTTTTGCAGGTCCTCCTCGTTGCCCACCAGCACGTCCACGTTCTTCACGATCCGGTCCAGCACCGCCACCGCGCGCTCTTCGCCGCCCGAGATGTTCCACAGCTTGGCCCGGTAGTTCAGGTCGAACGACACCACCGCGCCGGCGGCCTTGGCGGCCTGCATTCCTTCCACGATCACCTCGGATGTGGTGGCGGAGAGCGCGGCGAAGATTCCGCCCGAGTGGAACCAGCGTACGCCGCCCGCGAAAATGGCCTGCCAATCGAAATCGCCGGGCTTGAGCCGCGCGGCCGCTTCGTTGCACCGGTTATAGAACACTACCGGCGCGCGCACGCCGTGGCCGCGGTCGCTGTAGACGGTGGCCATGTTCGGGCCGGTGACGCCATCGTGCGCGAACCGCTTGTAGAACGGCTTCACGCCCATGGCGCGCACGCGCTCGGCGATCAGCTCCCCGATGGGGTAGTCCACCATGGCGGTCGCGATGCCGGCGCGCAGCCCGAAACAGTCCGACAGGTTAGCGGCGCAGTTGTACTCGCCGCCGCTGACGTGGATCTGGCATTCGGTGGCCTTGCGGAACGGGATGATCCCCGGGTCCAGGCGGTGGACCAGCGCGCCCAGGGATACGAAGTCCAGCGCGCCGTCGGGACGGATGTTCAGGCCGTAACTCATGACGCGTCCCTAAACCGTGTAGGTGCCCGCCGACACCGTGCCGCCCTTGCCCGTCCAGTTGGTGTGGAAGAACTGGCCGCGCGGGCGGTCGATCCGCTCGTAGGTATGGGCGCCGAAATAGTCGCGCAGCGCTTGCAGCAGGTTGGCGGGCAGCCGCGCGCTGCGGTAGCCGTCATAGAAGGCCAGCGCCGTGGTGAAGGCCGGCGCGGGGACGCCCGCCTCCACCGCCTTCGCCACCACGCGCCGCCAGGAAGGCTGTGAGCGCTCGATCACGCCGGTGAAGTATGAGTCGAGCAGCAGGTTGCTCAGGCCGGCGTCGCGGTCGAACGCTTCCTTGATCTTGTCCAGGAACGCGGAGCGGATGATGCATCCGGCGCGCCACACCAGCGCGATGCCGCCGTAGTTGAGATTCCAGTGGTACTCGTGGGCCGCTTCGCGCAGCAGCATGAACCCTTGCGCATAGGAGACGATTTTCGACGCCAGCAGCGCCTGGCGAATATCTTCGACCATCGCCGCGCGGTCGCCCTCGAATTGGAATTTGGGCCCTTTGAGTATCTTCGAGGCCGCCACGCGCTGGTCCTTCAACGCGCTCAGGCAGCGGGCATAGACCGCCTCGCCGATCAGCGTCAGCGGCATGCCCAGGTCGAGCGAGTTCACGCTGGCCCACTTGCCCGTGCCTTTCTGCCCGGCGGTATCGAGGATCTTGTCGAGCACGTATTCGCCCTGCTCGTCCTTGTACGCCAGAATGTCGCGCGAGATTTCGATCAGGTAGCTGTCCAGCTCGCCCTTGTTCCACTCCGTGAAGACCCGGTGCATCTCCTCGTTGCTCATGCCCAGGCTCTCTTTGAGAAGTTGGTAGGCCTCGCAGATGAGCTGGATGTCGCCGTACTCGATGCCGTTGTGGACCATCTTGACGTAATGGCCCGCGCCGTCTTCGCCCATCCAGTCGCAGCACGGCGCGCCGTCCGGAGTGCGGGCGCAGATCGCCTGAAAGATGTCCTTCACCAGCGGCCATGCCTTCACGCTTCCGCCGGGCATCATGGAGGGGCCGAAGCGCGCGCCCTCCTCGCCGCCCGAGACTCCGGTTCCGACATAGAGCAGCCCCTTGCTCTCCAGCTCTTTCGTCCGGCGGATGGTGTCGGGGAAATGCGAGTTGCCGCCGTCGATGATCAGGTCGCCCGGCTCCAGGTGGGGCAGCAGCAGCGCGATGAAATCGTCCACCGCCTGTCCCGCCTTCACCATGAGCATGATCTTGCGCGGCCGCTTCAGCAGGCCCACCGTCTCTTCGATGGAATGCGCGCCGATGACGTTCTTGTGGCCCTTGGCGGCGTCGTTCAGGAATTCGTCGACCTTGGAGACCGTGCGGTTGTACGCCACTACCGTATAGCCGTGGTCGCTCATGTTGAGGATGAGGTTCTGGCCCATGACCGCCAGGCCGATCAATGCGATGTCTGCTGTTGGTTCCATAGTTTTTTCTCGTTACATGCGCGACAGCGCCGCCAATTCGCCCGCCCGGCGCACGGCCTCGCCGCGGTCCATGTTGCGGTAGGCCTCCGGCAGCAGGCTCTTGCTGGTGCATTCCAGCACCGCCACCAGCGTCTGCAGCTCGATCTCCGTGGGATACGAAGGCGGGATGAAATCCTCAAGCGCGGCCCGTAGATCGTCTTCGCCGAGCGCGGCTTCGTTTTCGAGCGCGCTCTTCATGCGGGCGCGGATGAGGATGGCCTCCACGTCGGCGCCGGAGAGCCCGGCGGCGTTCTTCAGGAAAAACTGTTCGGCTTCCGGGGACGCGATCTGCATGCCGCTTTTCTTCTGCATGGCGCGCAACATGGCCAGGCGCTCTTCGTCGGTGTGGGGATAGAACAGCGCGATGTGCTCCTCGGCGCGGCCCTGGCGCTTCAGGTCGACGGGCAGCAGGTCGGGGCGGCAGGTTAAGAGGAACCAGATTACTTTCCCGCGCAGTTCGGTGTTGCCCATGAACTGGGCGATCTGGGCGAAGACGCGGTTGGAGACGCCGCTGTCGCCGGAGGCCGAGCGGTTGCCCAGTTGGGCATCGGCTTCGTCCACGATCACGGCGATGGGGCTCATGGCCTTGAGCAGGTTCAAAATGCGCTCGAGGTTGCCTTCCGTCACGCCCTGCCACATGCTGCGGAAATTCTTCAGCGTGACCGCGGGGATGCCGATCTCCCCCGCGAAGCAGGTGGTGAGAAACGTCTTGCCGGTTCCCACCGGGCCGCAAATGACATAGCCCATGGGCACCACGCCGGTCTTGCCCGCGCGAATGGCGCGCGCCGCGTCCTGCAGCTTCTTCTTGGCGGCCTCCTGGCCGGCGACCATGGAAAGGTCGAAGCGGCTCTGCACGAATTCCAGCAGGCCGCCCGACTCGGCTTCGATCAACTCCTTCTTGCGCGCGACCAGGAACTTCACGGTGAGCGGCCGCTGATTCTCGACGGCGTCGGAGGTGAGGCCCTGCAACTGGACGCGCTTCAGACCGGCGGTGAGCGCGGCGAGCATCTCGCCGGTGACGTCGGAGCCGGCAGGCAGGGGCTTGGCCGCCAGTTGCGCGCGGATGAAATCGCCGCGCTCGGCTTCGTCGGGCAGCGGGATTTCAATGGAGGCGACGCCGGGGTTCTGCACCAGGCCGAGGTTGAGCTCGATCAGGTTTTCGGCAATCAGGCAAAACGTCACGTCGGCTTCGAGGAAGACCGGGTTCTGCGCCCAGCGTTTGAGAATGACGAGCGAGTTGCGGTCCTCGGCGGGCATCCCGGAACTGTCGCCGGCGGGCGCGATGGTCTCCGCGAAATCCACCACCACCGCGATCTTCTTCTTATCGCCGATCCGCAGGCGGAGGTAGTTGTCCAGGATGCTCATCACGCCATCGGGATTGCGCGGCAGGCCGTTGGCGAAACTGGTGCCGTGGAAGCTGTCGTATCCGGAGAGGG
This sequence comes from Bryobacteraceae bacterium, assembly GCA_017883415.1. Taxonomy (GTDB): domain Bacteria; phylum Acidobacteriota; class Terriglobia; order Bryobacterales; family Bryobacteraceae; genus JADGNR01. The sequence goes on along the minus strand of JADGNR010000255.1, from coordinate 1,054 downwards.
CGCGCTCGAAATCGGTCTTCATCTCGGGAGCCCCGAAGCTGAGGCCGCCGCCGCGGTCGTAGAACAGCACCAGGTCGCGGCCGCCGAACAGCGCATCGCGCAGGAAACGCTGCAAGGGCAGAAACTCCGTGCCGCCGGCGCGCTTCCAGGGCGCCAGGTCGCGCACGTTGCCGTGCAGGACGAACATGGAGGTCACGCCCGAGTAATACTTCTCGGACAGTTCGCGCGCCCAGACGGGCAGGGACTCCAGATGATTGGCGGTGGTGGTGGTGGCCATAGAGGGCGGCAATGCCATTGTAACTTGGCTACACTGCGTTCATGGCGGGCGATCTTTTGGCACGGGCGCGGCCCCGCGCCGCGGTGCGCGAGGCGGAGCCTGGAGCCGAGGTTGCAGAGGGCTCAACCCGCGGCCCGAACGGACCGAGCATCCGCTGTCCCAAGTGCGGCTGGCCGCCGCGCGCCGACGACCGCTGGTCTTGCACGTGCGGGCATTCCTGGAACACGTTCGACACCGGCGGCGTCTGCCCGGCGTGCCTGTATCAGTGGAAGATCACCATGTGCCCGCAGTGCGGGGAATGGTCCCCGCACTCGGACTGGTACGCGGGGGAGTGAGGCGCGGGCATTATGGTCAGATGACCATGGAGCCAGCTATAATAAAACAATGAAGACCCGCGTGGTAAACGCAACGGAGTTCAAAGCCAAATGCCTTGCAATCCTCGATGAGATCGAGCAACGCGGCGAGCCCGTTACCATCACGAGACGTGGACTCCCGGTGGCGGTCCTGGGTCCCGCGAAGAGAAACGCGTGGAAATCTCCCAAGGACAGTTGGGCCGCGAAGGCCCGGATCGTCGGTGACATCGTGAACGCCGACACCTCCAGCATCTGGGAAGTCCTTCGCCAGAAATAGGAGCCGATGGTTGCTGCCCCGCTTGCTGCTGGACACCCATATTGCGATCCGATGGCTGATTGAAGCCAGGAAACTGTCCCGCGAACAACTCAGAGTGCTCGAAGTAGCGGTGCGACACACGGAGCCGGTCGCTTTGAGCTGCATCAG
>JADGNR010000547.1 GCA_017883415.1 Bryobacteraceae bacterium | reverse complement strand
GCGGTACGCGGAACGACCAGGCGGGCGCCACCCCCGGCATCAGCAGTTCCTCGCGGGTGCCCCGAGCGCTGGTCCACCGGACCGCAGCCAATTCCAGCGTTTTTGCGCCCTGCGCCAGAGCCTCCCACCACTGCTCCTCGGTAGTGGCATGTTCCAGGGCGGATTCCACCCGCGTAAGCCGCAACCGCACGTCCATCGCCTTTTGAAACTCGCCGCGGAACAGCAACCGGCCGGCTATATTGAACTCGGCATACCGCAACTGCCGGATTCCCACCAGGGCAATTCCGCAGAACACCACGACAATGAATCCTTGATACTTTCCCCCAATGGGCGAGCCTGCCAGCAAAGCGAATGCCGCCGCCAGGGCGGCCACCAGATACAGAACCCAGACCGCTTGCCGGGGAGACAGTCCGCGGTCGAGCAGGCGGTGGTGAATGTGGCCCTTGTCGGCCACGAAAATCGGCTGGCGCCGCAGGAGGCGCCTCAGCACCGACAGAGACACATCGAGGAGCGGAATCGACAACGCCAGCAGCGGTACCAGGATACTCAGCAGGGTGGATGACTTCTGGGTCCAGATCATGCCATAGCAACCCAGTAGAAATCCGATCAGCAGCGCTCCGGAATCCCCCAGAAACACCGTTGCCGGACTGATGTTGTAGCACAGAAACCCGAGCAGCGCGCCGGCCAGCGGCAGGGTTACGTAGGCCAGCGGATAATTGCCGTGAAACATCGCCGCCGCGAACAGGGTGAGGGTCGCCAGCAGACCCATGCCGGCGCATAACCCATCGAGCCCGTCGATCAGGTTGAGCGCATTGCACGTGAGCAAAAGCCAGAACACGGTGAGCGGGTAATCGAGCCACAGCGAAAGGGGATGTTCGCCCAAGCCTCCCACGCTCAGACCGTTCCAGAACACGACCGAGGCGGCCACCACCTGGCCGCAGATCTTAAAAACCGGCTTCAGGGTGAAGAAATCGTCGATCAGCCCGGTGAAGAACACGATGGACGCCCCGGGAATCAGTTTCCACGCCGGATGAATCGCGGTGGATAGCGAGTCGCCCGAATAGGCCACCGACAACAAGGCCAGCCCATAAGCAATGGCAATCGAGATCCCGCCCACGCGCGGCATCGGATAGGCGTGCACTTTCCGCTGCCCGGGACGATCGACGACGTTAAACGAGCGGGAGATGTCGCGGATAATCGGCGTGAGGATCAGAGCGATCAAAAAGGCCTTGCCGGCCAACCACAGAAGTTCGCCCATGCGCTGCCAATTCCGGGGCTCAGCCCCAGTTCTCCTGGATCGAAGCGAGCTTGGTTCGGTCTAGGGAATGTTCCACCAAAACGACCATTCCGGGCCCGCTCCCCTGCTGCAATTCACCCAGATACAGCACCGGCCCACTCTCGATTTCGAGCAGCGCCCCATGCGAGAATTCCCGTCCCCGGTCCGCCAGGTCGAGTTCCAGCACACACCCCGTCCGGCTGATTTCCAGACCCTCCACGAATTCGCCATCCGGTAATGAACGTACCCTTACGCGGGCCTGATCGGACATGCAAGTATCATACTCTATCTGTCGTGGGACCGCGTATTTCCGGAGCCTCTTCCGCGCTGCCGGGCGTTCGCCCGCGTCCATAGTCCTCCAAAGCCTCGCCCAACGCGGCGAGCCCACCCCCCGCATCCGCTGGTTGGCTCTCCTTCATCGGGTCGCGGTCCGGGCCGGGCCGGTCTTCTCCCTTGGTTGCCGGGTGGAACCGGACAATGTATTCCATCACCGCCACGGAAACCAGGAAGAGCAAGAATATCATGACGACTAGGGCTCCTGATGTTCTCATCGGCAGGGAAACGGACTTTCCTTATGGCAAATCGCCCGAAAAAATGGCGGATAGCCGGAAAAGAGCCGGGGACGGCACGGGGGACATGTGCCGGCGCGGCCTTCACTGCCGCACGTTCACTTGCGTGGGGCGCCAGCCGGTATCGGAGCGCACAAAGAAAACCCCGATCGCCAGGATCGCCGCCGCGTTCATCGTCAGAAAGGTCTTGGCGGGAGAGGACAGGCGCTTGAGAACGAAGCCCTTAGGCACCAGACGATCCACCGCCGCCAGAACCACCAGGGCCGCTTCGTCCAGCAGCAGAAAGCTCCGAAACGGCGAAGACGGAAGCGCCAGGGTCGCCACCCAAACCGCCAGGATCGCCCACGGCAGCACCAGCCGCGCCGACTTGTGCGAAAAAAAGTGAAACCGCATCCGGTTGGCGCGCGTGAACAGTTGCGGTAGCCGCGCATGCAGTTGCCAGAGCCCCATGAGCGTCCTCATCCTGCGGCGGAATTCCGCCCCCTCGGCCGTCGGATAGTCGAACGCCACCGCGGCGGGATCGTAAATTACGCGATATCCCCGGAACAGCACGCGCAACGGAATGTAGGCATCGTCGCTGATCGTGTCCGGACGAATCGGTTCGGCCAGGCTGCGCCGCATGGCGTACAGCGACCCCGTGGTGACCAGCGTCGAGTCGATCCGCGAATGGCAGTGCCGGGCCCAAAACTCGTACCGCCAGTAAATCTCGATGTCGGCCTGCTCTCCTACCTTGTCGGGATTCATCATCCGGTCCAGCCCCGTCGCCACCCCCACGCGGGGGTCCGCAAAATTGGCCGCCAGGTGCGCCATGGCCATCGGATCGAGCGTCTGCCGGACGTCCGTGAACAACAAGATCTCGCCCGAAACATACGGCAAGGCCTTGTTCAGCGCCTCCGCCTTGCCGCCCCGCGGGACCCGCAACAGGCGTACTCCACGGCCGGCAAACGACTCCACAATCGATTCGGTGCCATCGGTCGAGCCATCCGACACGATCAGAATCTCCACCTTCTCTCGCGGATACTTCTGCCCCAGCAACGACTCCAGCTTGGCCCGGATGAACTGCTCGCCGTTATACACCGCCACCAGCACCGAAACGCTGGGCTGGAAATCCAGGCGCTTCGCCACCGGCCGCGCCGGTCTTCTCGACAGCAGGGCCAAAATGATGGGATAGCCGGCGATGATATAAAAAACCAGGGCGGACGATACCGCCAGCAGAATGGCCGCCAGCGTCACGCGATTCCCGCTATCCGGCTCGGTTCGGACATGCCCGTATCATAACCCGTGGCGCGCGCGTCCGATCAGAGCCGCGACCCTCCGCCTAATCTCAGTCACAGATCCAAAAATAAATCTTTTGCTGTAACGAAACGCCTTACCCCTCTCCCCCGCCAGCCGCCGTGGGTCCCTCTGCTATTCTGCAATTGAGAGAGAGGCTTGCGCCCCACCGCGTAGGCCCCAACAGTTTTCTTCGTGGCCACGAAGCGTTGCAACTACGGTGGTACTGAACTCCCCGGCGGCCTTTAAA
>JADGNR010000546.1 GCA_017883415.1 Bryobacteraceae bacterium | reverse complement strand
AGCCGCAAGGCTTCTTCGTCCACGGCGGCGGCAGGGGCTTAGTAGCCCTCCATCCCTGGGGCCGGACCTGGAACAGCGGTTTCGTCCGGCCTGATTCGATCCACCCTTCCTTGAAATGTCCGGCTGGCCCGTCGCCCGACGGCCGCTACGTGTCTCCCCGTCCCCTGGGCCGCTGTCCCCGCCCCTAGCCCCGGTCCCTTTCCCTCGGCCTCTTGCCCCGGCGCTTCCCCCGACGTGCTCCCGTTGGCGATGGCCGTGGTTTAGAATCGTGATCAGTTCCATGGCACGGTCGACTTTGCAGGCGATGATGCGGGTTTCCGCGCTGTTGTGTCTCGCGCTGGCGGCTCGCGCACTGCAGGCCGGCTCGGGCACGCTGGCCTATGCGACCTATCTGGGCGGCGATGGAACCGATATCGTCCACGCCATGGCGCTCGACGCCGCGAACAATATTTATCTGACCGGAGAAACGCTTTCTTCCAATTTTCCAGTCACCGCCGGAGCCTTCCAGAAGAAACATGCCGGCCAGCCGGGGACCATCACCGGCCTCCTGGCGGGCACTGCCGTGGCGCCGGATGCGTTCGTCGTGAAACTGAGCCCTTCGGGCCAGATCGTGTACGCGACGTACCTGGGCGGGGCGGGCGCCGACACGGGCCTCGCGATCGCCGTCGACTCCGCCGGCAGCGCGTACGTTGTCGGCAGCACCAATTCCCAGAATTTTCCCGTGACCGCGGGCGCCGTGCAAACCCGCCTGGCGGGGAATTCCGATATCTTCGTGGCCAAGCTCAGCCCGGACGGGTCCACCCTCGTCTACGCGACCTACCTGGGCGGCGCCGGGTTCGATACCGCCGCCGCGGTTGCCGTCGACTCTGCCGGCAACGCGTACCTGGGAGGCACCGCCTCCAGCGATTTCCCGACCACTCCCGGCGCCTATCGAGCCCAAGGCGGGGGCGCCTTTGCCGCCAAACTGAACTCCACGGGAGCGGCGCTGGTCTACGCTACCTTCCTGGGCGATCACGAGAGCGGCATCACCAGCGGGGTGGCCCTCGATTCCGCCGGAGACGTTTATGCCGGCGGCAGCACCTCCGCGTCCGACTTCCCGACGACCCCGGGAGCGGTTCACCGCGCGATCGGCACGGGTAACTCGGCGGCGTTCCTGGTGAAGCTGAATCCCACCGGAACGGCTGCGATCTATGCTGCGATTCTGGGAGGCTCCGGCGATTCTCTTGCCGGGGGTGTGGCCGTGGATGCGCAGGGGAATGCGTACCTCGCGGGCAGCACGGATGCCGCCGATTTTCCGGTCACCGCCGGGGCGTTTCAGGAATCCTTGGCCGGCAACGCGGACGCGTTCGTGATCAAGCTGAACGCAGCCGGATCGCACTTGCTCTACGCAACTTTGCTGGGGGGCAGCGGCGCCGACCGGGCCTCCGGGCTGGCTATCGATTCCGCCGGCGACGCGTTCGTTTCCGGTTCGACATTTTCCACCGACTTTCCCGTCACCGCCGATGCTCTGCCCAAGCGGTTTGCCGGCAGCCCGTGTCTGATCACGGCCGGATCGCCCTTCGGAAATCCGCCGGCTGTGGCCCTGTGCGGCGACGCGTTTGCCGCGAAACTGAATGCCTCGGGAAGCACGCTGGCGTACGCCACCTACTTGAGCGGAAGCGACGCGGAGTCGGCCGCGGCAGTCGCCGCCGCCAGCGGCGCCATGTACGTGGCCGGCTGGACCCGCTCCAATAACTTCCCCACTGCGGGCAAGCCCATCGCGGATGCGCGCTTCCCGGCAACCTGCACCGAAATCAATTCCCCGTCCTCCAGCCAGACCTACCCATGCGAGGACGGATTCATCGCCCGCATCGACTTCCCGCGAGCCGCCGCACACCCCTCCCGCTCGTTGCGAGTCGTCAACACCGGCAGCCTGCTGGAAACTCCGGTGGCGCCGGCGGAGGTGGTCACCCTCTTCGGCGCCGCGATCGGTCCCGATTCCCCGGCCACTCTGCAACTGGATTCCTCGAACCGCATCGCCACCGTGCTCGCGGGCACACGAGTGCTTTTTGACGGTGCGGCGGCCCCGTTGATCCGCGTCGATGCCACGCAAATCACGGCGATTGTCCCCAACGGCGTTGCCGGAAAGTCTCACTCCCTGGTCGCGGTGGAGCGCAACGGGCAGACCACCGCTTCCACCACGGTAGTCATAGGCGCGGCCTCGCCGGCGCTGCTGACCATCGATCCATCCGGAACCGGACCGTGCGCCGCGATCAATGGGGACGGAACTCTGAATGCGGCGTTGACGCCGGCGCCGGCCGGCTCCATTGTTGCCTTGTTCACGATTGGAGCGGGCGCATCCGGCCAGCCCGACGGCGCCATTGCCACTGCGGCGGCCAACATTTCACCGCTGCCCATCGTGGTGGTGGGCACGCAACTCGCTCAGGTCCTCTACGCGGGGCCGTCACCGGGCTCCACCGCGGCGATGACCCAGATCAACATCCGGCTACCCTCCCCGGCAAGCGGGCCGCTTCCGGTATTCGTTCTCACCGGCGGGTTCAGCAGTCAGTTCGGAGCAATCCTCTTCGTGAAATGAGGCTACACGGTGCGCAGCGTGCCCTCGGCCACTACCACGCATCCGCCCGATACTCGGACGTTCCCGCCCGCGACGCGCACCTCGATCGTGCTCGGACGGCCCATCTCGTGGCCCTGCTCGATTTCGACCGTGCTTCCGTCCGCGACGATGCCGTGCGCGGCCAGGTGGCAGGCCAGCGGCCCGGCGGCACTGCCGGTAGCGGCGTCTTCGGGAATGCCTTCCACGGGGTTGAAGAATCGTGCGTGCGCCACCGCGCCCGGCGCCAGCGGATCGAGGCTGAACAGGTAGCATCCTTGTGCGCCGGCCGCGCGCAGGAAGTCGGCCAGGCGGGCGGGGTCCGGGCGGGCCCGGGCGATCGCCGCACGGTCCCGCATCGGCGCCAGCATATGCGCGGCGCCGGTCGAGACCACCTGGATGGGAAGACGGCCGGTCGAGAAATCCGCCGCCTCCACGCCCAGAGCCGCCGCCAGTTCCGCGGGATCGTCGCAGATCTTCCCGAATACCGGCGCAGTCTGCGTCAAACCGACCGCTACCAGGCGGCCGCTTTCGCACACCACATCCACCGGCAGCAGGCGCTCCCCGATCTCCTGCACGAACGACCCGCCCGCTTCACCAAGCTGCAGGCGTCCCGCCTCGGCCAGCCACCACCACGCGCCCAGCGAGTTATGGCCCGCTCCGAAAACTTCCGTGCCCGCCGCGGTGAACGAGCGCAAACGCCAGTGGGCGCCAGCGCGCGTCGCCGGCAGCAGGAAGGTGGTTTCCGACTGGTTGAATTCGCGCGCCACGCGCGCCA
>JADGNR010000254.1 GCA_017883415.1 Bryobacteraceae bacterium | reverse complement strand
GCCCGCGGTGGGGGTGATCATAGTCAGTCCGAAAGGTACACCACAGCATAGCGCGGCTTGCTCCTAATTCGGTGGCTGGCGCCGGGCGGAGCCCCCGGCAGTTTGGGGGTTTCGTAGCCTGTCGCCGAATTAAGAGCCGAAATACCCTTGACGGCTTCCGTGCCAGAAGTTAGGCTGCAATTTCGGGGAGGTTATCGTGATTCTATTGCTTTTCGGTCCGCCCGGATGTGGAAAGGGCACGCAGGCGGCGTTTCTGGCCCAGCGCTTCCGGATCCCCGCGATCTCCACCGGGGAAGCGTTCCGCGCCGAGTGCAAAGCCGGCACGGAGTTGGGGAAACTGGCCAGTGAGATCATGAGCAAGGGCGGGCTGGTGGGCGACGAAATCGTGAACGGAATCGTCGCCAGCCGGATTGCGCAGCCGGATTGCGCGCGCGGCTTCCTGCTGGATGGGTACCCGCGCACGGTGCCGCAGGCGAGCTACCTGGAGGGCCTGCTGAAGCAGCGCGGGCTTCCGCAGCCGACCGTGATCCATATGGACGTCGCCGCCGACGCGCTGGTGACCCGGTTGACCGCGCGCCGGCAATGCCCGGAGTGCCGCCGCATCTACAACCTGCTCTCGCAGCCGCCGCGGATCGCCGGCCAGTGCGACGACGACAGCGCCCCGCTGCTCACGCGCGACGACGACCAGGAGGCCGTGATCCGCCGGCGCCTGCAGGCCTTCGAGGAACAGACCGGGCCGGTTCTCCATTGGTACGGCCCCTGGGCGGTCTGCCGCGTGGATGCCGCGCTACCGCCGGAACTGGTGTCGCAGGCCATCGAGCATGCCGTGGCCGAACGATCACGCGACAGCGCGGTTCTTGCGCGCTAACGGACAATCCTCCGCCTCGCCCGCCGGGACCTGCTCCGGCCTGCTGGTATGCTGGGGCCCATGGGACAGAGGAAGCCCTCCGGCGCCATCCAGCGGTTTTTCTCCGAGCTCGGGCCCGGGCTGATCACGGGCGCAGCCGACGACGACCCTTCCGGCATAGCCACCTACTCGGTCACCGGCGCGGCGTTCGGATACGGGCCGCTGTGGACGGCGCTGTTTTCCTTCCCCCTGATGACCGCCGTGCAGTTGATGTGCTCGCGCCTGGGCATGGTGACCGGGAGGGGACTGGCCGCCGTGGTGCGCCGCCGCTATCCGCGCTGGGTGCTGTGGGGAGCCTGCCTGCTGCTCATTGTCGCCAACACCATCAATATCGGCGCCGACCTGGCCGGCATGGCCGAGGCCACCCACATGGTGACCGGCGTGAACTCGCTGTTTTGGATGCCGTTTTATGCGGCGGTCCTGGTGGCCCTGCTGTTCTGGAGCTCCTACCGCGCTATCGCGCGCGTGTTCAAATGGCTGACCCTGGTGCTGTTCGCGTACGTAATTACGGCCTTCATCGCGCGGCCCGACTGGACGCAGGTGCTGCGCGCAACGCTGGTTCCCGAGATGCACTGGTCGCGCGAGTACCTGGCGGTGCTGGTGGGAATCCTGGGAACCACCATCTCCCCGTACCTCTTCTTCTGGCAGGCGGCCGAAGAGGTGGAGGAGGAACGGTCGGAAGGAAAGCGCACCGTGGCCCAGCGCCAGGGCGCCACCGATCAGGAATTGCGGCGCGCGCGGAGGGACGTAGTCACGGGCATGTTCTTTTCGAATTTCGTGATGTACTTCATCATCCTGACCACCGCCGCCACGCTGCACGCCCACGGAGATACGCAGATCGCCACCACCCGCCAGGCCGCGGAGGCGCTGCGGCCGCTGGCCGGCGACGCGGCGTACTGGCTGTTTACCCTCGGGCTGATCGGCACCGGGATGCTGGGCGTGCCCGTGCTGGCGGGGTCGAGCGCGTACGCCGTCGGGGAAGCCATGGCGTGGCGCGCCTCGCTCGATCAGAAGCCGCGTCTGGCGCGCAAGTTCTACGCCGTGCTGGCCGCGGCGATGGCGCTCGGGCTGGCGCTGGATTACGCCGGCATCGCCGCGGTCAAAATGCTCTTCTGGACGGCCGTCGCCAATGGTGTGCTCGCGCCGCCGTTGATCGTGCTGATCGTGCTGCTGACCTCCGACCCGCGCGTGATGGGCGACCGGGTAAACCCGCCGCTTCTGCGCTGGTTGGGATGGACGGCCGCGGTGGTGATGACGCTGGCGGCGGTGGCCATGTTCGTGGCGGGGTAGAATTGACTCTGCGCCATGTCCCGAACCGACACGCCCATTACCGACGAACTGGCCGCCTACATTCGCCAGGTGACCCTGCGGGAGCCGGAAGCGTTGCGCCGCCTGCGCGAGGAGACCGAAGAGCATCCCCACGCCTCCATGCAGACTTCGCCCGAGCAGGGCCAGTTCCTGCATCTGCTGGCGCGGCTGATCGCCGCCCGGAGCACCCTGGAGGTGGGCGTTTTCATGGGATACAGCTCCACCTGGGTGGCGCTGGCCCTGCCCGGGGGCGGCAAGGTGGTCGCCTGCGACCTCAGCGAGGAATACACGGCGCGCGCGCGGCGCACCTGGCGCGAAGCCGGAGTCGGGGAAAAGATCGATTTGCGCCTCGGGCCCGCGATCGAAACGCTGGATGCGCTGATTGCCGAAGGCCGCGGGGGAACGTTCGACCTCGCCTTCATCGATGCCGATAAACAGAACTACGAGAATTACTACGAGCGCGCGCTGGTGCTGCTGCGCCGTGGGGGATTGATCGCCGCGGACAACGTGCTATGGGACGGCCGCGTAGTGGACCCCCAGGATCACGATGCCGATACCGAAGCGATTCGCGCGTTCAACCGCAAGCTGCATGACGACCAGCGCGTGGCCCTGAGCGTGGTAGCCATGGGCGACGGCCTGGCTCTGGCCTGTAAGTTGTGAGAGCTTACATGGCCGCCCAGCCGGGTCCTCGGGCTGGGCGCTCCACCACCTTCGACCCGTACTTCGCCGCCACGTCCCGAATCTTGGCCGCGTTGCCCAGCAGCACGAAGGTCAGGTTTTCGGTGCCATAGTAGCGCCGCACCGCCGCGTTGGCCTGTTCCAGCGTCACCGCGTCCACGCGGGAAAAGAACTGGTCCACCTCGTCTCGTCCCAGCCCGTACAGCTCCATCTCACCCAACACGTTGGCGATCTGGTCCGCCGTTTGCACGGTGCGCGGCGGGTAGGTGCCCTTGACGTAGGCCTTGGCGGAAGCCAGTTGCTCCGCGGTGATGCCCTTGTCGTGGAAGCGCTTCAGCACGTCGAGCGCCAGGTCGATGGCCTTGGCCGTGGTCTCCGTTTTGGTGTAGGTGCTGATATAGATGGCGCCGATCATCCGCGACATCTGCACGCTCGATCCAGCGCCGTACGTCAACCCGGTATTGACCCGCAGCTCGTCGTTCAGCATGGACGTGAAGCGGCCGCCGAACAGCGTGTTGATGAGGTTCAGCGCCACACGGTCCGGCGTGGCCCGGTTCACGCCCTGCTGGGCGATGATGAAGTACGTCTGGGTGGCGTCCGGCTTATCGACCAGCAGCACTCTCGGGCCGGCGTTCAAGACCGAGCCATAGGGGGGCTGCTCCACCTCCCAGGCGAAGCTCTGGCCGGCGGGCGCGGCGCCGAACGTCTCGGCCACCCGGGCCTTGGCCGCGGCGGGGTCGAAGTCGCCCGCCACGATCACGATCATGTTGCGGCCCACGTACATGCGCTCGTGGTAGTCGTCGACATCCTCCTTGGCGATGCGGTCGAAGGAGGCCTCGTCGGCGGGGCGTCCGTAGGGGTGCGCCGGACCAAAAAAGAAGTTGCGGTAAAACGGATTGATAGCCGCGCCGGGGTTGTCCTTGGCGCTCTTCACGCCATCCACGCGCCGCGCCACCGCCTTGCGGATTTCGGCTGCCGAAAACACGGGATGGAGCACCGCTTCGGCGACCAGTGCCAGGCCGCGGTCGAAATCCTTCTTGAGGAACTCGGCGCTGATGAACGTAGTATCGTCGCCCGACCCCGCTCCGAACGTCCCGCCCAGTCCGTCCAGCTCTTCGTTGAACTGATCCGCGGTGTGATGCGCGCTGCCGCGCCGCAACAGTTCGGCGGTCACCGAGGCGAGCCCAGCGACCATGGGATGGTCCGATTCCGCGCCCCCCTTCACCAGCACGCGGATGCTCACCAGCGGCAACCCCGTCCGCTGCATGAAGTACGTCACCACCCCGTTGGGCAGCACCTCCCGGGTGTAAGGAGGCAGTTTCACCTGCGCCGCCAGCGGCAGGGTAAGTGCCAGTGCGAGTGCCAGCCGTTTCATTGTTTCACCTCCGGCTTCTCCGGAACAAGCGTAGCCACAGTCCTGTTCTTCGGTGAGAAATACTGCCGCGCCACGCGCTGGACGTCGGCCGCGGTAACGGCTTCGGTCTCCTTGTCGGCGGTGTAGAGCTTGGCGTAGTCGCCGTGGAAGACCTCATAGCTGCCCAGCAGGTTGGCGCGCCCTTCGATGGTTTTGAGCTGCCGGTAGAAATTGGCCAGAAGCTGGTTCTTGGCCTTGCGCAGCTCGGCGTCGGGGACCTGTTCGGTTCCCAGCCGGGCCAGCTCTTCGTACAGCGCCTTCTCGGTCGCGGCCGGGTCCACTCCCGAGCGCGGCTGTATGGTGAAGCGGAAGATCGTGGGATCGAGCGAGTCGCCCACGCCGCCGCCCGCCGAGATGGCGAGCTGCCCGTCCACCAGGCGCTTGTAGAGACGCGAGCTCTGCCCGAAGCTCAGCAGGGCGCCAATCACCTCCAGAACCGGCGTGTCCGGGCTGTTGGTCGCCGGCACGTGGTACAGCACCATCTGGATGGGCAGTTGCGCGGCCTTGCTCAAGGTGACGCGCCGCTCGCCCATTTGCTCGGGCTCCTTGGTGCGCACCGCGGGCGGCGGATCGCGGCGGGGAATCGGCTCCAGGTATTTCTTCGACAGCGCCAGCACGTTATCCCAGCCCACGTCGCCCACAATCACCAGCGTGCAGTTGTTGGGCGCGTAGCCCATGCTCCAGTGGCTTTTGAGATCCTCCATGCTCCAGGATTCGATGTCCGACGGCCACCCCACCACCGGCCAGTGATAGGGATGCGCCACGAACGCGGTGGCGACGGCCAGCTCCGAAAGCATGCCGAAGGTGCTGTTGTCGACCGACGTGCGGCGCTCCGAGTACACCACGCCGCGCTCGCTCTCGATCATCTTGGGATCGAAAGCGAGATCGCGGATGCGGTCCGCTTCCATGTCGAACATCATCTCCAGCGCCGAGCTGGGAAACCAGTCGGTGTACACCGTGTCGTTCTGGGTGGTGTAGGCGTTGTTGTTGCCGCCGTTCATCTCCATGTGGCGGTCGAATTCCTTGGGGCCGTACTTCTTGGCGCCGTTGAACATCATGTGCTCGAAAAAGTGCGAGACCCCGGTGGCGCCGGGATGTTCGTTGCGCGACCCGATGCGGTAGAAGAAGTACATGGCCACGTTGGGAATCCCGTGGTCCTCCTGCACGATGACCTTCATGCCGTTCGCGAGCGTCTGGGTACGGATGTCCTGCTGGGCCGCGAGGAGCGAGGAGAGAAGTAGAGCCCCGATAATCGTACGCATGGGTTCTAAAATAGCACCCTTCACCCCGCCCTGCGGGGCCAGGCGCGACCCGCTGTTATAGTGGACAGAGACCGACTTCACGCCATGGGCCGCATTCGCATTCTTCCCGACCAGGTTGCCAATAAAATCGCCGCGGGGGAGGTGGTGGAGCGGCCCGCGTCGGTGGTCAAAGAGCTGCTTGAAAATTCGCTCGATGCCGGCGCCACGCGCGTGCGCGTGGAAGTGGAATCCGGCGGCCGGCGCTTGATCCGCATCGCCGACGACGGCTGCGGCATGCTGCGCGACGACGCGTTGCTGGCCTTCGAGCGCCACGCCACCAGCAAGCTGCGCGACGTGAAGGATCTGCTTTCCATCGCGACGCTCGGGTTTCGCGGCGAAGCGCTGCCCTCCATCGCCTCGGTCTCGCGCCTGCTGCTCGAAACCCGCGCCGACGAAGAGACCACCGGCACGGCCATCGAGATCGCCGGCGGCAAAATGCTGCGCTGCGAGGAGGCCGCGCTCGGCCGCGGCACCACCATCACGGTGCGCGACCTTTTCTATAACGTGCCCGCCCGCCGGAAATTCCTGCGCACGGAACCAACCGAGCTGGCGCACATCGCCTCGCTGGTGACCCATTACAGCCTGGCCCATCCCGGCAAAACCTTTCAGCTCTCGAGCGGCCCGGGGGAACTGCTCCACGTGACGCCGGTGGCCACCATGAGAGAGCGCGTCTACCAGGTATTCGGCAGCCACGTGCTGGACGAGCTGGTGGAACTCGGGGTCCGCGAACGGGATCTGTTTCTTCCGCCGCCCAGCGTGCCGCCGTCGGAGGCGATCGCCGAATACCGGCGCGAGCCGGGGCCGGACGACGACCCGCCCACACGCACGTTCCGCCTCACCGGCTTCTTCTCGCGCCCGCAGGTGCAGAAGGGGAACCGCAATTCCATCTACATCTTCGTGAACGGGCGCTTGATTCGCGATCGCCTGCTGCTGCACGCTCTCTCCGCGGCCTACTACAACCTGATGCCGCCGGCGGCGTATCCCTTCGCGCTGCTGTTCCTCCAGTGCGATCCCGAGGAGGTGGATGTGAACGTACACCCCTCGAAGACCGAGGTGCGCTTCCGCCACGGCTCCTTCATCCACGATTTCGTGCGCGACACCATCCGTGAGCGGTTGATGGAGAGCCGCCCCGCGCCCTCTTTTTCGCCGGCCCCGCGCGTTGCGCCGGATGCCCAGCCGGCCGCCCGCCTGCCGTATTCCGAATTCAGCCAGATGATTGAGAATGAGCCGCCCGCGGCGGCGAGCTTCGCCGAGGCCGCGCCGGAGCAGCCGGCCGCGGAAACGGACGCCGACTCCGCGCTCCCCGAATTCGCTCTGCGGCCCACCGCCGGCCCCACGCCGCGCCTGGATTTCAGCGCGCCGCCGCTGGAAGTCGCCCCCGGCCCCCCGCCCTCGGGCAAACTTTCGCGCCATCTCGACATGCACGGCGAATTCCCGCCCGAAGCCGTACCGCCGCCCGAGATGTCGCTATCGGTGCTCTCCGACCTGCGCCCGCTCGGCCAGATCCACGAGAGCTTCATCATCGCTGCCGGCCGCGACGGCTTGTGGATCATCGACCAGCACGTGGCCCACGAGCGCATCCTGTTCGAGCAGGTGATGAAGCAGCGCTCGAGCGGCCGCGTGGAGATGCAGCGCCTGCTGATGCCGATCGTCATCCAACTTACGGCCGAGCAGCAGATCGACTACGCGCGCATTGCCGACGAGCTGCACGCCACCGGTTTTGAGACCGAGCCGTTCGGCCAGCGCACCATCGCCGTGAAAGCCGCCCCCGCGGCGGTGGGTGCGGCCGACCTGGAGAAGATCCTGTTCGAGATCCTGGAAATCGCCGAAGGAGAGCTGCGCGGCGCCTCGCTCGACGACCTGCGCCGTGGCATCTGCGCCTCCATTGCCTGCCGCGCCGCCATCAAAATCAACCACCACCTGGACGCCGCCAAAATGGAGTGGCTGCTGCGCGCCCTGGCCGCGACCGATTGCCCCATGAGCTGCCCCCACGGCCGCCCTATCGCCCTGCATTACTCCACGCGGGAGATCTTGAAGGCGTTCCACCGGATGTAGGGCACACCCGCGGGCGGGAGCCGGCGCCATTCCGCAACCCCGGCGCCAGTGCCGGGCGTATACTTCTGAATATGGACACACCGGTCCTCGTTCCCGAACAGGAATACTTGCACTCCAGCTACGAGCCGGACTGCGACCTTGTCGACGGCCGCCTAGAGGAGAGGAACGTGGGGGAACGCGACCACAGCATGATGGTCGGCCGGCGCCGCGCGACCCGGTGTTCAGCACTCCACCGTTCATTGCGGTCGAGATTCTCTCGAGCGAAGACCGCATGAGCCGCGTGCGTAAGAAGATCGACGAATACCTGGAATTCGGCGTGGCGTACGTCTGGATCATCGACCCGCAAACCCGCAAGGCCGATGTCTATACGCCGCAGGGGATTCATGAGGCAAAGGATCTCATGCTGCGGACGGAAGATCCGCGAATCGAAGTTTCATTGGAAGAGCTGTTTCGCGCTCTGGACGAGTGAGTATGCCTATCGATACGGGAGCACTGGTGAGCATCAACGAATATCTGTCGACGAGTTACGATCCCGACTGCGACTACGTCGATGGAGCGATCGAGGAGCGGAACTGGGGAGAAAACGAC
Source organism: Bryobacteraceae bacterium (assembly GCA_017883415.1). Classification (GTDB taxonomy): domain Bacteria; phylum Acidobacteriota; class Terriglobia; order Bryobacterales; family Bryobacteraceae; genus JADGNR01. The sequence goes on along the minus strand of JADGNR010000254.1, from coordinate 201 downwards.
CACGCGCACCTGCAAACCAGCACTGCGTTCTATTTGCGCACCCGCCAGAAGGAATGGGGAATTTACGCCGTCGTGGAGCAACGTATCCAGGTATCCCCAACGCGATTCCGCGTCCCGGACGTCTGCGTCCTCCTGGGAGAAAGACCGAAGGAACAGATTTTTCATACGCCGCCATTCATGTGCATCGAGATTCTCTCGCCG
>JADGNR010000253.1 GCA_017883415.1 Bryobacteraceae bacterium | reverse complement strand
CTCGGTGGCCAACAACGGGGGCCGTTTCACCGTGCGGATCGCGGATGAAGGCGCGGGGTTCGATTTTGAGAACCTGCCCGACCCGCTGGCGCCGGAGAACCTGCTGCGCACTTCGGGACGCGGCATTTTTCTCATCCGGTCGTTCATGGATGAATTCCAGATCCGGCGTCTGGAACCTGGGGGTACCGAGGTAACTTTGGTCAAGTACATGGTGTCTAAGTAGATTCCGGAGGCTTTCAGCCAGGAGGCATATTCAGTGAGCGTAAAGTTGAATACTCGGCAAGTGGGTGACGTGAGTGTGGTGGATGTCGCGGGGCGGATCACCCTCGGTGAGGGTTCGAGCGCCTTGCGCGACACCCTGCGTGGCATGGTGGGCAAGGGACAGAAGAAGATCCTGCTCAACCTGGGAGACGTTTCTTATATCGACAGCTCGGGCATCGGCGAGCTGGTATCGGGCTTCACCACCGTGACCAACAGCGGCGGGGAGTTGAAGCTGCTCAACCTCAATAAACGAGTGAAGGACCTGCTGCAAATCACCAAGCTGTACACCGTCTTCGATGTGCACGAGGATGAAGCGGCGGCCATCCGGAGCTTCGCGTAGCCAGGGAGGGGTTCACTTCGGACCCAGGCAACTTCCACTCGACGCGGAGACGCTGAGACGCTGAGACCACGCGGAGAAGAAGAACCCGGTTTGCACGCGAGGGCGCGGTTACGGAGATCCCTGCTTGAATTTGTTTGCTCCGCGGGGCCTTCGCGTCTCCGCGCCTCCGCGTCGAGTTGTTGTGCACGCCGCTACGGCCTACCCCCCGCCCACGAACTGTACGATTTCGATCCGCGCCCCCGCCGGCAGCCTGGTCTGATCCCAGGCGGGCTGCTTCACGATGCGGCGGTCCATCTCCACCGCCACGCGCGCCGGGTCGAGCTCCAACTGGCGCAGCAGGCCCAGGATGGTCTGCCCTTCCGGCACGTTGCGCGCCTCACCGTTCACCACAATATCGATGCGCATTTGGTTGACACTCTAGTTTTGAAACAATTATAGTCGAACTTGGATCTCGTCTCCCGCGAAGCGCATGCCTAACTCATACACGGAGTTGTATTTTCCTGTCCTGGTACAGGCCATCTGCGCCATGGCCCTGGCAGCGGGGCTGCTCACCGTGTCGTTCGTGTTGGGCAAGCGCGTCCGCAACCGCGTGAAGGACATGCCCTACGAGTCCGGCATCGTGCCCACCGGCGATGCGCGCCAGCGTTTCAGCGTGAAGTTCTACCTGGTGGGAATGCTGTTCATCCTGTTCGATATCGAAGCGATTTTCCTGTATCCCTGGGTAGTGGTCTATCGCGAGCTGAAAATGTTCGCCTTCGTCGAGATGTTGATCTTTGTGGGCCTGATCCTGTCCGGGTACTTCTATATCTGGAAGAAGGGGGCGCTGGACTGGTCCGGGCCGGATGCCGCCGGCCGGAAGCCGTAACACCATGCTACCCGAGAGTTTGCGCCAGCACGCCGTGGCTCAGGCGGTGGAAGCCTTCGACGCGGAAGCCATCGTCGGCGGCGCGTACGACCGCGGCGAACTGGCGCTCGAAATCGCCCCGCCCAAAATCGCGAGCGTCTGCGGATTCCTCAAGTACGACCAGAAGTTTGTCCGCTTGAGCACGGTGACGGCGGTGGACCGCTATCCCGCCGAGCCGCGCTTCGAAGTGGTGTATGAACTGCACTCCCTCGAGCGCAACCAGCGCGTGCGGTTGCAGTGCCGGCTGCGGGGCCAAGACCCGGTGATCGAATCGGTGACTTCCGTATGGCGCGGCGCCAACTGGTACGAACGCGAAGTCTTCGACCTGTTTGGCATCCGCTTCATGAATCACCCCGACCTGCGCCGCATCATGATGCCCGACGATTGGGAGGGCCACCCGCTGCGCAAGGATTATCCGATTACCGGATCGAGGGTTTAGGTGCGACCAGGACCTCACGTAACCGCCGAGGCGCCGAGGCGCCGAGTTTGCAGGGAGGATTCTCCGCGGGGCAAGTTCCTGATGTTTTCTCGGCGTCTCGGCGTCTCGGCGGTGAGACACAGATGAGCGATCAAGGCACTCCCGAACAGGTCGCGGCCTGGGTGGATGCGCCGGTGGAAGACGCGCCAGCGCCGTCCGGAGCGCGCTACATGGTTCTCAACATGGGGCCACAGCATCCGTCGACCCACGGCGTGCTGCGCTTGCGGCTCGAGCTGGACGGCGAAACCATCAGGAATTGCCAGCCCGACATCGGTTACCTGCACACCGGCATCGAGAAGGAGTTCGAGGTCAAGACCTACCAGCAGGCGGTCACCCTGACCGACCGCGTGGACTACCTGGCCCCGCTCTCCATGAATCTGGGCTACTGCCTGGCGGTCGAGAAACTGCTCGGTCTCGAAATCCCGCCGCAGGCGCAGTGGATGCGGGTGATGCTCACGGAATTGACCCGCCTCAACAGCCACCTGGTGTGGCTGGGGACGCACGCGCTCGATATCGGCGCCATGAGCGTATTCCTCTACTGCTTCCGCGAGCGGGAGGACATTCTGCGCCTCTTCGAAATGTTCTCCGGCCAGCGCATGATGACCAGCTACTTTCGCATCGGCGGGCTGGCGCTGGAGCCGCCGCGCGGCTGGGACCAGCGGGTGAAGAAATTCATCGATGTCTTTCCGGAGCGCGTGGACGAGTACGAAAACCTGCTCACCAGGAACCCCATCTGGCTCGGGCGCACGCGCGGCATCGGCGTCATTTCGCTCGAAGACATGCTCGATCTCGGAGTCACCGGGCCCATGCTGCGCGCCGCGGGACTGAAGACCGACGCCCGCAAGGACGAGCCGTACTCCAGCTACGAGAAGTTCGATTTCGAGGTGCCGACCCGCACGGAAAACGACGTGTTTGCCCGCTACCAGGTGCGCATCGAAGAGATGCGGCAAAGCACGCGCATCGTCCGGCAGGCGATGGAGGGTATGCCCCCCGGCCCCTGGAAGGCCGCCGACCAGCACGTGGTGCTGCCCGACCGGGAGAAGATGAAGACGCAAATGGAAGCGCTCATCTACCATTTCAAGATCGTGACCGAGGGGTTCCGCGTGCCGGCAGGGGAAGTGTACCAGGTGATCGAATCGCCGCGCGGCGAGCTGGGCTTTTTCGTGGTCGGCGATGGCACCACCAAGCCGTACCGCGTGCACATGCGGACGCCGAGCTTTGGCAACTTGCAGGCCACCGCTAGAATGGTGGAAGGCACGCTCATCGCGGACGTGATCGCGGCCATCGGCAGCATGGATTTTGTTTTGGGAGATACGGACCGCTGATGACCTTCTCTCCACAACTGGAAGCCCGGTTCGACAAGCTGCTCAAGAGCTATCCTCCGGGACGCCAGCGCTCGGCCATGATTCCCATGCTGCTCTACGGGCAGGACGAGGTCGGCTGCGTCTCCGGCGAGCTGATCGACGAGGTGGCCCGGCGCGTGGGCGTGACCCCGCTGCAGGTCAACGAGGTGCTCTCCTATTACTCCATGCTGCACCGCCAGCCGCTGGGGAAATACCACGTGCAGATCTGCACCAACATCAGTTGCCTGCTCCACGATGGCGATAAGCTGTGGGAGCGTGCCTGCCGGAAGCTGGGGATCGGCCACAAGCAGGTGACCGCGGACGGGTGCATCTCGCTCGAGGAAGTGGAGTGCATCGGGGCTTGCTCGTGGGCGCCGGCCGTCCAGGTGAATTACGACTTTCATCACTTCGTGAAGCCCGAGGAGTTGGACCGGCTCCTGGACAGCCTGAGGGAGAAGCCATAACCGATGCTGTACAACGAACCCAGCCCGCTCGAAACCAGGGTGCTTACGCGGCGCTTCGGCATGCCGAATTCGGCGTCGCTCGACACCTACCTGGCCACCGACGGCTATCAGGCGTTCGTCAAGGCCGCGGCGATGAAGCCGGAGCAGATCATCGAAGAAGTCAAGGTTTCCAACCTGCGCGGGCGCGGCGGGGCCGGCTTTCCCGCGGGGATGAAGTGGAGCTTCGTGCCGCGCACGTCGCCTAAGCCCAAGTACATCGTGGTCAATGCCGACGAGAGCGAGCCGGGCACCTGCAAGGACCGCGTGCTCATGGAAAACGACCCGCACCAGTTGATCGAAGGCGTGCTGATTGCCGGACTCGCCGTGGACGCGCACGCCGGTTACATCTACATCCGCGGCGAGTACCGCTACCTCATCGAGATCATGGATCGGGCCATCGCCGAGGCGTATGAAAAGGGCTGGCTGGGAAAAAACATCCGGGGCACCGGCTTCGATTTCGATCTGTACACCCACACCGGCGCGGGGGCTTACGAGTGCGGCGAGGAGTCGGCGCTGCTGGAATCGCTCGAAGGCAAGCGCGGCATCCCGCGCATCCGGCCGCCGTTTCCGGCCGTGGTTGGCGCCTTCCAGTGCCCCACGGTGCTGAATAATGTGGAGACCTACTGCGCCGTGCCCGCGATCCTGCGCGATGGCGGCGCGGCCTTCGCGGCGTTGGGCGTGCCCAAGGCCGGCGGCACCAAGATGACCTGCCTCACCGGCCACGTCAACAAGCCCGGCGTCTACGAACTGCGCCTGGGCTTCCCCGTGAAGCAGATGATCGAGGAAGTGGGCGGCGGCATCCGCGGCGGCAAAAAGCTCAAGGCGTTTATCCCCGGCGGATCCTCCTGCCCCGTGCTGACCGCCGAAGAGTGCGAAGGCGCCACCATGGATTACGATTCCATGGCGCAGCGCAAGACCATGCTCGGCTCGGGCGGCGTCATCATCATGGACGAAGACACCTGCATGGTGAAGGCGGCCCTGCGCATCATGCGCTTTTACGCCCATGAGAGCTGCGGCTGGTGCATTCCCTGCCGCGAGGGCACCACCTGGCTGCGCAAGATTTTGCAGCGGTTCCACGACGGTGGCGGAGTGCGCGAAGATATCGGCCTGATCGGCGACATCGCGAAAAACATGCTGGGCCGGACCTTCTGCCCGCTGGGGGACGCCGCCGCCATGCCCACGATTTCCATTGTCGAGAAATTCCGCCAGGAGTTCGAAGATCATCTCCACGGCCGCCCCTGCCCGTATGAAGCCGCGCCGGCGGCCGTAGGAGTCTGAATGCCCGACCTCATCAAACTCACCATCGACGGCCGCGAAGCGCAGGCCCCGCCCGGTACGCTGGTGATCGACGCCGCCAAAACGCTCGGCATCGAGATCCCCGCGTTCTGCTATTACGAAGGACTCACGCTCCAGGCTGCCTGCCGCATGTGCCTGGTGGAAGTGGAGAAGATGCCCAAGCTGATGACCGCGTGCACCCTCCCCGTTTCCGAAGGCATGGTGGTCCGCACCGAGACCCCGCAGGTGGCCGGCGCGCGCAAATACATGCTGGAGTTCCTGCTCACCAACCACCCGCTCGATTGCCCGGTCTGCGATAAGGGCGGCGAGTGCGAATTGCAGGACATGACCTTCCGCTATGGCGTGGGCGAAAGCCGGTACGCCGAGGAGAAGGTGCACACGCCCGAAAAACAATTTTCGCCGGTGGTGTTTTTCGATGCGCCGCGCTGCATCCTGTGCTTCCGCTGCGTGCGCATCTGCAACGAGGGGATGGGCGTCAACGCGCTGGGCGTCATCAACCGCGGCGTGCTTTCCGAGATCGCTCCCAACCAGGGCGACCACCTGGAGTGCGACGAGTGCGGCGCCTGCATCGATATCTGCCCGGTGGGCGCGCTCACCAGCGGCGCCTACCGCTACCACACGCGTCCCTGGGAAATGAAGCACGTGGGCACCATTTGCACGCACTGCGCCGATGGCTGCAAAACCACGCTCGGCACGCGCAACGACCGCATCATCCGCGGCAACAACCGCGACCACTCCGGCATCAACGGCGAGTTCCTGTGCATCAAGGGCCGCTATGCGTTCGATTTCTACGATCACCCCGAGCGGATCCAGGCGCCGCTCGCGCGCGTCAACGGGAAGCTCGAGGAAGTCTCCTGGTCGCAGGCGCTGGAGACGGTCGCGCAGACGTTCAACCGGACCCTCGCCGATGGCGGCGCCTTCGGCGTGATCGGCTCCAATCACACCACCAACGAAGAGAATTACTACCTGCAGAAGTTCGCCCGCGAAGTGCTGCGCACCAACCATATCGATCATCACCGCACCGGCGATGTGGTGGCCCTGCTCGAAGCGCTCTCTGGCCAGAGCGGCAAGCTGGCCACCGTGGCCGATCTCTACGAGCGCAAGGCCATGCTGGTGGTGGGCGCCGACCTCGCCCTCGAACATCCCCTGCTCTCGTTTCAGATGCGCGCCAATTACCGCCACCACCAGGCCCGCATCTACACTGTCACCCCGGGCGCCGTGCGCGAGGAAAAGTACGCCGCGGCGGCCGTCCGCGTCGGTTCGCCCGAGCCGGGCGACCCTTCCCGCTTCGTCCATCCCCGCGGCGCCAATGCCGCGCCGGAGGAGTACTTCGCCGCGCTCGAAACGCTGCGCGACCGCCTGAAGGCCGAAGCGGAGCTGGTCATCCTCTTCGACGATACCTTTCGCGGCGAGGACGTCGGCAAACTGGTCGCGTTCGGCGAATCGCTCGGCGTGCCGGTGAAATATATCTGCCTGGTGGATTACTCCAACTCGCGCGGCGCGGTGGACATGGGTCTCGCGCCCGAACTGTTGCCGGGCTACCAGCCGTCCGGCCAGCCGGGCATGCATGTGGATGAGATGCTCGCCGCCAATCTGGACGTGCTCTGGGTGGTCGGGGCGAACCCGTTGAAGGTGGGGGCCGGGGATCGGAAGTGCGGCTTCCTGGTGGTCCAGGATATGTTCCTCACCGAGACCGCGCGGCAGGCGGACGTGGTTCTGCCCGCCGCCTGCGCTTACGAAAAGAACGGCACCATTACCAATGTCACCGGCGAAGTGCAGCGCCTCAAGCGCGGGGTCAACACCATGGGCGCCAAGCCGGATCTGGAGATCATGGGTTTCATCGCCCGCGAAATGGGCGCGGCCGCGGCGCTCGGCCCCTGGACGCCGGAAGCCGTGTGGCAGGAGATCGTCCGCAGCGTTCCCGGGTACGAAAACCCGGCGCCGGTCGTCGCCTCGGGCGGCGCGGCGCAAACGCTGCCGCATATCGGCCAGAACGGCATCCCCTCCTCCGCCCGCCTGGTGCACTCCGACCACAACGGGCTGTTCGCGTCCGGCACGCTCGGGCGCTATTCTAAAGTTCTGAACTCGGTCTTGGAAAGTCGCTTGAGCCGCTAAATGGACTCGTTCATCGTCATCAGCCTCATCAAGACCGTCGTGGTATTCGCGGTGCTCTTAACCACCCTCGCCTACCTGCAATGGGTGGAGCGCAAGGTGATCGCGCACATCCAGGTGCGCCCCGGGCCGTATCGCGTGGGCCCGCACGGCCTCCTGCAGCCGGTCGCCGACATCATCAAGCTCATCACCAAGGAAGACCTGCTGCCGCCCTACGTAAACCGGCCGCTGTACCTGCTGGCGCCGTTCCTGGCCATGACCATGGCCCTGCTTTCCATTTCCGTGATTCCCTTCGGTCCGCAGATTCAGGTGGCCGGCTACCACACGCTCATGCAGCTCACCGATCTGAATATCGGAGTGCTGTTCGTGCTGGCCGTGTCGTCCATGGGCGTCTACGGGATTGCGCTCGCCGGCTGGTCGTCCAACAATAAGTACGCCCTGCTCGGCGGGCTGCGCAGCTCGGCGCAGATGATCAGCTACGAGCTGCCGCTCTCGCTCGCCATCGCCGCGCCGCTGCTGATTTCCAACACCCTCAGCCTGCGCGAGCTGGTGGAGCGGCAGGCGGGCGGAATCTGGCACTGGAACGTGCTGCACGGGCCCTTTCCGCAGATCGTCAGCTTCCTTGTCTTCCTGATCGCCGGCTTTGCCGAAACCAATCGCGTGCCCTTCGATCTGCCGGAGGCCGAAAACGAGCTGGTGGCCGGTTTCCACACCGAATACAGCAGCATGAAATTCGCGTCGTTCTTCATGGCCGAGTACGCCAACATGATCACGGTCAGCTTCATGGCCACCCTGCTGTTCCTGGGCGGCTGGGTGGCGCCGTGGCCCGTCGCGTACGGGTCGAGCCGGGTGCCGCCCGTGATTTTCGCGGGCGCGGCGCTGATGGCCCTCTACCATGGCCTGCACCCCGCCCGGCGCCGCGACCGGTATTCGCTGCCGGTCTTCGGCGTCGTTTTTCTGATCGTGGCCGCGGTCTTCCTCTTGCCCATGGTGCAGAGCTGGCTGCTGCCGCTGTTCTGGTTCTGCGCCAAGGCGGGCGCCCTCCTGTTCACGTTTATGTGGATTCGCGGCACGCTGCCGCGCTTCCGTTACGACCAGCTCATGGGTTTCGCCTGGAAGTTCCTTTTCCCGGTGGCGGTGGTGAATCTGCTGGTGACCGCTTTTCTGGTCGCCTGGTTTTCGTGAAATGGACGTCATTCTCTTTCTGATCTTCGCCAT
>JADGNR010000041.1 GCA_017883415.1 Bryobacteraceae bacterium | reverse complement strand
TGCTGGCCGGGCTTGCTGGCCGGGCTTGCCGGCCGGGGCTTGCTGGCCGGGATTGCCGGCCGGGCTTGCTGGCCGGGGCTTGCCTCGCCGCACTTGGCTCGCCGCACTTGGCTCTCCGCACTTGGCTCGCCGCACTTGGCTCGCCGGAGCTTGTAAAGATCCGTAAATTCCAATCGGGATTTGACTTTCCCCGCTGCGTCTGGTTATACTGCTCACTCCGCCGCATTGATCCTCCCCCAGAGTGTGCAACTTTTGGCGCAGGGTCTGCGTCCTATCAACTGGCCGGTCGTTCCGGCAGTCTTACGAGAAATGATGAACCTTATGAAAAACGGACCCAAGGCCAAACTCGCTGCGTACCGCACGATGCTCGAGAGCAAGGCGGAGGAAGTCCGGCGCAGCATGTCCGCCCAGAAGGCGGCGCAAGTGGTGGCCCGGCTGGATGTCCCTTCCGACGAAGGCGACCTCAGCCAGCAGCACCACGAAGAGTGGATTTTCTTGAACCGCAACAGCATCGACATGAAGCTGCTGCGCCAGATTGCCGATGCGCTGCGCCGCATGGATCAGGACGCCTACGGAATCTGCATGGAGTGTGAAGAGCCGATCTCGGCCAAGCGCCTGGATGTAGTGCCGTGGGCCCGCTACTGCGTGTCCTGCCAGGAACGGATTGCGGCGCGCATCGCCGACGGCGAACTGGTGGAGTATCAGGAAGCCGACCGATGACGCTGGCGGACGTACGCAAGCTGGCGATCCGCAAACAACTCAAAATCCATTTTCGGCTGGCGAACGGCATGGAGTGCGTGGTCAGCGAGCGCGGCGTGGCGCAGGTGCCGGAGTGGCGGGGCATTCCCGACTTCAACCTGGAACAGGAACTGGCTTCGGCCGAGGAGTTTCTGCTGGAACCAGCCGGCGCCCGGGATCCGAAACACCCGGTGCAGCCGCGATCCGCCGCCCGCGCGGAGTTGGCCGCCCTGACCGCCTCTGGCCCGGCGGCGGCGGGCGCCGCGCACGAGGAAGAATAGCGCGGGGTTCGCCTCGTTAGAGTACTTGCATCGGCGAAGACCGCGCAAATGAGTCAAATCTCAATTCCGACGCGGAGGCGCGGAGACACGGAGGCCGCGCGGAGAAGCAAAGAGAATTCATCTCGGCGATCTCCCCTGCCTCTGCGCCCGAACCTAGGGTTCCAGATCGTGCACCTCTCCTGCATGAGCGCGGAGCCAGCAGAGGGCACGGAGGAAACCGGGTCTATGTGCCTTCTCCGCGCGATCTCCGCGCCTCCGCGCCTCCGCGTCGACCTGGGGTTCTGGTTGGCCTGAGGCAAAGCCTCGCTACGAATTCTTGGCGATGAACTGGTGAATGCGGTCCAGGCCGCGCTCCAGTTCCTTCATGGAGGTCGCGTAGGAGATGCGGATGTGGCGATCGGTGCCGAACGCCTCGCCGGGCACCACCGCCACGCGGGCTTCCGCCAGCATGCGCTCGGCCAACTGGAGCGTATCCGCAATGCCGTTCTTGCCGATTACGACTCCCACGTTGGGATACGCGTAGAACGCGCCGCGCGGCTCGGCGCACGTCACGCCGGGGATGGCGCGGAGCCGCCCCACTACGAAATCGCGGCGCCGGCGGTATTCGGCGAGCATGACGGGCACGGAATCCTGCGGGCCGCGCAGCGCTTCCACGGCGGCCTTCTGCGAAATCGACGTGGGGTTCGAAGTGGAGTGGCTTTGCAGTTTGGTCATGGCGCCCACGATGGGGGCCGGCACCAGGGCGAACCCGATGCGCCAGCCCGTCATGGCGTAGGTTTTCGAAAGCGAGCCGGCCACCAGCACCGTTTCCTTGGCGCCGGGCAGAGACGCGATGGAGAACGGTTCGCTGTCGTAGAGGAACTGCGAGTAGCACTCGTCGGTCATCAGGTAGATGCCGCGCGCGGAGGTGAGCGCGAAGATCTTTTCGAATTCGCCGCGCTCGAGCAACGCCCCGCTCGGGTTCGACGGCGAGTTGACGATCACCATCCTGGTGCGCGCGGTGAGGTGCGGCTCGATCATGGCGGCGGTCAGGGCAAAGCCGTTCTGCTCGTCGGTATCGACGAACACGCACTTGCCGCCGGCATAGTTGACCACGTCCTTGTAGGTGACCCAGTAGGGAACCGGGATCACCACCTCGTCGCCGGGGTTGACCAGCGCCTGCGTGAGATTGAAGATGGCGTGCTTGCCGCCGACGGTGATGAGGCACTCGCCGGGCTGATAGGCGGTGCCGAAATCCTGCGCGTGGCGCGCGCATACGGCCTTCTTCAACTCCGCGGTGCCGCCCGCCGGGGTGTACTTGGTGAAGTTCTGCTCGATGGCGCGAATGGCCGCCTGTTTGATGTTGTCGGGCGTGGGAAAATCGGGCTCTCCGGCGCCGAAATCGACTACGTCCACGCCTTCGGCGCGAAGCTTCTCGGCATCCGCCGCTACCTTGAGAGTGGACGACACGCTGATGGATGAGATGCGGTCCGCGATTGCGTTGGCTGCTGCCTGCATGAGAATTGTTATGCCCCTTTGAGTATGCTTCTGGACAGGCGCTGGCGCATGCGCACCTCGACGGAGGGCGGCACCAGCCCGGAAATACTCCCGCCCAGGCCGAACACTTCCTTCACCAGGCGGGAACTGATAAACGAATAGGCCTCATTGGCCATCATGAATACCGTTTCGATATCGGGACGAAGCCGCCGGTTCATGAGCGCCATCTGCAATTCGTACTCGTAATCGGAAATGGCGCGGATGCCGCGCAACAACACCGTGGCCGAGTGCGCGGTGGCGTGGTCCACCAGCAGCCCGCCGAAAGAATCCACCTCCACGTTGGGATAGACGTGCACCACCTCGAGCAGCATGGCGATGCGCTCCTCCACCGAGAAGAGCGGCTCCTTGGTATCGTGGCGCAGGATGGAAACGATCAAGGTGTCGAACATCCGCGAGCCGCGCTGGATCAGATCGAGGTGGCCGTTGGTGATCGGGTCGAACGATCCCGGATAGATGGCAACGACGTTCGGCGGCTTTCGCGGCAACGGGTCGGTTCGCTTTCTGGACGACGTACTCATTCTAGCGAAAGGCGCGATGCGGGTGGGGGGCCTGGTTCGCTGCCGGCCCCCGGCCGGCTTCTTGCATTTACGCAAAGAGCGGGACCAGGGGGTCCGCCCCACGGTGAGTGCCGGGCTACTTCTTCTTCGGGGGCGGAGGCGCCGTCTCCACCGGCGTGTCGTAATGGATGACGGATTCGCTGGTGTAGGCCCGGCAGGCGGAGAATCTGGTCACATTCCTGGTTTCTCCGCCATTGAGGTCCCTGATGACCATGTCCGCCGATTGCGGCAACAGCACGTTGGCGGCGCCGATGCGCACCCGCGCGAAGTCGGTGGTGGTGTCCACATCGCTCAACCCTATGTACTCGGGGATGGCGACCGCATGCTCTTCGATGCGCAGCAGGTCCATGGTTTCCCGATCCACCCAGAAGGTGCCGGCCAGACCGGTGTTGGCCGATAAAAAGCCCGACCGCACCTCGTAGCCGCTCATGAACTCCGATATCTCGAAATCGTAGGCCAGCGCCGCGCGAAACAGGTCCTTCTCCTCCCTCCAGCGGGTGATCCGGGCATTGTCGTGCACGAAGAGGTTGGACACCGTGCTGGCAAACGAGCCGTAGGCAAAGGTACCTTCGCGGACATGGGAGAAAGGCTCCGCGTCTTCAAACCGGCCCGCGCCCGGAGCGGCCAGCATTTCCCGGCCCCCCACCAGGGCAACTTCGAATTGCAGCGTGTCGAGCTTTTCGGTGGCCCTGGCGCGCGGCCTTTTGGCAAAGCGGTCGACGGTCTCCCGGCAGACGTAATCGGGAAGATGCTGGAAGTTTTCGCGGGCGTGCCGCTTGACGCGCGACAGTTGCAGGACCCAGTCCGGCAGATCCTGGCCGGGCAGGGCCGGGATGCCGAGCGCGGCCAGAACAACTCCCAGGGCCAGCAGCTTCACAAGTTCTTTCCCGCGATTTGCCACTCGGTGAAGGGCGACCGCGCGCCGCGAATCTTCACGTTGAGGCAGTACGGCACGCCCGATGCCAGGGCGCGCGCGACGGCGGGACGGACTTGCTCCAGGCGCTCGATGGTTTCGCCTTCGCCGCCGCACCCTTTCATGATGACGTCGTAGCGCGCCGACTGCAACTCGCAGGCCACGGTGGCGCCGCCGGTGGCGAACGACTGCAATTCCCGCTCCAGGCCCCAGCCGGCATCGTTACCCACGATGACGACGATAGGAAGCCGGTGGCGCACGGCGCTATCCATTTCGGCGAGGTAGAAGCCGAGGGCGCCATCGCCCGAGATCACCACCACGGGCCGGCCGGGATGCGCCAATTGCAGCGCCAGCCCGTTGGGCAGCGAGGAGCCGATAGTGCCCAGCGGGCCGAGGCGCAACCATCCGCCGGGCGTGAGCGCGGGAAGCGAGGCGCGGCCCCAGTGCGCGAAATCCCCGCCATCCCAGGAGAACAGCACACCCGGCGGCAGCGCTGCGTGCAACTCGCGGAAGAAAGCGGCGGGGTGCACGGCGGCGCTGCCCGCTCCGGCCTGCGCAAGCTGAGCCTCCCAGGCGCGGCGCAGCTCCCGCAGGCGTTCCAGCCACGGCCGTGGAGGCCACGGGACGGCGCCGGCGGCATCGGTCAGGGCTTCGAGCGCCACGCGCGCATCGGCGCACAGGGCCACTGCGAGCGGCCGGTTGAGGCCCAGCTCCTCGGGGTGAATATCGACTTGGATGAAGCGCGCTTCGGTGGGAAACAGGCGCGCGCCGCCCAGCGCCAGGCGGTAATCGATGCGCTTGCCCACTACCAGAAACAGGTCGGCCTCACGGAACGCGGTGTGGACGGCGTAATTGAGCGCCGGGTCGGCGTAGCCCATCGAGAGCGGGTGGCTATCGGGAACCGTGCCGCGCGCCATGGTGATGGTATACAGCGGGAGCGACGTCCGCTCGATGAATTGGCGGAGCGCCTCTTCGGCGCCCGACCACCAGATGCCGCTGCCGGCGATCACGATGGGCCGCTCCGCCGCGCGCAGTAGCGCGATGGCCCTCGCGACGTCCGCCCCGCTGGGATAAGGCAGCGCTTGACCCGCGGAGGCCGCGGGTACCCCGCCCATCCCCGCGTCCCCGGCAAACAGGTTCACCGGAATGGTCAGGTGCACGGCGCCCCTGCGCCCGCTGTTGGCGATGGCGTAGGCCCGTTCGAGGTACCACGGGATCTGCGCGCCATCGGGCGGCTCGGCGGCCCACTTCACCACCGGCCGGGCCAGGGCCACCTGGTCGATATCCTGAAATGCCTGCCGGTGCGCCAGCGTGTTCGGCCGGCTGCCGCTGACCGCAATCAAAGGACTGCCGGCCAGGTGCGCGGTGGCGATGCCGGTGAGCGAATTGGTGTGGCCGGGGCCGCCGGTGACGAGCGCCAGCGCCGGCTTGCGGTGAATGCGCGCCCAGGCATCGGCGGCGTGCGCGACGGCGGATTCGTGCCGCATATCGACGATGCGGATGCCCGCGCGCGCCGCCTCGCGCAATACCTCGTTCAGGTGATCGCCGACCAGGGTGAAGAGGGGATCGAGCCCCAAACGGGCGGCGGCGGCCACGAACAACTCTGCGCCGTTTGGCATAGCACCGCCATGCTACTACAATCGGGACTTGACGACCCCGCGAAGAATCCTGGTAACCGGCGGCGCCGGATACATCGGCTCGCATACCGTGCGCCTGCTGCTGGAGCGGGGGCACGAGGTCACGGTGGTCGACAACCTGTCGAAAGGGTACCGGCACAACGTGCCCCCGGAGCGGCTATGCGAGTTGAACCTGGCCGACACGGACGCGCTCGCGCGGCTCCTGGATCGCCAGCGAGCGGAGGCCGTGATTCACTTCGCCGCGTTCATTTCCGTGGGCGAATCCATGCGCGAGCCGGAACGGTATTTTGCCAATAACGTGGGCGGCTCTCTTTCGCTGCTGACGGCGATGGTGCGCGCCGGCGTGAAGCACCTGGTCTTCTCCTCGACGGCGGCGGTGTACGGGAACCCGCAGGACAATCCCATCCTGGAGACGTTTCCCATCCAGGCGGTGAACCCGTACGGGGAATCCAAAGTGATGGTGGAGACGCTGCTGCGCTGGTTCGACGAGATCCACCATCTCTCGAGCGTCTGCCTGCGATACTTCAACGCCGCGGGGGCGGATCCGGAGGGACGGCTGGGCGAGGAGCACGTGCCGGAGACGCACCTCATCCCCCTGCTGCTGCAGGCGGTGACGACGGGAACGCCGATCGCGGTCTTCGGGGACGATTACGAAACGCCCGACGGCACCTGCATCCGCGATTACGTCCACGTGGACGACCTGGCGCAGGCGCACATCCTGGCGCTCGAATACCTGCTCGGCGGCGGCGCATCGGAGCGGTTCAACGTCGGCACGGGGACCGGCCACACGGTGATGGAGACCATCCGGGTCGTGGAGGCAGTGACCGGCAGGAAGGTTCCGTACACGGTCGGGCCGCGGCGCGAAGGCGATGCCCCGAGCCTGGTAGCAGCATCCGGCAAGCTGCGCGACAAGCTCGGTTGGAAGCCGCAGTACGCGGAGTTGCGCACCATCGTGGAGCACGCCTGGAACTTCGCGCGGAAACGCCCTGGGACTTCGCCGGACCAGGCTGGTCCGGCGGGTTCGGATAAACCCTTCAATTTCAGCATCTGAAATTCGGCTTCGGACCAAGTTGGTCCGGGCGCCCGTTGGGGCGGGGCCACCTGCTTCATCAGCGGTGCAAGAACTTGACTGGGCTGGCATGGGGCTGGAATAATGGCCGACACCGAAAAGGAGCAGGGCATGGAACTTGGCGCGTTTTCGATCAGTCTGGCGGTCAAGGATATCGAGGCTTCGAGGAGGTTCTACGAGAAGTTCGGCTTCAAGGTTTTCGCCGGCGATGCCTCGCAGAACTGGCTGATCGTGAAGAACGGCGATCACGCGATCGGGCTTTTTCAAGGGATGTTTGAGAAGAACATTCTTACGTTCAACCCCGGCTGGGACCAAAACGCTCAGAAGCTCGCCTCTTTCACCGATGTCCGCGACCTGCAGCGCCGGTTGAAGGCACAGGGGGTGCAGTTGCAGCCAGAGGCGGACGAGAACACAACGGGGCCAGCCAGTTTCATCGCCGTGGACCCGGATGGGAATCCGATCCTGGTCGATCAGCACGTGTGAGCAGGATGGCTCCGGCCGAGGCACTTTAGGAAGATAGCCGCGCCGCGGGTTTAGCCGTGCGCGGGGGTCCTGGACATGCCAGGGTGCCCTCCGGGCCCGGCTCGGAAAGCGGGGCGGGGCAGGCCGGGAGGCCTACCCCACTTACAGCACTTACAGGGTCAAGAGGTACTTCACCAGGTCGCCCTTTTCGCTGTCGCTCAGTAGCAGATGCATAAGGCTGTCGTAGTGGTTCACGACATCCGGCAGAGTCGCGAAGCGGCCGTCGTGGTAGAAGCCACCCTTCTGATGGGAGAAGAGTCCGGCCAGGGGCGACGTGCGATAAATCTTGTCGGGCGAGCGGTTCGCCTGGAAGTCGTCCACACCGACTTCGGCCGGAGTGTGGGCATTCCACCCGGGTTCGGTGAAAAGCGGCGGCGTATGGCAGGTTGCGCAACGCGCCTTGCCGTTGAACACCGCTTCGCCGCGTCCGGCCGCCGCAGAGTTCGAGGGATCGGCCGGCGGCTTGGGCGCGGAAATCTCCAGTTGATAGAGCTGCAGATTCGCCAGCTTGGAGGTGACGCGGTCGTCCGCCGGGTCGATCTGCACGTCGTAGAATTTGTTTCGCGCCGCAGCGGCGACGGGAAACTGCGCCGGATTGTTCAAGCGCGGATCGAAAAACCGCCCCTTGCCGTGCATTTCCAAAACGGCCACAAACGCATTCCAATAGGGCACCGAGCCCCAACCGGTCCAGGTGTGCAGGTTGACGCCCGCCAGGCCGAATGCGGGAGGAATCAGGACCGCCGCCGTCTTGCCGTCGTCCCGGAAGGCCTTGCCATCG
This sequence comes from Bryobacteraceae bacterium, assembly GCA_017883415.1. Lineage (GTDB taxonomy): Bacteria > Acidobacteriota > Terriglobia > Bryobacterales > Bryobacteraceae > JADGNR01. The sequence goes on along the minus strand of JADGNR010000041.1, from coordinate 13,293 downwards.
AGGAAGACTTCCGCGTCGAATTTTCCCGGCCCCCAGGACTGCAGGACCTTGCGGAGCGTCGCGTCGTCCACCCCGAGCACCGTGTCCGGGACGGAAAGATCGGGCGCCAGGTTGATGATGGCGCCGACGTTCAGGTCGCGGTTCGCCCAGCCGTCCAGGCGGTGTCCGATGTTGCCCGCCGGAATGCCGGGCGCGGTAAACGAATTGTCCACCGTCGAATGGCACAGCGCGCACTGAATGCCCATGGACTTCAGGCTTCCGTCCGCGTTGAAGAATCCGGTCACGCCCACCACCGCATTCAGCTTCAGCAGGGCCAGAGTCGTGGCTGGACTATTGAGGTTCACCTTCCCGTTGCGCACGTCGCTCACCAGCGAACCCGGAAGCGCGTCGGCGTCCACTTTCAGCCCGACGGCGAGAGCCGTGGCCGGGCTCACGCCCGCACCCACCCCGCCCAACGCAGCGCCTTCGATGGCCCGATGCAGTTTGAGCGTGTCGCCCCAGAATGCCTCGTCGCCAAACGTGTCGAAACGGAAGGTCTGCTGGCCGGGAGAGAGCATCCGCTTTTCGTTGCGGGCGCCATCTCCCCGGTCGCCGTCGGCGCGCAGGCCGACTGCCAGAAAAACGGCCGCCGACGCGCTCAACACGACCAAACGGAAGAGCCGTTTCCTGTTCATCCGGTTGCTGCTGCCGGCCCGAAGGAAATGTTGCAACTGTTTCATAATCATCGTTATCCTTTTCAATTTCGTGGTTGCCTATAGGCAGATTGAGCGCCAATCGGCAGGCGCCCGACATGCGGACTGATCGGCCGCGGATGCATGCAGTTGTTGCCCAGGGATCATGCAGGATCTGCTTCGACGGAGGCCAGACGGTACAGCGCGAATGCGCCCAAGGCCAGTCCGAGATCGCGCAGCGCCACATCCAGGAAAGCGCCCATCGATACCAGGCTCAGCATGATGAGGCACAGCCAGGCGGCCACTACCGGTGCGCCGATGCGCGGTTTCCAGGCCACCAGAATTCCCGCGGCCATCTCCACCACTCCCACGGCGAACATCAGGTCATGGCCGGAGACCGGCGACAGCCTCACGATCCAGGGCGCCAGGTACTTGTCCCAATTCGTGAGCAGGTGCAGGAATTTGTCGAGCCCGGCGAGAATGGGCGCAACGGTGAAAGCAAGCTGCAGAATCCGATACGCCTGGTGGGACGGGCTGGTCCGCTCGCGGCTCAATATCCGGCCGGGGGCGGCGATCGCGTCGGTCATGAGAAATCCTCCGCTTCGACGGAGTCGCGGGCGGCCGATCGGTTGCACGGTAACCTTTCGAACTCTCGCGACTCTATACTGGTGACGTGTTGGAAGACTTCCAGTCCCTGTCCGATGAAGAGGTGGTGGGCCGTGTGCGCGCCGGAGAGACGCACCTGTACGAAGTGCTGATGCGCCGCTATAATCAGCGGCTGTACCGCACCATCCGTTCCGTGATTACCACCGACGTGGACGCGGAGGATGTATTGCAGGAGGCGTGGGTCCGCGCGTTTGAACACCTGGACCAGTTCGCCGGTAAAGCGGCGTTTTCGACCTGGGTCACGAAGATCGCGCTGTACGAGGCGTTTGGGCGCATGCGCAAGGGCAAGCGATTACAAGCTCTGGAAGACGACAACGGAGAGATTATGGCGGAGGCGCGGCAGGGGATGACGAACGCGGACGATCCCGAGAAGCAGGCGATGCGGGAAGAGTTGGGGCAAACGCTGCAATCGGCGGTCGACCGGCTGCCGGAAACGTACCGGTCCGTGTTCGTGCTGCGCGAAGTGGAGCAACTGAGCACGGTCGAGGCGGCGCAGTGCCTGAGCCTGTCGGAGGAAGCGGTGAAGACCCGCCTGCATCGGTCGCGCGCGCTGTTGCGCCGCGATCTGGAAACCCGCATGGGCCCGGCGCTGGTGGAAACCTATGCGTTCATGGGCCACCGTTGCGATCGCATGGTGGGGGCGGTCATGGACCGCCTCACCCGCCTCACCGCGCGCACGTGAGACGTTCCGTCGCGCGGTCAAATTCTTCTCACCGCCGAGACGCCGAGACGCCGAGAATCGGATGGGAACCGCCGGCAGGAAGATCTTCTTGTAGATCTCTCGGCGCCTCGGCGTCTCGGCGGTTTATACATGTGCTCGCCGGATCCCGCCGCTCACGAAACGGTTTCCCCGAATCACGAAGCGCAATAGCCGGTCCGCGCATTGGCTGATGCCGATGCGCGGCGTCGCCTGGATCTCCAACTCCCGGCGCTCGGTGGGCTCGCGCACCACCAGGGGACCGCGGGTCATGTCCACGCCGTTGTGGGCGCGTGTGATGGCCATGGCGAGCGTCAGCTTGCCGGGCCCCGACGCCAGGTCTTCCGGTTTGCGGGCCGCGGCGCGACGGCTGCGGATGATCTCGAGGCCGGCCGCCGGCTCGAGCGCGCGCAACAGCACGCAACCGGGCTGGCCCGCGGGCTCGCACACGATGTTCAGGCATTCGTACATGCCATAGATCAGATAAACGTAGGCATGACCGGGCTCGCCGAAGATGACGCGGGTGCGCTCGGTGATGCCGCGCGCGGAATGGGACGCCAGATCGTCGCCGCCCAGGTAGGCTTCCGTCTCCACGACGATGCCGGCGGTGGGCCCATGCACCAGCACTTTGCCGAGCAGGCCGCGCGCCACCTCCACGGTGGCACGCTGGTAGAAACTCCGCGGAAGGATGGGACCGAACCGCATCGCGCGATGTCCCACTGTACAATGAAAAGCGCGCATGCGACTGTTCGTTGGCGTGGACCTTCCGGCGGAAGTGGCCGGCAACCTGGAGCGGCTGCTCGACCGGTTGCGCCCCGCCGCGCGCATCCAGTGGACCACCGCTCAGAACCTGCACATCACCACCAAATTCATCGGCGAATGGCCCGAAGAACGGATCGAGGAGTTGAAGACCGCGCTGGCCGCCGTGCGCCCCCGGCCGGCTATCGGCATCCATATCCGCAAGGTCGGCTTTTTCCCGAATCCGCACTCCCCGCGCGTGTTCTGGTGCGGCATCGAAGCGCCGGAGCTACCCCCGCTGGCGGCGGAGACCGACGACGCCACCGCCGCCCTGGGCATCGCCCGTGAGACGCGCGATTTCTCCCCGCACCTGACCCTGGCGCGCATCAAGGAGAAGCTGAACCTGCAGCCCCTGCGCGAGGCCATCGCGGCGCTCCCCTCGCTCGATTTCGGCGCCTTCGCGGCGGAGCGCTTCTTTTTGTACCGGAGCCAGATGCGGCCGGGCGGCTCGGTATACACCAAACTGGCGGAGTTTCCGCTGGCACCGCGATGATTCCGCTCCTGGTACTCGTGGCCGCCTATTTGCTGGGTGCGATCCCGTTTGGATACCTGCTGGTCAAATGGAAAACCGGCGCCGACGTGCGCACCGCCGGCAGCGGCAATATCGGCGCCACCAACGTCCTGCGCACCAGCGGACGCACGGCGGCGATTGTGACTCTTCTGCTGGATATCGCCAAAGGATATTTCGCCGTCTGGATGGCCGGCCGGCTGACCGGCGCGGACCCGCTCTGGATGAGCGCCGCCTCGCTCGCCGTCATGGCCGGCCATGCCTGGCCGGTGTTTCTCGGGTTCAAGGGCGGCAAGGCCGTCGCCAGTTTTGTGGGCGCGTTCCTTTGTTTGACCCCGGCGGCGATCGCCGCGGAGACGGTCGTTTTCGTGGGAACGGTGGCTGCCACCCGCCACATCTCGCTCGCCTCCATCGTCGGCGCTTTTACGTTTCCTCTGGCGGTCTGGCTGATTCTGCACCCACCGCTACCCCTGATCCTGGCGTCAATCCTGGCTTCGGCGTTCATCGTCTACAGACATAGTAGTAATTTCCGCCGCCTGCGTGCCGGTACCGAGAATGTCTTCACCTGGGGAGGCGGCAAGCCGTGAAGGAACTGGCCATCATTGGCGCCGGAAGCTGGGGCACCGCGCTGGCCGTGGTGCTGGCGCCACGTTTTCCGCGGATCCGTCTTTGGGTTTACGAAGCGGACCTGGCTGCCCGCATGAAGGAGACTCGGGAGAACAACGTTTATCTCCCTGGTTTTCAACTCGCTGATCACGTGGAGGTTACGCACGACCTGCCGGTCGCGCTGGCGGACGCAGAGATTGTTTTGAGCGTGATGCCGTCGCACCTGGTACGCGGTCTTTACCAGCAGATGCTCCCCTTTCTGAACGAGGCGATGGTGTTCGTCAGCGCCACCAAAGGACTCGAAAACGGCACATTACTACGAATGTCGGATGTGATCGCTCAAGTCATGCAGCCTCGTCTGGCTCCACGGGTGGCAGTGATCTCCGGGCCCACGTTCGCACGCGAAGTGGCCCAGTTCGATCCAACGGCCCTGGCGGTGGCTTCCCAGGATTTGGCTCTGGCCTCCTGCATCCAGGCGGCGTTCTCCGGGCCCACCTTCCGCCTATACGCCAGCACAGACACTATCGGTGTAGAAATTGGCGGCTCGATCAAGAATGTGGTGGCCATCGGCGCCGGCGTGCTGCACGGCATGGGGCTTGGTCACAATCCGATGGCGGCTCTCATCACCAGGGGCTTGGCAGAGATGACCCGTCTGGCGGTGGCCATGGGGGGCCGGGCGCAAACCCTGGCCGGGCTGGCCGGGCTGGGCGACCTGGTTTTGACCTGCACCGGCGATTTGAGCCGCAACCGCATGGTAGGCGTGGAGTTGGCGCACGGCCGCAAGCTGGATGAGATCGTCAACTCCATGAAAATGGTGGCCGAGGGTGTCAAAACCACCCATGCCGCGGTGGATCTGGCCAAGCAATACGCGGTGGACATGCCCATCGCCGAACAAATGTTTCAGATGCTAAACTTCGGGCTCTCCCCGCGGGAAGCCATCCGCCGGCTGATGGAGCGCTCACTCAAAGGGGAATAGGCCCGTGGCGAAATTCGGTGGGAAGCGCAACCTCGGATGACAGAACGGGTTAAGAACGGTATGGGTGGAGCGGCGGTGGCTTTGGACTACGATGCCGAACTGATGCTCCGGGTGAAAGAGGGGGATAGCGCCAGCTTCGGTGTCCTGCTGGAAAAGCACCGTTTGCCGGTGGTCCATTTCCTCTACCGCATGGTGCAGAACCGCGCCGTGGCCGAAGAACTGGCGCAGGAGGTTTTTCTCCGGGTGTACCGTTCGCGGGCAACCTACGAGCCGGCGGCGAAGTTTACAACCTGGCTCTTCCGGATCGCCACTCACCTGGCGCTAAACTCGCTACGAGACGGCAAGAACGAAAGATCGCAGGAACGGCTGGATGACGATTCATCGGCCATGCCCGCCCGCCAGGTATCGGATGCGCGGCCTTCCATCGAAGAGACGCTGGTGTCGCAGGCCCGGCGCGACGAAGTGCGGCGGGCCATAGCGGCCCTGCCGGAGAAACAGCGGGCCGCGGTCCTGATGCACAAGTACCAGGAGATGGAATACACGCAGATTGCGCGGGTGCTAAGCTGTTCGGAATCCGCGGTGAAGTCGCTGTTGTTTCGGGCGTATGAATCGTTGCGCGCCCGTTTGGCCCATATGGCTTAGGGAAGAAGATTCGCTATGAAATGTCCCAGGGAAACCCAGGAAAGCGCGGAGGTGCTGCTGGCCTATGGCGCTTGCAAACTGGACGCCGAAAGCACCGCGGCTCTCGAGAAGCACATGGCGGTGTGCCCCACCTGCCGCGAGTCTGCCCGCGGCCTGCGGGCGGCTTGGGAAGCGCTGGACGCCTTTGAGGCGCCGCCGGTATCGCCCGATTTCGACCGCCGCCTGTACCGGCGCATCGAGCGGGAAGTCTCCTGGTGGGACCTGCTGCTGCGGCCGTTCCGCTGGTTCCCGGTTCGCCAGGGCCTGCCTATTGCGGCGGCCGCGGGGGTGATGGTTTTCGCCGGTGTGATGTTGTACCGTCCGGCCGTGCCGCCGGCGCCGCAGCAGGATGCCGCGCAGGCGCAGGTGGACGCATTGCGCCCGGAGCAGGTGGAGGATGCGCTGGACGATATGGAGATGCTGCGCGAGTTCAGCCATCTGATGCGCCCCGACGCCGGTGAAGCAAAGAAGATGTGATGCTCCGCCCTCTCCAGATCGGCGCAGCGATGTTGGCGTGGGCCGTTTATGGTTTCGCCGACCAGGGAACGCCTCAGCCGCCCCCGCCGCGGAGCGCGCCCCGCGCCAGCCAGCCCAAAGGCGGCGGCAATGCCGTCCCCAAGGGAGGCGTGGGCATGCCGGGCAACCCCGTCGAGCGTTTGCTGCGCATGCCCCCGGCCGAGCGTGAGCGCGCGCTCGAAAAGCTCCCGCTCCCGCAGCAGGAGCGCATTCGCCGGCGGCTGCAACAGTTCGACAGCCTCCCCCAGGCCGAGAAGGATCGCCAGCTTCTGCGCGCCGATCAACTATGGAGTCTGCCTGCCGACAAGCAGAATCTGGTGCGCCAGCAGATGCAGGTGGTCAGGCAGCTTCCCGAAGACCGGCGCCGGCTTTTGCAGAGGGAATACCGGCAATTGAGCCGGATGCCGGAAGACGCGCGGCGCGCCCGCCTGTCGAGCGACGCATTCAAGAGCCGGTTCACTACCGCCGAGCAGCAGGCCCTTTCGGATCTCTCCGAATACTACCCGGTGCCTGCGAAGTAGCCTTCCGCGCCGCCACCGGGATTACAAACCGCAGCCCGGTGTGCGTTTCGGAGAACTTCGCTACCTTGGTGTCCTTGAGCCCAGCCTCGCGCCCCGCCCGGATCACCTCCGTCTCGCGAATCGCGCTCACCCCCTTGGGATAGACCACCCACAGCCCGCCGGCGGGCATCAGGCGGGCCACCAGCGTGCGTATCCGCGCCAGGCCGTCTCCGTTTTCCGCCGCCAGAAAGATCAGGTCCGCCGGCCGCTTCGCATCCACAACTGCCACTTTTCGCTGGCGCAGTTCCGCGAGGAAATCCGCGGCGAACTCGCCCTGGATTGCGACCGCCATCCCCGCTTTCACGCCCAACTTATCCAGCCGGGAAGGCGGATGGAGGATTTTCCGCGCCCACTTCTCCGCCGCCGGCCCCAGGGCGAGCTCGGCCGGCCCGCCCGCAAACTCCAGCTTCAGACGGCCGGCGCCGGCGCTCACAGCCTGCAGGTCCTGGAAGAGCACCTTCAGCCGCTCCTCTCCGCGAAACAGCAGGTGATCGGTTTCCAGGTATGCCTTCCCCGCCAGCGTCCGGCGTCGATAATGCAGCGTGCACTCGAGTTCCTGGCCCATGGTTCAGCTCTCGATGGAGACCTGCTCGCCGAACTTCGCGCCCAGGTCGCGCAAATAGCCTTCGATGCTGGCCGTATAGCCGAAAAAGAAGCGCGCCATGAAGCGGAAGATCACGTTGTGGATTTCGCCGTCTTCCTGGATGCGCAGGTCCGCACCACCCGCGGGCGCCGGTTGAATCTCAAACGTCCAGGCGCCGCCGAACGGCAACCCCTGGTCCGCGATCCGGACCACCAGCCGATCCGGAGGCCGGTCCTCCACCAGTTCGAAGGTGATTTTCTGCCGGTGGCTATCCTCTTCCCACCAGCGCTTCCGCCCGGCTTCCTCCGGCAAAACACCGAAGCTCTTCACGCCCGTCCGCCAGTCCGGCGGTCCGGCGAGCACCGCGTACAAAGCATCCGGCGCCACACGAAACCGCGCCTTGCGCGAGGCGTGGTGACGCACCGGAAGCATGGCGCCGGCCAGCGCGGCCAGCGACACCGCCAGCAGCAGTACACCCAACACGAGTAACAGCCATTTCATGTCGCGACCTCCGCTCAGAACGGGGGCCAGGGGCCGGGGGCCAGGGGTCAGGGAAAGGCGGCTCGCTTCGCTCGCGTCTTTTCCAGAACGCGGCGAGCGAAGCGAGTTTCCTTCCCCCGGCCCCCGGCCCCTGGCCCCCGGCCCCATTTCTCCCCCCGCTATCCCAGCCCCTGGAGGAAATAGTTGAACTGCTTCTCGCGCCCGATGGTGGTATTCTCGCCGTGGCCGGGAATCACCACCGTTTCGTCCGCCAGCGGCAGGAGCTTGTCGTGAATCGATTGCAGAAGCTGCCGCCCGTCCCCGCCCGGCAGGTCGGTGCGGCCGATGCTGTCGCGGAACAAGGTATCGCCCGCGATCAGCTTCTGTTCGGAGGGAATCCACAGGCTGATGCTCCCCGGCGTGTGTCCGGGCGTATCGAGCACGTGGAATTCGGTGGCGCCCACAAGCAGCCGGTCGCCCTCGCGCGCCGGCACGTCGATGGTCACCGGCTCGGGCGGCCGCATTCCCAGCCACGCCGCCTGCACATCCAGCATCTTTTGCAGCTCGGTATCGTTGACGTTCATGTAGACCGGCGCGCCGGTGGCCTGCTTCAGCTTCTGCGCGCCGCCGATGTGATCGATGTGGGCATGCGTGATCACGATCGCCTTCACGGTCAGCCGGTGCTTCGCGACGATTTCCAGCACGCGCGCGATGTCGTCCCCCGGGTCCACGACCATCGCTTCCCGGCTCTGCTCGTCGCCGAATACCGAGCAGTTGCACTGCAACATGCCGACCGGCAGGATCTCGTGGATCATATGGCGATTGTATACTCACGGTATGCCCGACGTATTGAGCGTCATCGCGCGCTGGCTGCACATCTCTTCCATGGCAACGTTGATCGGAGGCCTGCTCTACGGGCGCCTGGTGATGATTCCCGCCAGCAACGCCCTCGCGCCGGACGCGCGCGAGGCCCTGGCCGATAAAGCCGCCGCGCTTTATCGCCCGCTGGTCTTCACCGCTGTATGCGGACTGTTCGTCTCCGGAATTTATAACATCCTCGCCAATCCCGGACACTCGCCGCGCTACCACATGCTGCTCGGCATCAAGCTCCTGCTGGTGCTGCACGTGTTCGCGACGATGTTCCTGATCGTGCGCCCGCATAATCCGCGCCGCGCCCGCATGATGACCGGCACCCTGATCTCGGGCCTGATCATCATCGCCATATCGGCGTGGCTGCGGAGAATTTTCTAGAAGCTTTCAGCTTTCAGCTCTCAGCTCGCAACACTGCCCACGCGCCTGCGGCGCTACGCTGAAAGCTGATAGCTGATAGCTGACCGCTAATCGCTACACTGGAACCATGACCGAGGGTTACGACGCATTGCGCCACGGCGCCGCCTGGCTGGACCTCTCCGCTCGCGGCCGGATTCGGGCGAGCGGCCGCGACCGCGCGCGCCTGCTGCACAACCTGACCAGCAACGAAGTGAAGAAGATGACGCCCGGAAGCGGCTGCCATGCGTTCCTGCTCAATCCGCAGGGCCGCATACAGGCCGATGTGTACCTGTTCTGTTACCCGGACCATTTTCTGCTCGATACCGAGCCCGAGCTGCGCGAAAAAGTACAACAGCACATCCGCCGCTATATCATCGCCGACCAGGTGGAGCTGGAGGACGTCACCGCGCGCACCGCGGCCATCGGCGTGGAAGGCCCCGGCGCGGAGACGCTGCAACTCCCGGCGGGCGAACACTCCGTCGCCCCGTTCACGCTCACCGGACAGCCCGGCTATCGCATCTATTGCGCCGTGGAACAGATGGCGGACCTGGTGCGCCAACTGGAAGCGGGCGGCGCGCGGCCGGCCAGCGCGGAGGATGCCCGCACCGTGCGGATAGAAAACGGCAAGCCGCGGTACGGCGAGGATATCGTCGAGACCTCGCTGCCGCAGGAGACCCAGCAGTTCGACGCCATCAGCTTCACCAAGGGTTGTTATCTCGGCCAGGAGATCGTGGAGCGCATCCGCGCGCGGGGCCACGTGAACCGCAAGCTGGTGCGGCTGGAGATCGCCGGCTCGGAACCGGTGGCGCCCGGGGTGAAGGTGACGGCCGATGGCGCCGAAGCCGGCGAGGTCACCTCCTCGGTCTACTCGCCCGAATTCGGCAAGGTGATTTCGCTCGCCTACGTGCGCACGCCCCACGCCGAACCGGGGGCGGCGCTCCGTATCGGCGATCTGGCGGCCAGAGTGGCATGAATCTTGCTGGACCGGCCGCGTTGCTCTCGACAACACCGATAGTGCTGAACCGATGGATCGCGGTGCTGTGGCTCGCCGCGCCCGGTGTGACGCTCCATGCACAACCCGCGCCCAAGACCACGCCGGGCGCGACCGCGCAGATTAAGGACGTCCGCATCCCGAAAATTCAGGCGCGCCCGCTGCTGGAGCAGTTCCTCAACGGGAATTCGCGGTCCGATATGAAGCGCATCGACGATTTCCGGCAGCGCCAGCCCGGCGACGGCGATCCGGTCAGCCGCAAGACCGCCGCCTGGATCGGCTACGACGAAAAAACGCTCTACGCGGTTTTCGTTTGCGAATCGCCTCCCGGCCAGACCCGCGCGCGGCTTTCCAAGCGCGAGGACGTCTTCAACGACGACGTGGTCGGCGTACTCCTCGACACCTATCACGACCGCCAGCGCGGCTACGAATTCTTCGTCAACCCCCTCGGCGTGCAATCCGATGCCGTGGAAAGCGAAGGCCAGAACGACGATTTCAGCTTCGACACCCTTTGGTATTCCGAGGGCCGCCTGACGCCGGAAGGCTTCGTGGCGATGCTGGCCATCCCCTTCAAGAGCCTCCGCTTCTCGGCCGACCGGGCGCAGACCTGGGGCTTCGGCCTGTTTCGCTACATTCCGACCAATAACGAATCGTCCTTCTGGCCCTACGTCACGCAGAAGGTGGAGGGCTTCAACCAGCAACTGGGAAACATGAGCGGGCTGGAGACCATCTCGCCCGGCCGCAATCTGCAATTGATCCCCTACGGCGCCTTCGGCCAGTCGCACTTTCTCGATAACCCGGATGGCGGCGTCCCGTCGTTCAAGAGCAAGACGGACCTGCGCGTGGGCCTGGACGCCAAGGCGGTGATCCACGACTGCCTCACGCTCGACATTGCGCTGAACCCCGATTTCAGCCAGGTGGAATCGGACGACCCGCAGGTGACCGTCAACCAGCGCTTCGAGGTCCAGTTCCCCGAGAAGCGCCCGTTTTTCCTCGAGAACAACGGGTTCTTTACCACGCCGGAGACGCTGTTTTTCTCGCGGCGCATCGTGGACCCGGAATTCGGCGCGCGCCTCACCGGCAAACTCGGCCGCTGGAACATCGGCGCGCTGGCCATCGACGATCGCGCTCCCGGCGCCACCGGGGACCCGGCCGATCCCAACCAGGGGGATCACGCCATGATCGGCGTGGTGCGCGTGCAGCGCGAGTTCGCCAAACAATCGAACGCCGGCTTCCTGTTCACCGACCGCGAATTCGCCGGCAGCTACAACCGCGTCGGCGCCGTAGACGCGCGCTTCAAGCTGAGCGCCAACTGGACCCTCACGGGCCAGGCCATGGCCAGCGAGAGCCGCGACCTGGATGGCACGACATCCGGCGGCGATGCGTTCAACGTCGATGTGCACCGGCAGAGCCGCGACTACACCTACGACCTGCAGTACATCGACCGCGGCGAGGGCTTCCGCTCCGATCTCGGCTTTGTGCCGCGCGTGAACATCCGCCAGCTCAACCAGTTTGCCATGCGCCGCTTCCATCCCAAGAGCAAGGTGCTGCTCTCCTGGGGTCCCAACCTTTTCATGCAGGGAGACTTCGATCATCGCAACGTCCAGCAGGACTGGCGCGTGAGCCCGGGAATCAACCTGGAATTCGCGCGCAGCACGTTTATCGGCGCTGCTCACGCTGAGGTCTTCGAGCGCTTCGACAATATTAATTTCCGCCGCCAGGACAACGCCTTGGGCGTGCACAGCGAGTACTTCAAGCGCGCCACGCTGGATGTGAACTACTCCCGGGGCACGCGCACCAACTACGATACGCCCACGGGCCTGGCCGCCTTTCGCGGCGACGGCAGCGAATTCCAGGCAAACATCACGCTCCGGCCCGTATCGCGTTTGAAGCTGGAGGAGATTTATTTCCTGACCCGGCTGTATACCCGCGCCGATTCGTTCCCCGGCGTGCCGCTCCCGCCGGCCGCCCGCCCGGCTACGGTCTTCGTGAACCACCTGGCGCGGTCGAGGCTCACCTATCAATTCACGCGCGAGCTTTCCCTGCGCGTGATCCTGGATTACAACGGAGTGCTGGAAAACCCGCTGCTGATCTCACTCGACCGCCAGAAGCGCATTACCGGCGACGTGCTGGTGACCTACCTGATCCACCCCGGCACGGCGCTCTACCTCGGCTACACGGACCAACTGGAAAACCTCGCCTTGTTCCCGGGCACTCCGCCGAGCGTGGGGCGAATCGGGTTCCCGTCCACCACCACCGGCCGCCAGTTCTTCGCCAAGATCAGCTATTTGTTCCGATTCTGAGGCCGCGGCTCGCGCATGCTGCCGCGAATGGCCGTCCCGCCTCCTGCCTGCTTCCTCGCCAGGCTAAGAACCGGTTGAGCCGGCGGTGTCCGGTTCGACCTCAATCTTCACCGGTTGTTCAATCAGTTTCCGGTCTTTTCCTCTGGTGAGGACCATCAGGGCCAATCGCCCGGGCTTCGCCGCGGGCGGTATCCGGAACTTGATCGAGGTGGACGTTTGCTCGATCATGGCCACTTTGAGGTCGGTTTCTCCATCCGTCAAGTACAACTCAGCTACAGTGTCCTGACCGAGGTTCACTCCTTGTATCGACAGCACATCGCCAACCTTGCCGGAAGCGGGTTCCACGGAACTCATCAAGGGCATGGCGGATTGCGGTTGCAGATTGGGCGGCGGGGCGAGCGCAAGGAGGAGCGGAATCGACAATAAGGATATTCCCATCTCGATACCCTCCATCCATTATGGTAGTCCCGGGGCCGGCGGCGCGCAATGCGTGGTCTTGCGCACGGCGGCAGGCCGCGAGCAACACGGCGCCGGTCCTGCTTACACCGAGCCGGTGCTCGCGGCAGGTCCGCAGTGCTCCATCAGGCTCTCCACCACGGTCAGCCGGTGGCGCAGTTCGTCCCGAAAGGCGCGATGATCGGTGTGCCGGATTTCGACCAGCAGCCTGACTCGTGCCAATTCCAGCAGTTCGGCGAGGACCTCACGCTCCTCGCTCGTAAGGCTGAGAGGCTCATGGGCCGTTGCGTTCATAAGGACCTCCTTTTCGCACCAAGACGTCCGATTCTATTGGACGCCTATTGTGGTGGGGCGTCAAGCCTTAAGCTCAAGCGGCCTGAGCGTCCTGGTCCAGGCGGCTAACGGGCTTCCGTCAGGGAGCGCGGCGTCCTGCGGTGCCTGGTCCGCGATCGTCGCCAGGCGATCGGCGTCCGCAGTCTGTCCGGAGAACAAGTTCAGCCATGCCCCGAACACAGCGACGCCGCCGTTGAGG
>JADGNR010000252.1 GCA_017883415.1 Bryobacteraceae bacterium | reverse complement strand
GTCATCCGGCCGGGCTGTCCCTGGGCTGGCGTGCCAGATGTACGATATTGGAATTGGAGTCGTCAAATGGGCAGCGTACAAATCGAGCAGACGAGCTATGAGATGCCCCCGAGAGAGGGGATCAGCATCGCACATTTTCTCACTGTCGCCGACATCGAGCGATCGGCTCGCTACTACGAAAAGGTCTTCGGTGCTCGCATTCTGAGCTTGGGTGACGGCAACGCGCCTGGGTACCTTCAGCTTGCGAATATCTGGATGATTCTGAACGTTGGAGGCGGGCCGACCCCGGATAAGCCGACGGTAACGCTCAGCGTCCCCGACCCGAATCACATCAACAGCTTTATGAATTTCCGCGTTGCGGATATTCAAGCGTGCTATGAATTATGGAAAAGTCGAGGAGCGAAGTTCATCACGGAGCCGATCCCCAAATACGGCGAGACGCGCTGCTACATCCGCGATCCTGACGGATATATTATCGAGGTCGGACAGAGCACCGACCTCACGTACGGCTGACGCTCGGCCCGGAAAAAGCATTCTCATAGTCCCCGAGCGAGTCGTCTCCCACTCGTACGAAGCTCCGTGCCGCCTGAGCCTCGATGCCGGAGGTAACCGGCGCGATCACGATCTTGGTTTATGATCGATGAATGCCCGTCTCCGTCAAGTTACAGGCTGTTCACCCCCGCAAGTTGGCCGCGGTGCGGCGCGAGGTCGCGCCGGGCGCGGTTGGCTCGGCGTGGGGGCCGGCCCTGGACAGGGTCTGGGAGTTCATTCGCAGCCAGCCAGGCCTGCGGACTGATGGCCACAACATTTTTCTCTACCACCACCCGACACAGCCGGGCGCGCCGATACTGTGTGACTTCGGTGTCGAGGTCACGCGCACATTTGAAACTGCGGGCGAGGTGTGCGCGACCGAAACGCAAGGGGGCGAGGCTGCCGTCGCCGTCCACCGCGGCCCGTACAATCGCATGAACGAGGCGCACGACGCGATCAGAAAATGGATGGCGGCGAATCGGAGGGAGTCCGCTGGGCACTCGTGGGAGATATATGGAGACCCGACGCCGGATCCGGCCGACACTGAGACGACGGTCGTGTACCTCTTAAAGTAGCGTTCGCGCGCTTCGGGCGGCTGGTCGCCCGCGAGCGAAGCGAGCCTTACGTGTGGTACCGCTCCATGGTCCGCGGGTTGTATGCCCAGTGGAATTCCAGCTCGTAGCCCATGGATCTCGCCAGGCCGTCCAAATCCGGAAACAGCGTGGCGTAAGTGATGTTCATGCGGTAGAGCTCGCGCATCCCCACTTCGCGGACGGCGTTGGTGAGCACGAACTTCGCCAGGATATTCTCCTGGTCGGCATCGCTCAGGATCTCTTCGATGGGCACATCCAGAACGCCCGGCACGGCGAAGGTGCCCGATTGCGCGATCAGCCGGCGGTTCATGGTGTGGGGCTCGCCCATCCAGATGATGCGGCGCGTGCCCTTCAGGAAGTAGCGCGGGAAGTTGCCTGTGACGCGCGGGTCCGTACGCACCGGCTTATGGGCGTGGCTGCTGTCGACCGATGCCGGGTTCATGGCCCACACCACGCCATCGGCCAGGGTGCGTTCGAGCGCGAAGAATGCCGCCACGTAGGGAGACCAGGTGAAATCGAGCAGCCGGGTCGGGGCGCCGTGGTGCTGCATCAGCGCCAGCCATTGAAAATCGTCATCGGCGTCGGGCGGCTTGGTCAGGAACTGGTGCGCCTTGCGTTTGAAGATGCGCAGGATGCGGCCCTCCTGCTCGGGCCAGGCCTGGGGCGCCACGCCGAAATTCTGCAGGTAGCGGGAGAGGGAACTGTAGAGCGGCCAGCGCTCGTCGCGCTCCCCGCGAAACGCCCAATTCGAGTAGGGCGGCCTGGTAATCAGTTGGAGAAACGCCTCCCAGGATTCCAGCCGGAACACGCGGTAGCTTCGCCGGGCCCGTTTGCGCGCAGTCATCTGTTATGTATCGTAGCGGTATAACGCCTGCTCGATGGGGACGCCGCGGACCTCGATGCGCTGGAGGTCGGCGGTGCCCACGCCGTGGCGCTCCGCCAGCAGGAGCGTGTTGTCGCAGGTCTGGAACGGCGCCGTGCCGCGCGGGGCTCGCGGGTTGTAGCCCATGACGGCGGTGGCGACAGCATCGGTGGACACGGGATTCAGTCCGGCGATCAGCACGCCGGGCTTGACGATCCGCACGCCGCGCACCCATGGTCCCTCGCCGCCGGCGATGGATTCCACGCCGTCGACGATCGCCAGGTGGATGGGACGCGCGGCCACCAGGTCGGCCACAATGTGGGGCACGCGATAGCCGGGATCGTGGTTGGCGCCAAAGTGGAGTTCCTGCGGGGCCGATTTCGGCGGCTGCCGTTGGCCCTCGTGGCCCGTGCGGCCGCGCCCCGTGGCCGGCTTCTCGTTGGGCTCATCGGCGCCGGCATCGTCGCCATAGATCGAGGCCGGCAGGTTCCCGAAGCAGTTTTTCAGCGACAGCGTCACGCCACAGGTGGCATGGTTCTTGAGCTTCGCCATGCTCACGAAAACGTCGGTATCGCGGTACGAGTGGTTCAGGTCGTAGGCCGCATACATGTACGCGGCGCCGGGCACCTGGAACCGCGCGTAGCTCTTGCCCTTGCCCAAGGCGTTGGTGTTCTCGAACTCCACGGCGCTCGCGGCCGATTGCAGGCCGCGCACGTTCCATCCGGAATCGAGCATCACCTCTTCGAGCGGCCCCGCCGTGGCCCAGGCGCTCTCCACAAAGCGCACCCGCCGCGCCCCCGCGCGCCCCAGCAGGTACGCCGTGGCGCCCACCAGTTTGGGATGGTTGTAGTGCGTCAGGGCGGGCGCCAACCCCCGCACGCGGTTTGCCGGGCTGCCGGTCATGTTGAGCTTGACGGTGACCGTCTGGTTGCGCACCAGGCGTTCCAGGCCGCCCAGTTGACCGAACATGGCGCTCAATTTCGCCGCGACATCTTCGTCGTAGGAGGCGCACCTGGCGATCGCCACCGGCGCCGCCGGGGCAGGTGCGGGCGCGGCGTGGACGAGCGGGGCCGCGCCGATCATAGCCAGCCATTCTCTACGGGTCATGCGATTACTCCAGCCTGATGGTAGCGCAGACGGCAACCTGCGCGATGTCCACACCCCATCCTTCCTCGGTTTGATAGATGTCGAGCGATTTCTCCGCGCCTTCCGGCGTGGTGAGTGTAGCGCGCTTGAAGTTCCCCAGAAAATGGACGGCTACGTTCTCCACCGGGTAGTCCGAATAGTTCACCAGGTGGACCACGTGCACCTTCCCGTCGGGGGAAGCGAGCAGGTTGGAGAGCATCGCGGACACATTGAAGAGGCGCACGCCGAGGTTGCGCCGTCCGATCATCGAGTTCACCTCGCGCCAGATATCGTTCAGACGCTCGAGCTCGGCCTTATCGAGGGTGATGCGGTCTTCGCGCGCGGCCGGGTCTTGCCAGCCGGGAGGGCCGGTGAGCAGCGTTCCGCCGGCGCGCGCGAAGTTGCGCAGCACCTCCCGCTGAGCGGCAGGGAGCGAGTCGCCCTCCACGTTGACCGCCATCGTGGCGCCGGCCAGGGCCTCGGCATTGAGGCGCTGGCGCGGGACCGGGCGGACGGGCGTGTGCTTGACCGCGATCATGTCGAGGATGCCGCCCGAAAGCAGACCACCCTTGGCGGGGTCCTGCACCAGCGCCAGTTTTCCGTATTCCGTCATGCTGCGCCATTCGGGATGCTGCTCGAAGTAGCGGATTAGCTGGACCATGCGCTGCCAGTCGCGCAGGGCGGATGCTTCGCGGCGGGCCAGGCGGAGCGCGAAATCGTCATCCAGGGCCAGCACCCAGCGGGCGCCGGAGATGGCGGCGTCGGCGATCGCCTGCAGGTATCGCCCGCCCGTGACTACGGTTTTCGGCGGCGGCTGGTTGGCCATCCAGAGCGCCGCTGGGCCCCAGGCGCGGACCGCGCGCAGGAACCCGGTATTGGTATCGATCCAGGCGGAACCGGTGGGACCGGCCTTCTTCGCGCCATCCTCCTCGACGGCGATGCCGGGCCAGACGCCCTGGTACGTGCCGAGGATGGGAGCATCCCCGCCCAGCGGCAGGCGATGGCGCGCGGTCAGTTCGACCACCGGCGCCCCCGCGGCCGCCTCCCTGACACCCGCCGCGGCGCCTTCCGGGAAATCGCCTTCCAGCACGATTCCGGTCACCCGCGCGGCCAGGGCCCGGCGCGCCGCCGCCACCGTGTCGCCGCCGGGAACGATCACCGCCAGCGTTACCATCCCGCGGCCGGCCGCCGCCGCTACGAACTCCCCACTGTAGTTTTTCAGCAGCAGGCAGTTGATGGGCGTGTCCGTAAGGAGCGCGAGCGATGGCGCTTCGCTCCACGGCCAGCGCGCCGGCACCCAGTCGGCGGGCCGCGGCGTGGCGGCAAGCAACAGGGGTAGAAGGCCCACCACGGCCGCGCAACGGGCCGGTAGCATCCACATATCTTCCAATTTACGACAATCGCGCCCGCCGGGACCGCGCCGCGCGCTTCATCACGTCCCCAGGCCGGTTGGTCAACTGCCGGGTCCTTCTGGGGGCTCTTTGCGGTAAGCTACGGGTCTGATGCGGAATACGGTCGGCCACCACCTGCGCACCTACGGCTGGTATTTTCTCGGCTGGACCGTGTTCGGCCTCTTCTTCTTCAGCCAGGGCATCACGCAAAAGCTGGTTTCGCACGACCCCACGCCATGGTGGCATTATCTGTTGTCGTGGCTGACGGGCGTCTACATCTGGGCGGTATTGACTCCGGGAATCCTCTGGCTCGGCCGCCGGCTGCCCATTGAGCGGCGGAATTGGCCCACCCGTATCCCGCTCCATCTGCTGTTGAGCGTGTTCATTTCCCTCCTGCAGCTTGCCTTGGAAAGCGCGGCTCTTCCACTGCTCGGAGTCTTCCCGGCCATCATGAAGACTTTCGGGGACACGCTTGTTTTCTTGCTGCTCATCGGCTTTCACAGCGGGATCACCATTTATTGGATGCTGTTGGGGATCCAGTATGGGTTCGCGTATTACCGCCGTTATCAGGAACGCGCGCAGCAGGCCCTGCAACTGGAACTGCATGCCTCCGAGCTGAAGACGCAGCTCGCGCGGGTGCAGTTGAGCGCGCTGAAAATGCAGCTTCAGCCGCATTTTCTGTTCAACACGCTGAACGCCATCATGGTGCTGGTGCGCCACGAGCGGGCGCGCGAGGCCGAGGAGATGCTGTCCCGGCTCAGCGATCTGCTGCGCTGGGTGCTGGAGGATGTGGAGGCCCAGGAAGTGCCGCTCCGCCGCGAACTGGAGTATTTGCAGCTTTATCTCTCCATCGAACAGGTTCGCTTTCAGGACCGGCTGCGCGTGACGATATCGGCGGACGCCGGCGCGGTGGATGCCGCGGTGCCGCACATGGGCCTGCAGCCGATTGTCGAAAACGCCATCCGCCATGGCATCGGGCGCAGTTCGGCGGCGGGGGAAATTCGAATCAGCGCCGCGCGCGTGGACCAGACGCTGGAGATCACGGTGGAGGACGACGGTCCCGGGCTTGCCCCGGCCAACTCCTCGCAGGTGCGCGGCATCGGACTGGCGAACACCCGGGCCCGGCTTCATCAGCTCTACGGCGATGCGGCCCGCCTGGTGGTGGAAAACGGCGCGCACGGCGGGGCCGTGGCGACCATGGTGCTGCCCTGGCGCCTCGCGCCCGGGACAGCGGAAACGGAAGCGATCGAAGTCCATGCCTTTGACCACCCTGATCGTGGACGATGAGCCGCTGGCGCGCGAGGGCCTGCGCATGCTGCTCTCCCAGGACCCGGAAATCGCGGCGATTCACGAAGCGCGCGACGGCCGCGAAGCGGTAGCGGCCATCCTCGAGGCGCGGCCGGATCTGGTCTTTCTGGACGTGCAGATGCCGGAGATGGACGGCTTCTCGGTGGTCCGGGAAGTCGGCGCCGAGCGCATGCCCGCGGTGGTGTTTGTGACGGCGCACGACCAGTACGCCATTCAGGCCTTCGAAATCAACGCCATCGATTACCTGCTCAAGCCGGTGACCGAGGAGCGTTTTCGCCAGGCCCTCGCCCGCGCCAAAGTCCGCCTGGACGTCCGCGCGGGAGACGAGGCCAGCGGGCGAATCCTCTCCCTGCTCGAAGCCATGGCCGCGCCGCGCCGGTATATGAAGCGCCTGGCGGTGCGCTCCGCGGGCAAGACCGTCTTCGTCGACGTCGAGGACGTGGATTGGATCGAGGCCGCCGAGAATTACGTCCAGCTCCACGCCGGGAAGGCCGGCCATCTGCTGCACGTGCCCATGAACACGCTCGAGAAATCGCTCGACCCCGAGATCTTCCTGCGCATCCATCGTTCGGCGATGGTCAATGTGCGGCGCATCAAAGAGCTGCAGCCGGCGGCACACGGTGAGTATGTGGTCACGCTCGCCTCCGGCGTCAGGCTCCAATCCAGCCGCACGTACAACGAAAAGTTGAAGACCCTGGCGGCGAATCCGTTCTGATCCGCCGGTTCGCCACACCGCTCGGCCACTTAGTCAAATTTCGCTTTCCAGGCACGGCGCCAGGCCCCACACTGGCAATACCGCTCCCTCACGGTCGCGGCTCCGATGACGAGCCGCACGCGTAAGCAAGCGGTTGGTTAAAGGAGGATCGATGATCGCGGTAAACGCAGTGGAACAAGCCCCAGGGGCTGTCTTCGACAAAAGCACCGATTGCCTGGCGCAGCTTTCGGGCGTGACCAGGCGCTTCGGCAACATCGTGGCGCTGGACGGGCTGGATCTGGAAGTCCGACGCGGCGAACTTCTCGCCCTGCTGGGCCCGAACGGCGCGGGCAAAACCACCGCCATCTCGCTGCTGCTGGGATTGCAGCAGCCCGACAGCGGCCGGGCGCTCCTGTTCGGCCAGTCACCAGCCCTGGTGGAGCCGCGGCGGCGCGCCGGCATGATGATGCAGGAAGCGGCCCTGGCGCCGGAACTGCGCGTCCGCGAGCAGATCGATCTGGTCTCCAGCTACTACCCCGATCCGCTGCCCGTGGCGGCCGTCATGGAGATGACTCGCGTCACGGCGCTGGGCAAACGTCCCTATGGCAAGCTCTCCAGCGGGCAGAAACGCCAGGTGCAGTTCGCTCTCGCCGTCTGCGGCCGTCCGGAGTTGCTTTTTCTCGACGAGCCCACCGTCGGGCTCGACGTCCAGTCCCGCGAGGCGGTATGGGCGACACTCCGCGAATTGATCGGATGGGGCGCCTCCATCGTGCTGACCACCCATTATCTGGAGGAGGCCGAGGCCCTTGCCGACCGCGTGGTGGTCCTGGCCAAAGGCCGCGTGCTGGCCGGCGGCACGGTCAGCGAGATGCGGTCGCTGGTAGTCCGCAAGCGTATCGTCTGCTCCACCACGCTGCACGTCGACCAGGTGACGGCCTGGCCGGACGTTCTGAGCGCAACCCGGGACCACAGGGGATTGCACATTACCACCACCAATGCCGAAAACGTGGTCCGGCGCCTGCTGGCCGCCGACGAGGATCTGCAGGACCTGGAAGTCCAGCGCGCCGGGCTCGCCGAAGCCTTCACCGAACTCACCCAGGAGGTGTCGCAATGAACGCTATGACTTTCGAACCGGCGCGCGCCGCCGTCATGCCCCCCGGCCGCGTGTGGCGGGCATATATCGCCGAGGCCCGCTACGAGACCGTGCGCATGCTTCGCGCGCCGGCCTTCTCCGCGGTGTTCCTGTCCATTCCGGTGCTGCTGTTCCTGCTCTTCGGGGCGTTTCTTTTTGGCGACGCGATCCGCGCCGACCCCAAGAGCGCGCTGTTCCTGTTCATGGGATTTTCCACCTTCGGGATCATGGGGCCGGGGATGTTCGGCTTCGGCATCACCATCGCAATGGAGCGCGAGCAGGGGCTCCTGCGGCTCAAGCGCGCCCTGCCCGCCCCGCCGGGAAGCGTCCTGCTCGCCAAAATGTTCATGGCCATGCTGTTTGCCGCGCTCATCATGATCTCCATGATTGCCGCCGCCCCGCTCGGCCATGTGCGCTTGAGCGCCGGCCAATCCCTGAGCGTCGCCCTGGTCGAAATTCTGGGCGCAGCGCCGTTTTGCGCCATCGGGCTGTTCATCGGCACGTGGGCCACGGGCAAGGGCGCCCCGGGCTTCGTGAACCTGTTTTACCTGCCCATGATTTACCTTTCCGGCCTGTTCTTCCCGCTGCCCAAATCCGTGCAGTGGATCGCGCTGGTCTCGCCCGCCTACCACCTGAACCAACTGGCGCGCAACGCCATCTGGGCGCCCAGTCAGGGATCGCCTATCGTGCACGGGGCCGTCCTTGCCGGCGTGACGGTTGTCTTTACCCTGCTTGCGATCCGCCGCCTGGAGCGCGTGGGGTAGGTCGATTTAAGTGCCGCGGCGCCGCGCCGCCAGCGCCGCGCCGCAGGACTCGCGCACCACCAGCCGGC
>JADGNR010000251.1 GCA_017883415.1 Bryobacteraceae bacterium | reverse complement strand
TCGCCCGCTCCCGCCTCGCTGCCCGCGCTCACACGCACCCGCCTCGTTGCCCGCCCCACCGTATTCCGGCCCCGCTGCGCGCTCGCGCCCGCAGGCCTCGCTGCCCGCCCCGCCGTACTCCGGCCCCGCTGCTCGCCCGCTCGGCACCCGCCTCGCTGCACGCCCGGGCCCACCTGCACGCCCCCGCCCCGCTTGATAATCCGCGCGGAGAAATAGGATATTCTGTACTCAAATGAAAACCCTACGCACGCTCGTGGCCCTGGCCGCCGCCATGTCCTTTTCCGCTGGTTTCGTTCCCGCGGAGGAGAAGGCCGTGAACCCGCAGATCCGCAAGATCGTCGACGAGGTCTCCGAAGCCCGTATCAAATCCATCATCGAAAAGCTGGTGAGCTTCGGCACGCGCAACACCATGTCCAACCAGGACGACCCTGCGCGCGGCATCGGCGCGGCCCGGCAATGGATCTTCGACGAGCTCAAAAGCTACAGCCCGCGCCTCCAGGTGCGCTTCGACAAGTACCGCGTGAAGAAACAGGGGCAGCGCATCTTCAAAGACGTCGATCTCTACAACGTCATCGCCGTCCTGCCGGGCGCCAAAATGCCAGAGACGCAGGTGCTGGTCAGCGGCCACTACGATTCGCTGAACCTGGGCAACCGCCCGGCCGGCGGCGCCGCTGCCGGGCCCGCCACCGACGCCCCTCCCGTTCCCATCGGCGAGCGGCCCCAGCCCACCCTGGAGGAATCCGAAAAGAACGCCGACCTGCCCGCCCCCGGCGCCTGCGACGATGGCAGCGGGACCGCCGCCGTCATGGAACTGGCGCGCGTGATGAGCCAGTACGAATTCGACAAGACGCTGGTCTTCGTCGCCTTCGCCGGCGAGGAGCAGGGGCTCATCGGCAGTTCCCTGCTGGCGGTGAAATCCCACAAGGAGAACCAGGCCATCGAGGCCGTGCTGAATAACGACATCATCGGCACCGACGTCAGCGGAAACGGCCGCACCGGCAACACCTCGGTCAGCGTCTACAGCGACGAGACCGCGGATTCGCCTTCCCAGCAACTGGCCCGCTACGCGCGCGAGATTGCCGAACGCTACCTCCCCTCCCTGAAGGTGAATACCGTGTTCCTGGGCGACCGCCTCGGACGCGGCGGCGACCACACTCCCTTCCAATGGGAAGGCTATGCCGCCGTGCGCCTCTCCACGCCCAATGAGATCTACGCCAACCAGCACCGCGCCACCGATACCCTGGAGAACATGTCGGTGCCGTATACCACGCGCGTGGCCCGCGTCAACGCCGCGGTTGCGGCAAGCCTGGCGCTGGCGCCCAAAGCGCCCGTGGTGATGCGCGAGCCGAGGCCGCCCGCACCCGCCGGCGCCGCTCCGGGCGCCACCCCGAGCACCACCCCCGCCCCTCCGCCGACGGCTGCCGGCGCTGTTCCGCCCCGCCGGCCCAGCCCCACCATCTCGCGCGGCCGGTCGGGATACGACGCCCTGCTCCAATGGAAACCCGCCGGCCCGGACGACAATATCAAGGGCTACACCATCGTCATTCGCGCCACCACGTCGCCCTACTGGGAGCAGGAAATCTACGTCGGCAAGGTGACCGAATACACCCTCAAGGATGTTTCCATCGACGACGCCAAGTTCGGCGTGAAGGCGATCGGTAACGACGGCTCCGAAAGCCTCGTGTCGGCCTACGTCTATCCGCCGCGACTGAAGACCGAGGTTTTGACGGTCCAGTAGGGTAGGCCTCCCGGCCTGCCCTTCAAGAAATTGCCGTGTAGTCAGCGGGGCAGGCCGGGAGGCCTACCCCACCAGCCTCAGAAAATCAGCTTCAGCGCCAACTGGATCTGCCGCGACGATCCCGCGTCGCCCACCGGGAAGCGCGTGCTCGTGATCTGTCCGAAGCTGTTGCCCGCGGCCGTGCTGACCACTCGGTTCGGCTGCCCGAAGTTCGGATGGTTGAAGATGTTGAACGTGTCGGCGCGGAACTGCACCGTCGTCTTCTCGGTGATCTTGGTGTCTTTGAACAGCGAGAAGTCGATGTCCTCGAAGCCCGGCCCGATGATCGTGTTCCGCCCCAAGTTTCCGAATCCCGCGGGAACCTGGAACAGGCAGCCCGCCGTCACCGCTGCGGCCGTACACGCGGCCGACGGGAAGTACTGCGGATTGCCGTTGGCCGCCGATCCAATGCCCACCGGCACCGGCCCCAGAATATTCGGCCGCACCGTGTTGGGCGTTCCCGTGAACGTGCTGGTGGTGACGATGTCCACCGGATTGCCGCTTTGCACCTGCGAAATCAGGGCGAAATTCCAGCCCTCCACCGCGCGGTTGCCTTTGAACGGCAGTTCGTAGATCCCGCTGAATACGAAGCGGTGGCGCGCGTCGAAGTCGGCGAGCCCGTAATCGCCCCTCATGTTCGTGCTGTCTTGCAGGTTCACCGTGCCCGTCTGGCTGTTCAGCGACGTGTAGTCGAGCGCCTTCGAAAACGTATACGTCGTGTTGAATTGCAGGTGCCTGGCGAAGCGCTTGGTGGCCGTGATCCAGAACGCGTTGTAATTGGAATTGCCGTCGCTCTCCCACTGGAAAATGTTGCCCAGCGAAGCGCCCGGGTCGATGGGCGAATTGGCGGAAAGCGCGGGAAATGGCCGCGCGCTGGTCCCCGGCAGGAACTGGTTCAGATTGCGCGCCGTGCGCAGGTGCGTGCCCTTGTTGCCAAAATAGCCCGCCATGATGCCCACGTCGTGCGACAGCTCCTGCTGGATATTGAAGTTATACGACTGCACGTAGGCCGAGGTGAAATCGTGCGCCACCGAAAAGGGCGCCAGCGAGCCGGCTGCCTGCGCCGCGGTGAAGGCGTTGGCGAAAGTCACCGTCCCCGGCCCGTTGAAGGACACCGGGTTGGCAAACGGCGGATTCAGGGGCAGATTGCCCACCAGATTGGCTGCCGGCTGGTCCGCCAGAATGGCGTACGCCGTGCGCACCACCGTCTTGCCGTTGTGGAATACGTCCCACGCCAGCCCCACGCGCGGCTGGAAATTCCGCGCGCTCTGCTGGTAGACATTGTCCAGCCCCTGCGAACCCACCTGCACCAGCGCGTCCGCCACGGGATCGAAAACCGTGAACCGGTTCGCGGCCTCCGTGGGCGTTCCGTTCCAGTCGTAGCGCAGCCCCAGATCGAGCGTCAGCGATGGTGTGATCTTGTAGCGGTCCTCGACGAACGCGCCCAAGGCCAGCACGTAGACGCGCGCCGGATTGGTGCCGGGATTGGCCGTGAACGTGGCCGCGTTACCGTTGATGAAATCGGTTACGGTATTGAACGCCAGCGTCCCCGGCGTGCCCGAGAAGCTGTTGCCGTTGAAGCGCCGCGCCTCCACACCGAAGCGGAACGCGTGCTTGCCACGCATGTAGCTCACCGAATCCGATAGCACGGCGGTGTAATCGCCGCGGCCTTGCGGGAAGCCCGCCGGGCCGCCGAAATTCAAACCGATATCGCGCACCGCGATCTGCGGCAGGCCCACCGGCCCACTCACGCCCACATTCATGCCGAAATCCGTGGGGTCCAGCAACGCGTTCGGAGTGAAGTTAATCAGGATCCGGTTGTATCCCGCCCGCGCCTCGTTCACCAGGTTGGGCGTGAAGACGTGCGTCTCGTTGGCCGTCAGAATCTGGCGCTGGCTCTGCCGCGTATCGCCGAAGTTGGGGATGTTGTTGCCCTGTAGCGTGGGCTCCTGGCGAAGATCGCGCTGCAGTGCGAAATACACGTTGACCCGGTCGTTTTGACCGAATGAGTTGCTGACGTTCGCCGTCCCCTGGTCGATGTTCACCGGCGCGGTCGCCGATCCCGCAAACACGTTGCCGGTGGTGTTGGGCGATGGAATCAGCGGCAGCAGTTTCGCCACCGTCGGGTTGCCCGCCGCCAGCGCCGCTTGCCGCTGGTCGCTGGTGAGCACCGGCTGGCTGATGGTCAACCCCTGGCGCTGCCGCAGCCCCTCGTAGCTCAAATAGAAGAACGTCTTGTCCTTGCGGATGGGCCCACCGCCATCGGCGCCGAAATTATTGCGCTTGAACGGCGACTGGAGAATGGGCGACGGATTGAAGAAATTGCGCGCGTCGAAATCGTTGTTGCGTACGAATTCGAACACCTCGCCATGGTAATTGTTGTTCCCCGACCGCGTCGCAATGTTCACTATGGCGCCGGAGTTGCGCCCGTAGTCGGCGGCAAAGGTCGAGTTGTCCACTTTGAACTCCTGCACCGTATTGATCGACGGCTGGAAGGTGATCTGGTTGTTGGCCATGTCGTTCAGGTTGATGCCGTTGATCATGAAGTTCACGGTGTCTTCGCGCCCCCCGGCGGTGTTCAGCCCGAACGATCCCTGTCCGCGCAACGGCGCCGTCAGAAACCCGTTCTGTGGCGGCGTCACGCTGCCCGGGACCAGCAGCCCCAGGTCCACGAAATGGCGCCCGTTCAGCGGAATCTCCTGCACCGTCCGCTGATCGATCACCGATCCCACCGACACCGTGCCCGAGTCCACCACCGGAGGGGTGCCCACCACCTGCACCTCCGTGCTCGCCGCGGCCACCTGCAAGTTAAAGTCCTGCCGCACCGTACGGCCTACTTCCAGCACCAGATCGGTGACCGTGGTCGACTGCAGCCCGGTCGCCTTCACCGAAATCTTATACCGGCCCACCGGCAGCGATGCCACCAGGTACAGGCCCGAATCGTCCGTTAATGTAGACCGCGTCTCGCCTGTGGCCTCGTTATGCACCGTAATGGCGGCCTTCGGCACCGCCGCTCCCGACTGGTCCGTTACCGCACCTTGTATTGCGCCTGTCGATTGCGCGGACAGCGTTGCGGCCATCGCCAAAAAACCGAAAGCGACCGGCAGAATACGCCGGCGTATTACTGGCTTGGTTGGAAAAGCTTGCATCACGACGTAACCTCCTCTGTGAGAGCCTGTGCGGCTACTCTCCCTGATGATTGGTTTGACGCTTGAAGTGGCGATTCGCTTCAGTATAGGAAGTCGCCGCCGCTCGGCACTGTCGCGAATCATACCCGCGGGCGGCGTATATTCGTAACATGGTGCGATACTCTACCGTCCTGTGGTTGGCGTTCACCGCTTGCGCGCAACAGGCCCCCTTCACTCTCGACCAGGTTCTCGGCGCGTCCTTCCCCTCGGAGTTGACCGCCGCGCCCGCCGGCGAAAAGGTGGCGTGGGTCTCCTATACCCGCGGCGTGCGCAATATCATGGTGGCGGAGCCGCCGCGCTACCAGGCCCGCAAGCTGACCGCGTACACCGCCGACGACGGCCAGGAACTCTCCGAGCTCACCTGGACACCCGATGCTTCCGCCATCGTCTACGTCCGCGGGCAAGACGCCAACCGCGCCGGCGAGGTTCCCAATCCGGCCATCGACCCGCACGGCGTGGAGCAGGACGTGTGGATCGTCGGGCTCGATGGCGCCGCGCCGCGCAAAATCGGCGAGGGCAGCTCACCAGCCGTTTCGCCGCGCGGCGACCGCATCGTCTTTGTCCGCAAGGGCCAGCTTTGGTGGTCGCCGCTCGATGGCAAGGAGGCCGCCACGCAGTTGTTCAAGGCGCGCGGCCAGTGCTCGCGGCCGGTGTGGTCCCCCGATGGCGCGCGCCTCGCCTTCGTCAGCGGCCGCGGCGACCACGCCTTCATCGGCCTCTATGACGCAACGGCGCAGGCGCTGCGCTATCTCGCCCCCAGCACCGATTTCGACTCGCAGCCCGCGTGGTCGCCCGATGGCCTCAACATCGCCTTCATCCGCACTCCCTCGAGCGGCCTGCGGCCCGTCCGCGAAGCCCGCCGCGCAGGCGAGCCGTGGTCCATCCGCATCGCCCGCGCCGATGCCGGAGTCGGCCGCGAACTCTGGCGCGCGCCGGAAGGGCCGGGCAGCGTCTTTCGCGGCGTGACCGCCGAACGGCAGTTGCTTTGGACCGATGGCGGGCGCATCGTCTTTCCCTGGGAAGGCGACGGCTGGACGCATCTCTACTCCGTTCCCGTGGTGGGGGGCGGCAAACCCGTGCTGCTCACACCGGGCGAATTCGAAGTGGAAGACGTGGCGCTCGATCGCGCACGCCGCGAGGTCGTGTTCTCCTCCAACCAGGGCGATATCGACCGGCGTCATCTATGGAAGGTCGCCGCCGCCGGAGGTGCGCCCGCCGCCGCCCTCACCACCGGCACCGGCATCGAGTGGTCGCCGGCGCCTATCGGCAGCGGCACAATCGTGGCGTTCCTGCGCTCCGACGCGCAGCATCCCGCGCATCCGGCCATTCGCATCGCCGACGAGACTCGCGACCTGGACCCCACCGCCCTCCCCGCCGATTTCCCGCTCGCCCACATGGTCACGCCGCAGCAGGTGATCTTCCCAAGCACCGACGGCCTGCAAATCCACGGCCAGTTGTTCCTGCCGCCCGGCCGCCCCGCCGGACCCGTGCCCGCGGTGGTCTTCTTCCATGGCGGATCGCAGCGCCAGATGCTGCTCGGCTGGCATTACATGTTCTATTACGCCAACGCCTACGCGCTCAACCAGTACCTCGCCAACTCGGGCTACATCGTGCTGTCCGTCAATTATCGCAGCGGTACCGGTTACGGGCTCGACTTCCGTGAAGCGCTCCACTATGGCGCTTCGGGCGGCGCCGAGTACGCCGACGTGGAAGCCGCCGGCAACTACCTGCGGTCGCGTCACGAAGTGAACCAGGACCGCATCGGCGCCTGGGGCGGCTCTTACGGCGGATACCTCACCGCCCTGGCGCTGGCGCGCGCCTCCGGCATCTTCAAAGCCGGCGTCGATTTCCACGGCGTGCACAATTGGGCCACCGAGCTCGGCATCCCCGTCACCGAGCCCGACTACACCGTGGCCTTCGACTCCTCGCCCATGGCGTTTGTTAAAACGTGGCGCTCGCCGGTCCTCCTCATCCACGGCGACGACGACCGCAACGTGCAGTTCAACCAGACCGTCGTGCTGGCCGACGCGCTGCGCAAACAGAAGGTCGATATCGAGGAGTTGATTTTCCCCGATGAGATCCACGACTTCCTGCTGCACAAAAGCTGGCTGGAGGGTTACCAGGCCGCCGCCCGCTTCCTGGAGCGGCGCCTCAAGTAGTGGGGTAGGCCTCCCGGCCTGCCCCCATGGCCCGAAGGGCCATCAGAGGCGCTGAAAACCCCTCCGCACCCATCGACGGATTCACAAGACGCTGCCTCGGGCGAAGGCCCCTGATGCCGTAGAATGACGGAATGCAGCAGAGCGTGGCCGTTCTCGGCGGAGGGGTTGCAGGGCTCAGCGCGGCCCACGAGCTGGCCGAGCGCGGATTTGCGGTGCGGGTCTACGAGCGCAAGCCGGTGCTGGGCGGCAAGGCCCGCAGTATAGCCGTGCCGGATTCGGGCGCGGGCGGCCGCCAGCCCCTTCCCGGCGAGCACGGTTTCCGGTTCTTCCCGGGTTTCTATAAGCACGTCACCGACACCATGCGCCGCACGCCCTACGGCGCCCATGGCAACACGTTCGACAACCTCGGCGTGGCCACGCGCATCCTCCTGGCCAGGGCCGGACAGACCGAGATCGCATGGCTCGCCCGCTGCCCGGCCACGCTCGAGGACTTCCGGACGTTTCTGCTGGAGCTTCTCACGCCTCTCGGTGTTCCGCTCGACGAGTTGGCCTTTTTCATCAGCCGGTTGTTGATCGTGGCCACCAGTTGCCCCGAGCGGCGGCTTGCCGAATACGAAAAGATCCCCTGGTGGGATTTCATTGCCGCGCCCCGGATGTCGAAGGCCTATCAGGCATATCTGGGCCAGGGCCTGACGCGCTCCCTGGTCGCCATGCGGGCCGAAGAGAGCAGCACGCGCACGGTCGGCTGCACGCAACTGCAGTTACTGTACGGCCTGATATCCCCGGACCAGGTATTTGATCGCTTGCTGTCGGGTCCCACCAATGACGTCTGGATCTACCCTTGGACCCAGTACCTCGAGAAACTGGGCGTGGAATTCCACCCTGGAACGCGCGTCGTCGGCATGGAAACCGATGGTGCGCGAGTGACCGGCGCGATGGTGGAGAGTTCCTCCGGGCCTTCGCGTATCACCGCGGATTTCTATATCGCCGCGCTGCCGGTGGAGGTGATGGCCGCGCTGATGACCGATGACCTGAAACGGGCGGCGCCGTCGCTCGCCAACCTGGACAAGCTGAAAACCCGGTGGATGAACGGAATCCAGTTCTATCTCGCCCGGGATGAACCGCTGGGGAACGGTCATACCATCTACCTCGACTCGCCCTGGGCGCTGACTTCGATCTCGCAGCGGCAGTTCTGGACCAATGTGGATCTGGCGCAGTACGGAGACGGAACGGTCCGCGGCATTCTCTCGGTGGATATCTCCGACTGGGAGGCGCCCGGCGTGGTGTGGGGCAAGCCGGCAGGGGAATTGACCGCCGGGCAGATCAAGGAGGAAGTCTGGACCCAACTCAAGCAGCACTTGAACGACAGCGGC
>JADGNR010000250.1 GCA_017883415.1 Bryobacteraceae bacterium | reverse complement strand
AACGCTGCTTCGGCCGCTGATTGCGGGCGCTCCCCGGCGACTTGGCAAGCTTGGCCGGAGAGCCAATTTTCGCCACGGAGTTCCAAGTCTTCTTCGTTTAGTGACACTTCTGTTCAATTTCCGTCCAGAGCCAAAATGCCAAGCGCCTGAAAACGAACGACTTGTCAGTAGGATGGCGGATTGCTGAGGGTCTGATGGGGCACGGAGAAGCGGATTGATGGGAACCGTCCTCATTGTGGACGATGACTTGCACTTCGCATTTTGGCTCGGTCAGACTCTGGATGGGGCAGGTTATGAGTCTCTGCCCGCCAAGAGCACTCCCGACGCAACAGCGCTGCTCGCTGAGCTCAAGGTGCCCATCGACGTGCTGGTCCTCAATCCAGCTCTACCCGGTTCTGTGGACTTCGTGCGCGCGCTCCGAAGCGTTCATGGGAATCTGAAAGTGATCTGTCTGGACGGGGAAGTGGACGGCGAGCCGTTACCGATCGCGGATGCGTGGCGGTCCAAGCCCGACGTTGTGGATGAGTTGTCCGCATTGGAATGGCTGTACGTAATCCGGAGTTTGTGACCTGGCAAGGTTCTGCCGGATCCCCGCCGCTCATCGCACGGAGACCGTCACGCTTGCCTTCGTTCGCCCGTACTGGTTTGTGGCATAGAGCGTATAGGTGGTGGTCACGGACGGGGTGACGATGACGCTGTTGCCGCGAACCGGACCGGCTTGGGGCGTGATGATGTTATATGCGGCGTTGGCGGCGGACCAGCGAAGCGTGACCGGCTGTCCTGCCGCAACAGATGGCGGATTCGCCTGGAAGCTCGCGACGGTGGGCGACGGCCCGCGCGGCACGTTCGCCCGGGTGTAGACCGGGGACATCAGAACCACCTCGAAATCAGCCGCTGTGACCTGTGCCAGCCGGCGAAGGTCGCTATTGTCCCAGCGGCTGTCGGGAGCGCCGCTCAGATACATGCCCCTACCGTTGTCGGCGAGAATCATGCCGTATTTTTTCAGAGCGCTGAGGATCACCCGATTTTGCCGCGAGAAGGCTGAAATATCGAATCCTGACTTCAGCCGCAGGCGCATGCCCATGGGCGGGGCGCCGAGAGAAGTCACCGCGGAGGCCCAGTGAGAAGCCGGCGGCGTGAAGGCCTGACGTGTCGCCGGCACGGTGAAGCGCAGGGGATGCTGAATGGCTCCGGCGGCCACCTCGTCATATCTTGCCAGACCCGGAAATATCGGAAGCCCGGCCGCGTCTGCCGAAGTCCACGTGTACGGCCGCTGCGCATTGGTGGTCAGGTCCCAGATCGCGGCGGCATCGGCGGTCCAGCCTCCGTTCTTCAGGCCGGCATGGTACAGCTCAAAGAGCCGGCATCCGTCTTTATCGAGCAGCAGCACATGACGATCGCCGTCGCCCGGGTTGGGGTAGCCCTCGATGAGCGCATTGGACGGAAGCGGCACGGGCCCCGGATCGCTCTCGCCGGCATAGGCACCCAGCCTGACGTTTCCCTTTGGCGCGGCGCCGGACACAACCTGATACGGTATTCCCATGGTTTGTCCGTGGTATGTGCCCGAGCCGAAATCCGCGTGGAGGCTCATCGCCGGCCCAATGAAGCGGATGATGTTCACCGAATCCGGGTCGATCCGTGCGGAAGAGATATCGGTATTCCACAAGTTGCCGCTGGGGAACGGGACGAAGCCGTTGAGACTACTGAGCGGGCCGGTGGCTATACCGCTGCAGGTACCGCCCTGCGCAAGCGCAATCGATGGGGAACACCAACCCAGCGTAATGGCGGCCAAGGCTGTGAATGGAGACCTCATTACTCCGGGATTAGTTTACAGCCGGATAATCTTCTCCGACACCACTCCCCGGAGCGCGTTCCGGGTGTCCACCACGAGGTTCGTTTGGGCCAGGATTGCGGCGTAATCGATACCGGTATGGTCCGTTATGATGACGGCGCAATCGGCCTGGGGGAGCGTCGTAGCCGGATCCGACGAGAAGAGCTCGCCCTCCTGGGTACGAATGGACTTCACGTTGGGATCGCTGTAAGTGACATGCGCTCCACGGCGCTGCAGAAGGTGAATGATGTCCAGGGCGGGAGACTCGCGGACGTCGTCTATATCGCGTTTGTACGCCACCCCAAGGATGTGAATTCGTGAGCCTTTCAGCGCTTGACGGCGCTCGTTGAGCGCGTTCTGGATCTTCTCGACTACGAAGTGGGGCATCTGGCCGTTAATATAGCCGGCGAGCTCGATAAACCTCGCCTCGATGCCGGCCTGTCGCGTCTTCCAGGAGAGATAGAAGGGGTCGATCGGGATGCAGTGTCCGCCCAGCCCGGGTCCGGGATAAAAAGGCATGAATCCAAATGGCTTGGTTCCGGCGGCGTCAATCACCTCCCAGATGTCGATACCCATCCGGTCGCACATGACGGCCAGTTCATTGACCAGGCCGATGTTGATCATGCGAAAGGTGTTCTCGAGCAATTTGACCATTTCCGCCACTCGCGTCGAACTCACCGGCACAACACGCTCGAGGGCCTGTGAATAGAAAAGCGCGCCCATGGCGGTGCAGGCAGGAGTCACGCCGCCGACCACTTTGGGAATATTCCGCGTCTGATATTTCGGATTCCCCGGGTCGACACGTTCGGGAGAGAAGCACAGGAAGAAATCGCGGCCCACCTGCAAGTCGGGGCCGGACAACATGGGGAGCACGACTTCCTCGGTGGTGCCCGGATAGGTGGTGGATTCGAGGATGGCGAGCATGCCGGGGTGGAAGTATTTTGCAATTTCCTGGCACGCCGACACGATGTAGCTCATGTCGGGATCTTTGGTCTTCCGCAAGGGAGTGGGCACGCAGATATTAATCGTGTCCATCTCGGCGATGACCGAAAAATCGCTGGTTGCGCGCAGCTTTCCGCCGTCCACCAACGCGCGGACATCCACCGGGGAGACATCCTGGACGTAAGAGTCACCGGCATTGATTCTGGCCACTTTGGATTCGACGAGGTCGACTCCCGTAACCGAAAACCCAGCCTTGGCAAACTCCACCGCCAGGGGCAGCCCGACGTACCCCAATCCGACAATGCCAACGCGGGCGGTGCGAGTCGCAAGCTTATGGCTGAGAATATCGGTACAGGAAGGGGCTTCAGTTACTGTGCTTTGCATCATGAGAGTGCTCCGTGGCTTTCAAGAAATCCGGAAGGGACAGGGAATCAACCGCCCTTCGCAACCAATTCGGGCTCTGCAAACGCTTCCGAGCCGGCGTCGAATGGCACATATCGGTCCTCGACACCGAGTTTCTTCATCTTGTATAACAGCGCTTTATAGTCGATCTTCAGCAGGGCAGCCGCCTGTTTCCGATTCCAGCGAGTGGAGTTCAGCGCCGCCAGTATGGCGTCCGTTTCGGCCCGCTGCTTGGCCTTGGTCACCTGTTCCAGAATGGGGGAGCCGGCGCCCGCGCCGGCCGGTTTTCCATTGACGTCCGGCGCAACGGCGGGAGCCGACATCAGCGATCTTCGGGTCGCCTTCGCGTGGAGCTCCCGGGCGATATCGTCCGGATTATGGAGAATGATCAGTTTACGGGCATAATTCTCGAGTTCCCGCACATTGCCAGGCCAGTGATACGCCAGCATGGCCTGTTTCAACTCCACGGTAATGGTGGGAAGGGGCATACCCTGAACGGCGTGCTTCCTGATAAGGAACTCAGCCAGGGGCACAATATCATCCTTCAGGTCGCGAAGCGGTGGAAGGTGCAGGTTGATGACGTTGAGCCGGTAGTAGAGGTCTTCGCGGAAGGTGCGGTCGAGAATGGCTTTCTCCAGATCCCTGTGGGTGGCTGCCATTACGCGCACATCCACCTTGACGGTTTCCTTGCCCCCGATACGCTGAAACTCGTGGTCCTGAAGAACCTGGAGCAGCTTTGCTTGCAGCCGCACATCCATATCCCCGATTTCGTCGAGCAAAATGGTGCCGCCGTCGGCCATCTCGAACATGCCCGCCTTCTTCTGAAATGCGCCGGTAAAGGCTCCTCGTTCATAACCAAACAGCTCGCTCTCGACCAGTTCCGAAGGAAGGGCCGCACAATTTAGCTTGAGGAAGGGCTTATCGGCCCGGGGCGACTGAGCGTGCAGTTCCCGCGCGATCACCTCTTTCCCGCTTCCTGTTTCTCCCTGGATGAGCACCGGTGCTTCGGACCAGCCGATTTGTCCCGCCAGGGCGTGGATCTCTTGCATACGCGGGTTCTTGCCCAGGAAAGTCCGGGTAACCGGGGCGGCATTCCGGGAGGTAGCCAGGTACTCCACTCCCTTGATCTCCAGACCCTTCATGATGGCTTTGCGTAAATCTTCGTGCGACACCGGCTTGCAGAGAAAATCGGTGGCCCCGCCCTTCATCGCCGCAACCACGTTCAGAGTGGACGATGCGCCCGAGATGACGATCACCGGCAGGCTGGCATCGATGCGTCGGATTTCCCGAAGCGTGTCGAGGCCGTCGCGGTTAGGCATCACGATATCGAGCAAAACGGCGGAAATGGCGGATCGGGAAGACTGCAGACAAGACAGCGCTTCATCGCCATCCTGGGCCAACTCGACGGAATAGCCCAAACACTTCAGGGCCATCTCCAGATATCCACGAACCTCGAGCTCGTCTTCTGCAACCAGGATCGTGCGACCGTTCTTGGGTGCTTGCATGACTTCTTAACCTCTCACGGATTCCAGGGTAGCTTTCAGTTCAGTATCCGCTCCGTGTCCGGAGCTACGCCGGCACAGGGGAAGGACAAAAGAGAACGAGGGTCCGGACGCGGTGTTTTCAGCCCAGACATATCCGTCGTGCTGCGCGACGATCAGGCGGCAGATGGCCAAGCCCAGCCCTCCGCCGGAGCGATCGCTTCCGCCAGCGTACGAAGTGTATTCCTCAAAGATGCGTTCCAGGTGCGCGAATGGTATGGGGTTGCCGGAGTCGCGTATGTCGATGCGGTATGCGTTGGGTTCGCTCAGCCTTCGTCGCCGGCGTTCGGCGTCGGGCGTCACGGTGGTCTCGGCGGTGCGGCGCTCCCAGAAAGCCGGATACCCGCGAATTTCGATGGAGCCCGCCCTGGGTGTAAACTTGCAGCCGTTGTCGAGGAGATTGATCAGGACCTGCTCGATCTGCCCCGCCTCGAAGTACAAGGGGCCGTCGCACGGGCTTAGGTCTGCTGTGATGGAAATCCGTTTGTCATCGGCGAACGGCGCGATCTCGTGGAGCGCCTGATCGAGACATTCCCGAATGTCGTTTTGCTGGAGGTCGGGCCGGCTATTGAGCTGCCGGCCCACGCTCAACTGGAACATGCCGGCAGCCATTCGGGAGAGGCGCCTGGCGCTGTGCTGCATTCGCTGGAGGACTTCTTTCTGGTTCTCGTTCAAGGATCCCAGCGGCTCGTCCAACAGCAGGCCGCAATAGCCACTGAGAGCCGTAAGCGGAGTTCGAAAATCATGGACCGCCCGGGCCAAAAACGTCGTCCGGTCCTGGTCGTATTCCTGGAGCCTCAGATTGGTCTGAATGAGGCACTGGAGGATTTCGTCACGATCGGCCCGCAACGAACTGGCCGCCGTCAGCCGGTCCTCATGAGCCGACACCGCCAACCCGAGGAAGGCTCTCAGCGTGGCGCGCGTGACCGGCTTGAGAAGAATGTTGGTGGCGCTGGCACCCGTCATCTCGCGGAAGGCAGCAAGGTCTTTGCGATGGACGAGGAACAGGTGCTTCGAGGGGCGCAATGCGGTTTGCACGGGCAAGGCCATTTGTGGCTGGAAATCCCACAGATAGAGGTTCGATCCGGTGCCGGCCTCTTGCGCGGCGACTGCGGAAATCGTCCACTGCTGCCCAGGAATCTCCGCGAGGATCTCTCGGCACAGCTTGTAGAGATCGCGATCTTCGGAAACCAGCGTCACATCCATGGCAGGTCCGTTAAAGCCACTGCTTTCGGTACAAAATATTGGGTCCAAAGCCAACACAGTTTCGCTCACGCGATCCGGCGCATCGTTCCGCCAACCTGCCAATGGGCAGCGAATTAGGCTGTTGAGTTTGAAAATACAGCTTTAACATAGTTTAAGATCCTTTGGTATGTTGCAGCTGCCAAACTCCAGACCCTTTTATGTATTCTAGCTGCCAGTTAAGCATACCGCAGCAGGTGGGCAAGTCAAGTCCAAATTGGGAGCGGT
The DNA here is from genome assembly GCA_017883415.1 of Bryobacteraceae bacterium. GTDB lineage: Bacteria > Acidobacteriota > Terriglobia > Bryobacterales > Bryobacteraceae > JADGNR01. The sequence goes on along the minus strand of JADGNR010000250.1, from coordinate 2,312 downwards.
ACTCATACTACTTTAAGCTCAAAACCATTGATCCGATGGTTCTCTTGTACCACGGGGAGATCCCGCGACAGTTACGAAAATAGTGGTATTTTGGGACTTTTTGCCCAGTTTTGGGTTCCTGTGGCGATGGCAGAGAACGTGCAGTCGCGGGTAGTACTTAAATATATGTCCGCCAACCCACTCGAACTGTTTACGGGGTATGCCGGCCTGGACCAGCGTGGGGAACCGGCGGTACACAGTCAGCCCGAGCGCCGGCGACGGGTGCGGACCAGGGTGCATTGGCCTGTCCTGTTGTTTCGGAACCGGGCGGCGGAAATTGCCGAGAGTTCGACACAAGACTTGAGCAGTGGCGGGTTTTACTGCCTCTCCAGGACGGAATTCACGTCTGGCGAGCGGCTTTTGTGCATACTGAAAATCCCTACGCATGATCCTTGCGGCAAAGAACGGGAAGAGACACTGGAATGCAGCGTTCGGGTCATGCGAGTCGAAGCCGCAGCAGAGAACGAGGCCTGCGGCATCGCATGCCAGATCGAAGACTATCGCTTTGCCCACGCCAGTTGTGGAGGAGCGCATTCAGCTCAGGGCATTCCGTGCCGATCATCAGAAAAATCCGTAGAAGCCAAGACTCAGGGAAAGAGTCCAAGAGAGTGAATTTGGTCGGCAGGACAACTTCTACCCTTCGTGGCGCCTGCATGCCGGTCGGCATCCTTGCAAACGCAGCCGCAAGCGCCCATTTGCTGCGCGCGCAACGCAGATGGGATCGGCCCGGATGTTCAGCATGAGCACGCGCGTGCCAGGGCATCGCTGTAAGGTCTCCCGTAGAACGTAGAACCCGTCTTTACCCGGAATACCGATATCGACGATGACCAAGTCCCACGGTTGGCTGGAAACTTGGGCCAAGGCTTCGCCGGCGGTTCCGGCCTCCCCACAGACGACCACCGCGGTACTCCTCAGCGAGCACCTGCTTCAGCCCGTTACGAACGAGAAGGTGATCCTCCACAAATGAGAACTCTGCACGATGCCACGTGTGGAGTATCGCCGATTCAGCTTTGTCTGGCCCAGCGGTTCGGGTTTGCCCCCCAAGCAGTGCTTGCGCCTACGGGTGGCGCGGTGAGCCCCCAACTGAGTGGAAGGCCGCGTTCCTTACATTAGAAGCGCACGGCCTTGCCATTTCAGCGCCGCATTACGAACCATCGTCCGGTGGCCTGTCTCTCTAACCTTAGAGAACGATCGATTTACGCCAAAGATAATATTGAAAGCAAAGTCCTTAGCCCCTACATTAATGATCTGACCGCCAGTTGGACAGGCGTATCCACGGCACCTGGTGCTTTCGGCCGTTCGTTGACATGTTGAGGTTCTCCACAATGTACACTGATGTCCCTAAGGACATGCCACTGAACCCGTTGGTTCGCGGATTTTCCCTTATCGCTATTCTGACCTTCTTGTGCGGTCCTGTTCTGGGACAGGGCGGCTCGTTGGTGCTGTCTTCCGGCATCGCACCCCAAGGTGGCAGTGTTGCCTTGAATCTGTCCTTAACCTCGCCCGCGGGTAGTGAGCCGGCCGGCATTCAGTGGACTCTAACCTACGCGCCGTCCGACATCGTATCCATTACCGCGAGCGCCGGGGCCAGCGCGATTGCAGCCGGCAAATCGATTAACTGTAATGCAAGCACGGGTTCCTATGCCTGCCTCATCGCTGGACTGAACACCGGCTTGATGCAGAATGGAACTGCGGCCGTCGTAACCGTGACGCTTGCGCCCGCAGTGATCGCCACCACAGTCGGAGTTACAAACACCCTAGGGGCTTCGCTTAATGGAACAGCGCTACCTATCAGTGGTACTGGCGCGGTGGTAACCGCTCTGGTATCACAGCCGGCGCTGACCGGACTAGCCTGTAACCCAGGGTCGGTAAATGCGCCGGGGTCGTCAACCTGCACTGTGTCCCTCAGCCAAGCAGCGGGTACAAGCGGCATCACGGTCGCGCTATCTAGCAACAATACGGCACTGGTCGTTCCGGCTTCGGTGACCGTAGGGGCCGGGAGCACGACGGCGACTTTCACGGTCACGGCGGGCATGATCGCAAGCGATCAGACAGCGACGATCACGGCGACGCTGAACGGAACCACCCAGACCGCCACGGTCGCGCTGGTGGCTCCGGTGGTGTTGAGCGGATTGACTTGCAGCCCCACGAGCTTGGGGTCCGGCGGCAGTTCGACCTTCACGCTGACCGTGACGAAGACGGGCGGGGCGACGGTGGCGCTGTCGGATAACGCCGCGGCGTTGACTACCCCGGCCTCGGTAACCGTGGGGGCC
>JADGNR010000249.1 GCA_017883415.1 Bryobacteraceae bacterium | reverse complement strand
AGGATAGGAATGCGGGGTGGAGCAGTCTGGTAGCTCGTTGGGCTCATAACCCAAAGGTCGTAGGTTCAAATCCTACCCCCGCAACCAAAACTCCTTCCTAATCAATAATTTCCAAGCCAAGTAAATATGGGGCAAAAGAGCCTGCTACCAAAGTGCTACCACACTGATTGGAATGCGGTCCCCCGCGGCATCGCTTTCCTCTTCCAGGTTGGTTGCGACTGGACCGGCGGCAGCACTGTCGATACGCGCCAAGACCCTGATTTCCGACGCATTTTCGCAGATCTAGATTTGCCAGAGCCGTCAGTCTGATTAACAGAACGGGGCTGCAGTGCAGCCCGGGACTCGGTGGACCTTTGGGTCCAATACCCAACGAGCGACCAGATGTGAGGTAGCATCAACAAAGCTGTGGATCCCGCTACCAACGGATTGGCGAGGCCCCGCTGCAAAGCCCTTGCTGAAGTGCTGACAGGTCGCTTACGACGGGGATTGCGGTTATGACCGAGAACACTTCAGACTCTCTTCCCTTCGAGCCGCCAGAGCAGGAAAACTTTCGCCTCCGCGAGGAAAATGCTCGCCTCCGGCGGCTTCTGGCGGTTCACAGCATTCCGATTCCGCAAGCCGCGCCAGAGACTCCACCTCCAGGCAGGACCGTCGAGCCTGCGCCACCGGTGGACAAGGAGGACCGCGCCAGAAAGAGGATCGCGCTGTTTCGAAACCTGTTTCGCGGTACCCGCGGAGCAGAGTCCGTCGTTCGCGCTCCTCTGCGTAGCTCCTTGAATTGTGGTACTCAGTGCTATAGAATGACTGTAGGCGCACTGTGCGAATCTTCAAGTCCAGGTGGTTTCAGCGATTCGCAAGAAAGGAGGGAATCGCGGACGCGGCCCTGCAGGAAGCTGCGGATCGCGCCGACAAGGGCCAGATCGACGCCGACCTGGGTGGCGAAGTCATCAAGCAACGGATCGCCAGACGTGGGCAGGGAAGGTCGAGCGGCTACCGGACGATCATCCTCTTCCGGCGGGGAACAAAGGCGTTCTTTGTATACGGGTTTCCCAAGAGCCGGCAGGCGAACATCGATGCCGATGAGCTGAAGCAGTTTAGGGAAGCTGCAAAACACGTATTGGCGTTAACGGAGAGACAACTCGCTGAGCTTTTGAAGCGAGGCGATTTCATAGAGGTAAAGGAAGATGGGCAAGAAATACCGAAGTGAGGCGATGGCGGCCGTCCATGAAACCATGGAGGCCCTGCACGATGTCGGCGCTATCGACAAGCGGACTATGCGTCGCTTCGATGCTGCCTGCCTGACACCAGTAAGGCCGCTGACACCTCGAGAGATCAAAGCGATCCGAGAGAGGGAACATGTCAGCCAAATGGTTTTTGCCAACTATTTGAACGTGACCAGCAGTTTGGTGAGCAAATGGGAGCGTGGAGAGAAGCGCCCGGCGGGCGCTTCTCTAAAATTATTGTCACTGGTCGAGAAGAAGGGGCTGGCCGCGGTGGCATGAGACACGCGTTTTCAGGCCCGAGCCGTTGCTATGCCCGCCCCTGCGGCCGCTTGTGCCGCGGGGTCACGCCGGCGTGTGTCGCGCGAACTACTGCTTTGATCGCGAGATGTTGTGCGTGGGGCGAAACCGCTCCCTTACGGTCGCGGCTCTGATCGGAGCCGGCCGACTGGCGCGCGTCGCGTGCGTGGCTACTGCAAAATGCCGCTCAGGATCTTTCCGGAAGAGCCGCTTGGTGTCTCGATCTCCAGAAGCGCCGCGAGGGTGGGAGCGATGTCGTTTACCGCGACTCGCTCGTGGTGGACGCCGGGGCGGATGGCGCTCCCCAGGAAGATCAGGGGCACGTGCGTATCATAACCGTAAGGAAGACCGTGGGTGGTGCCGCTGGCGGTGCTCGAGAAGATGTAATACGGTTCCGGCAGCATCACCAGATCTCCCCAGCGCGCCTCGTAGAATCCGCGCAACACGGCTCGGCCCACGGGGTCCGCGGCGCCTTGCCCTTTCTCCAGTTCGTCGCGCGTGAACACGCGGGCGATATGCGGCAGCGACCGTGCCGTTTCGGCCGCCAAGCGGCGAACTTCACGGGCGTCGGCTTTGTTTCGGGCGAGCGTCTCCTGGTTCAAATACATGAAGCCATAGGCTTCGTAGGCGATCCAGGGGCCCGGGCCGAACCTGGCCGACAGCGCATCGGCAATGGACCGTGCGTACCGGGCGGCGTCCAGGCGGCCGCCGGGCATTTTGCGGGCCGCGTTCACTTCGGGCACCGGCGCCACGCCGTGATCGGCCGTCAGGACCACCAGGCTTTTGCCTTTACCGATTTGCGCATCCATGAAATCCATCAACTTGCCTAGTAACAGGTCGGTGCGGATCGAGAGATCGCGAATCTGCGGCGCGTCGGGACCCAGCGCATGCCCGGCATAGTCGTTGGCCGAGAAGCTCAGCGCCAGGATGTCGGTGCCGTCGTGCCTGCCCAGGTTCTCGTGTTCGATGGCGCGTTCCGCGAAAGCCTCGAGCAGTTCGTTGCCGAAGGGAGTGGTTTCGATCGCTCCACAGTACGGCAGTTCGCCTCCCGCCGCCATGCCGCAGAAGGGCCGGTCGCCGGGCTTGCCATTCACCGGCAGCCACAGCGCGCCGAGATACTGCCCGATGGGCCGCTCGGCGTTGATGGCCGACACCCACCCGGGAAGCTCCTTCATATAATAGGTGCTGGTCACAAAGTGGTTGGTGTCGTTGTCGAACCAGTATGCCGCGTCGGCCATGTGTCCCGCCGGAAGAATCGCGCTGCGGTCCTTGATCGACACGCCGATGACCTTGCCGCCCTTGCCCGCCATCTTCAACTCATCCCCGACGGTACTCACCAGCAGACGGCGCGGCGAAGATCCGATGGCTCCCGGGATCCCGCCGAGCAGTTGCGTGGCCTCATCGGAGACGCTGGTGACGGTGCGATTGCTCTCGCGGTCGTACCATTCATTGCCAATGATGCCGCTGATCGAAGGAGTCGCACCGGTAAGGAAGGTGGCGTGGCCGATGGCGGTAACGGTCGGGAAATGGATGTGGCGCGCATCCGTGAAAACGGCTCCCTGGTTGAGCAGACGGTCGAAGCCGGCATGGTAGTCGGCACGGAACCGCGTCAGGTAGTCGTAGCGGAACTGGTCGACCACAACCGCCAGGATGAATGCCGGTTTCCCGGCGCCGCTGGCACATGGCGAAATCAGGATGGTAAGAAGCAGGGTGAAGACAAACCGATGGATGCGTTTCATAAGGACGGACTGCGGTCTCGCAGAGATTGTCTCACGAACGGCCGCAGCCTGGCGGCGCGCGTCATTGCGGGGCGGCGGGGAACAGATACTCGAGGACGCATCCGAAACGGTCGCCCCAGGCCTGCTCGTGGTGGCCCGCTCCGGGCACTTCGCGGTAGGCGAGATCCGCCCCCTCGCGCCACCCTTTTTCGAGGAGCACGCCGCGCAGCAGGCGGAGATCGTCGATCACCCGCGGCGGAGCGTTTCCCTCCTCGGTGCCGGCATCGAGCCAGATCATCGGCCGCCGCGGCCACGATGCCGACGCGATCATTTTCAGGATCGCGCCTCCGTCCCACCATACCGAAGGGGAGAGGGCGGCGACCTTGCCGAACACGCGCGGATAGTAGAGCCCCGTGGTGAGCGCCAGCAGGCCGCCGAGGGAGGAGCCTCCGACCGCGGTCTCGGCGGCCGCTTTGCGGGTGCGATATTCGGCGTCGATGAAGGGCTTCACTTCGCGCGCCAGCATCTGCGCGTAGCGCTCCGCCTTGCCGCCCTTGCGCGTGCGGCGGTCCCGGGTGGGCGTGTACTCGGAGATGCGGCGTACGCCGGTATTGTAGATGCCCACCAGGATGGGGGGCCGGATGGCGCCGCGCGCGGCGAGGGCGTCGGCGGTGATGTCGGCGCGCCAGTCGTTGCCGCCGAAGGCGGTGGCCGGGTCGAAGAGGTTCTGGCCGTCCTGCAAATACAGCACGGGATGACGGGCGCCGGAGTGGTCATAGCCGGGCGGCAGATAGACGATCAAATCGCGCGGGGTAGAGAGATAGCGGGAGGGAAAGCGGCGGTGGAGGCGAATTCGGTTCTGGTGGTGCGCTGCGCGGGGAAGATCCATGCGGGGAAGGATCAGTGTACTACGGGGCTCCGGCTCCAACGAGAAGTTGCGCATTGGACGCGGAGGCGCGAAGAGGCGGAGAAAACGCGGAGAAGAAACCAAGCAAGGCAAAGACCTGAGAGCGCCGAGGAAGCGGAGGTAACTGCTTGGGGTCGCGGCCCGGTTGCGATGGCCCGGGCAACCGCTCCCTTGGAGGCCGTGAAGCACGCCCGTCAACGGGCTCGGCAGGCGGCACCGCCTGCCCCACCACTGTGTACAAGTGCGGGGTTCGTTTTGGTAGCGCAGGCGGCGCCGCCTGCGATTCGCCGGTGGGCGGGCGCGGCTCGGGTATGATGAGAAGCGTTGCAGCGAGACTATATCAAGTGGCACAGCCCGCGGCTGGGGCGCGACATGGAAATGCTCTGTTTCGGCCACCGCGGATTTCCCGTGGTGGTCTTCCCCACCTCGGGAGGCCGGTTCTATGAATACGAGGACCGCGGGATGGTGGGAGCGCTGGCGCCGAAGATCGACCGGGGGGAACTGCAGGCGATCTGCGTCGATTCGGTGGACCAGGAATCGTGGTACAACCGGTGGGCCAGCCCGCCCGACCGGGTGCGGCGCCAGAACGCCTTCGATGCGTACCTGGCGGAGGAAGTGTCGCCGTTCGTCCGGGACCGGACCAGTTGGCCGCAGATGGGCGCCACCGGGTGCAGCTTCGGCGGCTACCACGCGATCAATTTCGCCCTGCGCCATCCGGACCTGGTCACCTACGCGGTGAGCATGTCGGGCGCGTTCAATATCCCGCAGCGCTTTCTGGACGGATACCACGACCAGAACGTCTATTTCCACGCGCCGCTGGAGTATCTGCCGAACCTCGACGATAGCTGGTACCTGGAGCGCTACCGGAGCAACTATTACGTGATAGTGGTGGGCAACCACGATCCGCTGTTCGATCAGAACGTGAAGTTGGCCCACGTCTTCGGCACGCGCGGGATTCCGCATGCCCTCGATGTGTGGGAAGGCTTCGGCCACGACTGGCCGTGGTGGCACAAAATGGCGGCGAAATTTTTCCTGTAGAGTATCCAATATGATTCGGATCGGCGTGTTGTACGGCATGGAAGAGTCCTTCCCGCCCGCCCTGGTGGACCGCATCAACGCCATGGGCGTGGCCGGGGTCACGGCGGAGCACTTGAAGGTCGGCGGCGTGCCGATGGCGGCGCCCAGCGGCTACGGCGTCATCGTCGACCGCATCTCGCACGACATTCCGTTTTACCGCTCGTACCTGAAGAACGCGGCGCTCACGGGCACGCGGGTGATCAACAACCCGTTCTGGTGGAGCGCCGACGACAAGTTTTTCAACTACGCGCTGGCCGCGAAGCTGGGCGTCGCGGTGCCGCCCACCGTGCTGCTGCCGCATAAGGAGCATCCGCCCTACACCACCGCGCGTTCCATGCGCAACCTGGAGTACCCGCTCGATTGGGACGGCATTATGCGCTACACCGGGTTCCCCGCCTTTCTGAAGCCGCACGATGGCGGCGGGTGGAAGAACGTATATAAGGTCAATTCGCCCGACGAACTGTTCAAGGCTTACCGCGAGAGCGGGCAGTTGTGCATGACCTTGCAGCGCGGGGTGAACTTCGAGGAGTATTTCCGCTGCTACGTAGTGAACCAGCGGCACGTGCACATCATGCGCTACGACCCCGGGGCGCCGCACCATCAGCGCTACGTGGCGGGCAATCCCCCCGCGGCTCCCGCGCTCCACCAGCGCATGGTGCGCGACGCGCTCACGCTGTGCCGCGCGCTGGGGTACGATCTCAACACGGTGGAATTCGCGGTGGAGGGGGGCACGCCGTATGCGATCGACTTCATGAATCCGGCCCCCGACGCCGGCCTGGACTCGGTGGGACCGGAGAATTTCCGATGGGTGGTGGAGGAGGTGGCGGCCATGGCGCTGGAGCGCGCGCTGGAGCCGGCGGACGCTGCGCCGGCGTTTCACTGGGCGAGGTTTTTGGAGGGTGGCAGCCGGGAGCGAACATGGAACGACCCAGCCTCAGCATAGGGATCGAAGAGGAATACCAGACCATCGACCCGGTCACGCGCGACCTGCGCTCGCACATCCACGCGGAGATCGTGCAGAAGGGCAAAACGCTGCTGGCCGAGCGGGTGAAGCCGGAGATGCACCAGTCGGTGGTCGAGATCGGCACCGGGGTGTGCCGCAACATCCAGGAGGCCAAGGAAGAGATCCGCTCCATCCGGCAGCAGATGATCACGCTGGCGCGGCAAAACGGGCTGCGCCTGGCGGCCGGCGGCACGCATCCCTTCGCCGAGTGGCGGGAGCAGGAGATCTATCCCGACGAGCGCTACCACACCATCGTCGAAGATCTGCGCATGGTGGCGCGCGCCAACCTGATTTTCGGACTGCACGTGCACGTGGGCGTGGAGGACCGGGAGGTGGCCATCCAGCTCATGAACGGAGCGCGCTACTTTCTGCCCCACCTGCTGGCGCTCTCCGCCAGTTCCCCGTTCTGGCTGGGCATGGATACGGGACTGCGGTCGTACCGCTGCAAGGTATTCGACAAGTTTCCGCGCACCAACATACCGGACCTGTACCAAAGCTGGTCGGAGTTCGAAAACTATGTCAACCTGCTGATCCGGACCAACTGCATCGACAACGCCAAGAAGATCTGGTGGGACATCCGCCCGCACCCCTACTTCCCCACCCTGGAATTCCGCGTGTGCGACATGACCATGCGCCTGGACGAGACCATCGCCATCGCGGCAATGTGCCAGGCCATCATCGCCAAGCTGTACAAGCTGCACGAGCGCAACCTGTCGTTCCGCCATTACCGGCGGTCTCTGATCATGGAGAACAAGTGGCGCGCGGCGCGCTACGGACTGGACGGCAAGCTGATCGATTTCGGCAAGCAGGCCGAGGTGCCCGAGCGCGAGCTGATCGGCGAGATGCTGGAATTCGTGAGCGACGTGGTGGACGAGTTGGGGAGCGCGCAAGAGATCGGATACATCCGGCAAATTCTGGAGCACGGAAACGGCGCCGACCGCCAGTTGCGGGTATTTGCGGAAACGGGAGATTTGAAAAAGGTGGTCGATTACATGATCGGCGAGACCGAATATGGGCTGTTCGACGCCGCCACGGCGGGCGCCGGAGAACCGCGGTGACGGGCGGGGGAGGCCCGCTCGGCGAAGTAGCGTTCGATCCGGAATTGACGCCCGGCGCGCGCAACGCGGTGGAGTGCTGCCTGCGCATCCAGCCGGACGAAAAAGTCACGCTCATTACCGACCGGGCCTGCCGGGACATCGCCGCCAGCCTGGCGCGCGAGTTGGACCGGCTGGCGGTATCCTACAATGCCTGGACGCTGGAGGATCTGGCGCCGCGCCCGCTAACGGACATGCCGGGCGCGGTTCTGGAGGACATGGAGACCAGCCAGGTGAGCATCTTCGCGGTGAAGGCGCAGCCCAATGAACTGCGCACGCGCATGCAGATGACCGACGTGGTGAACCGGCGCAAGATGCGCCACGCGCACATGGTGAACATCGACCGCCGCATCATGATGGAGGGCATGCGCGCCGATTTCGGGGAGGTGGACCGCATCAGCACGGAAGTCTGGCGGATGGCCGGGGCGGCCCGGGAAATCCGCGCCCGAAATCCCGCGGGCACCGAGCTGGTGGGCCGCTTCTCGCCCCACCTGAAATGGGTGAAGACCAGCGGGATCATCAGCCCGAATAAGTGGGGCAATTTGCCGGGAGGGGAAACGTTCACCTGCCCCGAGCGGGTGGACGGGACCTTCGTAATCGACGGCGTGGTGGGCGACTACCTGTGCGAAAAGTACGGGGACCTGCAGGCCACGCCGCTGACCATCCGCATCGAAGCCAGCCGGCTGCTGGAAGCCCGCTCGGTGAACCAGGAACTGGCCGATGAGTTCTGGCGGTACTGCCATACCGACGAGAACAGCGACCGCGTGGGCGAGTTCGCCATCGGCACCAACATCGCGGTGCACGACGTGATCGGCAATATTCTGCAGGACGAGAAGATCCCCGGCATTCACATCGCCTTCGGCAACCCGTACGGCGCGCACACCGGCGCCGACTGGTACAGCGCGACACACATCGATGTGGTGGGGCGCCACTTCGACATCTGGATCGACGGGCGGCAGATCATGCGCGCCGGAGCGTTTCTGTTTTGATTGCCGCGCGCCGCCAGCCGTTTCTGCGCGACTATTCTCCGGCGAAATATGCGCGCTTTTTGGAGCTGCTGGAGCGGCGGTGCGGCGAGGGCACGCCTTTTCGTCACAGCGAAACGCCCTGTTTTTTTCGCCGCGAATTGATCGATCGCATGGCGCGTTACGGCGCCGAGATGGTGGCGCAACTGCTGGGCGACGCGCG
>JADGNR010000545.1 GCA_017883415.1 Bryobacteraceae bacterium | reverse complement strand
GCGCAGGGGACAGGCCGGGAGCCATCCTGGAGACGGAAGGCGAGTGGCAAAGGAAAGCGCGCTTCGCGCGCAGGGGACAGGCCGGGAGCCATCCTGGAGGCGGAGCGCGAGTGGCAAAGGAGGGCGCGCTTCGCGCGCAGGGGACAGGCCGGGAAGCCATCCTGGAGGCGGAGCGCGAGTGGCAAAGGAAAGCGCGCTTCGCGCGCAGAGACGGCCGGGAGGACCTGCCCCAGTGGAATCCTTAGCGCGCCGAAGCGGCGAGTGCGGGCGGATTCTTCCCTCGCGGGCCGGCCGCCAGGGCGGATTTTACGGGAGCCGCCTTTGCCCTGGTGCGCCGGGTTGGTGTGCCGCGGGGCGCGGTGTGCGAGATCCCCCGCGCCACCGCCGTTTCCGCGCGCAGCGCTGCGGGAATCAGGAGGCAGTCGCCCTCAATCGCCTCCGACGACGGCAAACTATTGGCGGCCACGATGCTGCCCGGCGAGATTCCGTACCGTTTCCCGATGGCGGCCAGCGTCTCCCCGGTGCTGACGCGGTGCACGCGCCAGGAATCGCGATGGCCCGACGGGATCAACTGGAGTTGGGCCATGAGCCGATTGCCCGTGCCCTTGGGCACGTGCAGCGAATAGCTGTCCGGAACCATACTCTTCAGGACCGCGGGGTTCAGCGCCGCCAGTTCGGCCAGGGGCCGTTCGAGGACGTCGGCGACCAGCGTGAGGCTGGTGGGCGCGGAGATTTCCACGGTGTCGTACTCGAGCGGCGGATCCATGGCAATGCCCGCCAAACCGTATTCCGCCGCGTTCTTCTCCATGATGGTCATGGCCAGGATGATGGGGACGTAATTGGTGGTTTCGGCGGGCAGCACGCCGTGGCTGCGCAGTTCCCAGAAATCGGCGTAACCGGTTCGCTCGACCGCCTTTTCCACCACGCCCGGGCCGCAATTGTACGACGCGATGGCCAGGTACCAGTCGCCGAATTCCGAATACAGGTCGCGCAGATGGCGGGCCGCGGCGCGCGTGGCCTTTTCCGGATCCATGCGGTCGTCGGTGTGCCTGGTCTGCTGCAATCCATACTGGTTGCCGCGAAATCGAACGAACTGCCACATGCCGCCGGCGGCTTTGCGGGACATGGCGCGCGGGATAAAGCCGGATTCGGCCTGGGCCAGGTGGATCAACTCCTGGGGCACGCCCTCTTCATCGAGGATGCGCTGGATCATCGGCCGGTAGCGCCCGGAGCGCTCGATCGCCGCGACCACGGTGCGGCGCCCGCGGTTCGAAAAATAATTGATATAGCCTAAAACGGTGTCGTTCACCGAGAGCGGCAACTGCGAAACCGTGGCCGCCACCTGGGCCCGCACCTTGTCTTTCAACCGGGGATCCACCGGGAACGTCATCTGCAGGATATCTTCGAGAGGGGCCTTTTCGAATTTGCCTTCCTCGACGGCGGCAGCGGCGCCCATACCCGCCAGGTCGAAGCGATGGATGGCATCCACCATTTCATCCAGCTTGAGCTCGTATTCCTGGCGGTCCGCCGGATTCTGATCGGAAGCTTCCAGCATGGAATCGATGGCCGCGTCGAATTCGCGGCGGGCGCTGGCGATATCGTTGGTTTGATAGAAGTGCATGCCGCGCTGCAAATTCTGCGCGGCGCGCTGCATCAGGGCGTCCCCGCGGGTCTTGCGAGGTTGCGGGTTGGAAAGCAGGATGGCCGGCACATCCCGCAGGAACAGATTCGGTTCCACGACCGGAGGGGTGTCCAACACAACGCCGGAAACGGCCGCCCGCGGAGCCGGCGGCAGGAACGACATTTGGAACCTGGACTGCTGGTTAAAACCGCATCCAGCGGTTAAAAAGGCTGCGGCGAGCCAAGTAAAGGAGAAGAGCGTCGTCGTTCGATTGTCCATCCACTGCCTCGAACTACTGAAAATAAAGCTACTTCCACGGGTCGCCCGTCCATTTCGGACCTTCAAAGGGTACTACAATGCACCTGCGCGAAGCAACCGCCTCTAAAAGTTAACAAAGAGTTAACCTCCCGCCCGGTGTGTCATCCGTGGACCGGAGCGGGTCGTTATTCCTCTTCTTCTTCTACGCCTGCCTTGGCGGCCTTGGCGGCGGCAATGATCTTGTCCGCCTGCAACTGGGGCACATAATCGTAGTGGTCGAACGCCATGGTAAAAGAGGCGCGACCCTGCGTCATGGCCGTCAGGTCACTCTGATAGTTTAGCATCTCGGCCATGGGTACCAGTGCCCGTATAAATTGGGAGTTGCCCTTGGTTTCCATACCGGAGATGCGGCCGCGGCGGCTGTTCAGGTCGCCCATCAGGTCGCCGGCATACTCCACCGGCGCCTGGATCTCCACATTCTGGATCGGCTCGAGCAAGGCCGGCTTGGCCTCCTGCATAGCCGCCTTGAAGGCCTTCCGGGCCGCCAACTTGAAGGCCAGTTCCGAGGAATCCACGTCGTGGTAGGAGCCGTCGTAGACGATGACCTTGAAGTCCACCATGGGGTAACCGGCCAGGAAGCCGTTCTCGGCCGCCTCGACAATGCCCTTTTCCACCGCGGGGATGAAATTCTTGGGAATCGAGCCGCCGAAGATCTCGTTGGCAAACTCGAATTTGGCGCCGCGCGGCAGCGGCTCCATCTTGATCCAGCAGTCGCCGAACTGCCCGTGCCCGCCGGTCTGCTTCTTGTGGCGGCCCTGCACGTCGGCCTTGCCGCGAATGGTCTCGCGGTAAGGAATTTTGGGGGCTTTGAGAGCGACATCCACCCCGTAGCGCTTCTTCATCCGGCTCACGACGATTTCGACGTGCTGCTGCCCCGTGCCCGCCAGGAGGAACTCGCGGGTCTGCGGATCGCGGTAGAAGCGCAGCGACTGGTCCTCCTCCAGAATCCGGTGCACCGCGTTGCCCATGCGGTCCTCGTCGGAGCGCGACTTGGCCTCGATGGCGAAGGCGATGGACGGCTCGGCCAGCTTCACGGGAGGATACGCAATCTCCAATCCCTTGTCCGCCAGCGTGTCGCCCGTGAGGGTTTCCTTCAGCTTGGCGACTGCGCCCAGATCCCCGGCGTGCAGCTCGGTCACCGGCTGCAGGGTCTTCCCCTGCGGGCTGCTCAGGTGTGCCAGGCGTTCCGCCGCGCTGCGCGTCACGTTCTGCAGGTTGGCATCGGTCTTGACCACCCCGCTCATTACCTTGAAGAAAGTGATGCGCCCGGCGAACGGATCGGCCGTGGTTTTGAAGACGAACAGAGCGCACGGGCCGGTTTCCGCGAGTTTGCGGGTGGTCTCGGCCCCGTTGACGGTGGCCGGCATGGCTTCCCGCTCGGTGGGCGCGGGCAGATCGTCCACGATGAAGTTGAGAATCAGGTCGCTCCCGATGTTGTGCTGGGCCGAAGCGCA
>JADGNR010000544.1 GCA_017883415.1 Bryobacteraceae bacterium | reverse complement strand
GCACGATGGTCTGGTTGCGCTCCGGTCCGGTGGAGATGCAGCCCACTTCCACGCCGGTGCGGCTCTCCAGAAACGCCAGGTACTCCTTCGCCTTGGCCGGCAGTTGGTCATAGGAAGCGATGCCGAAGGTGGAGCATCGCCAGCCGGGAAGACACTCGTAGACCGGCTCGATTTCTTCCATTTGCGCCACGGTGGGCGGCATTTCTGCCAGCTCGGTCTTGCCCGAGCGATACCCCACGCACACCGGAATGTTGTCGAACTCGTCGAGCACGTCGAGCTTGGTGACCACGATGCTGTCCAGTCCGTTGATTGCCGCCGTGTAGCGCAGCAGCGGGACATCGAACCAGCCGCAGCGCCGCGGCCGCCCGGTGACGGCGCCGAATTCGTTGCCGCGCTTGCGAATCTGCTCGCCGGCGCCATCGAGCGCTTCGGTGGGAAACGGGCCGCCGCCCACACGGGTAATGTACGCCTTGGAGACGCCGATTACTCCGCCGATGCGCGTGGGCGCCACGCCGGTGCCCGTGCAGGCCCCGCCGGCGCTGGCGTTCGACGAGGTCACGAAGGGGTACGTCCCATGGTCGATATCGAGCATGGTGCCCTGCGCGCCCTCGAATAATACGGTCTTTCCGTCGCGGATCGCCTGGTTCAGCAGTAGGGCGGTATCGCACACCATGGGCCGTATGCGCTCGGCGAAGGCTTCATATTCGTCGCGGATGCGGCGCAGATCCTGCTCCTCATAGATGCCCAGCGCCTTGGCGATGGCCACCTTTTCTTCCATCACGGAGTCGTATTGCGCGCGGAATAATTCGGGGTGCAGCAGGTCGGCGATGCGGATGCCGCGCCGCGCGGTCTTGTCCTCATAGCAGGGTCCTATGCCGCGCGAGGTGGTGCCGATGGAAACGCGGCCCGGCCGGTCTTCCGACAGCCGCTCCATCATGCGGTGCGCGGGAAACAAAACGTGCGCCCGGTTGCTGATGAAGAGATTCCCGGCTACCGCGACGCCGGCCGATTCGAGCGCGTCGATTTCGGCGAGCAGCGCCGCCGGATCGATGACCAGGCCGTTGCCGATGACGGCTCTCTTGCCGGGCCGCAGGATCCCGCTGGGAATCAGTTTCAGCACGAACTTGCGGTCGCCGATGAACACGGTATGGCCCGCGTTGTGTCCGCCTTGATAGCGCGCGACGATATCGAAGCGGGCGGAGAAGAGATCGACAATCTTCCCCTTGCCCTCGTCTCCCCACTGGGATCCCAGGATGATGACGTTTCCCATTTTGACCAAACCCATTTATTCTACCGTAGTCGGACGGTGCGAATCGGCCGCGGCGGCGCGGTGCGCGCAACCGGATGCCCCGCCGCAGTTCTGACATAATCTGAGGATGACTCCGAGAGGGCACTGGGCGATCGCGGCCGCGTGTGTGCGCCTGGCCTTCGCCGCGGCCGGGCCGGTGGTCACCAAGGTGGAACCGCCGGACTGGGTGGCGGAGCCGAACGGCATCACCTTGCGCATCCTCGCCACGGGCCGGAATCTCGATGGGGCGGCGGTTCGTTCCCGGTTTCGCACCGGGCCCGTCACCGTCAGCCCGAGCGGCACCCACCTGTTCGTCGATCTCGTGATTCCTCCCCACGCCGCGCCCGGCAAGTGCCCCCTCGAGATTTCCACCAGCGGCGGCACGGCCACGGCGCCGTTCTCCCTGGCTCCACCGCTGGCCTCCGCGGGCCGGTTCCAGGGCTTCTCGAGCGATGACGTGGTGTACCTCATCATGCCCGACCGCTTCGCCAACGGAGATACCGCCAACGACGATCCGCCCGTCTCCCCCGGCCTGCACGATCGCGCCAAGAGCCGCTACTATCATGGCGGCGATTTCCAGGGCATCATCCAGCGCCTTCCCTACCTCCAGGATCTCGGCGTCACGGCGCTCTGGCTCACCCCCATCTACGACAACGCCAACCGCTTGAACGAACGCGAGACCTACAACCAGCAGGCCATCACCGATTACCACGGCTACGGCGCCGTCGATTTCTACGGGGTCGAAGAGCATTTCGGGAGCCTGGAGAAGTTTCGCGAGCTGGTCGACCAGGCCCACGCGCGGGGCATCAAGGTCATCCAGGACCAGGTGGCCAATCACACCTGTCCCTATCACCCCTGGGTGCAGGATCCGCCCACCCCGGCCTGGTTCCACGGCAGCGAGGCGCACCATGTGCCGAACAACTGGCGCACCTGGACGCTGATCGATCCGCATGCCACGCCGCAGATGCAGAGGAGCACCCTCGACGGCTGGTTCGTCGACATTCTCCCGGACCTGAACCAGGACGATCCGGAAGTGGCGCGCTACCTGATTCAGAACACGCTGTGGTGGATCGGGCGCACGGGCATCGACGGCATTCGCCAGGACACGCTGCCGTACGCGCCGCGCGCCTTCTGGCGGGACTGGACGGCGGCCATCCGCGCGCGCTTTCCGCGCTCCAACGTGGTGGGCGAGGTGTTCGACGGCGATCCGGCGCTGGTCTCGTTTTTCCAGGGCGGCGCGCGCCGCTTCGACGGCATCGACACGGGCATCGATTCGCTGTTCGATTTTCCGCTGCACTACGCCATCCGGAAAGTCTTTACGGGCGCGGCGGGCTTCCCGGAACTGGCCCGCACGCTGGGCCACGATTACCTCTACGGGGATGCCAGCCGCCTGGTCACGTTCGTCGATCTGCACGACGTCGCGCGCTTCATGAATGAACCCGGCGCCACCATGGACTCGCTGGGGCGCGTCTTCACCTTTCTGATGACCGCGCGCGGCATCCCGATGATCTACTATGGCGATGAGATCGGCCTCGCGGGTGGAAACGATCCCGACAACCGCCGCGACTTTCCGGGCGGTTGGCAAGAGGATGCGCGCAATGCCTTTGAGGCCTCCGGCCGCACCGCGGAACAGCAGGCGTTGTTCGAACACCTGCGGCGCCTGACCCGCCTGCGCGCCGCTCTCGAGCCCTTGCGCCGCGGCGCGATGAAGCACCTGCTGGTGGAAGAGCAGGCCTACGCCTTCGCGCGCGTCACGCCGCGCGGCCGCGTGCTGGTGGTCTTCAACAATTCGAGCGAGCCGGCTACGCTGCGCATTCCGCTCGAGGGCAGCACCATCTCCGATGGCGCCGCGCTCACCGACGCGCTGGGCCAGGCGCCCCCGGCGCGCGCGGAACATGGAGTGGCCGAAGTGCGCCTCCGGGCGCGCTCGGCGGCGATTTATCATTGACGGTACAAAATGGAAAAGCCTCCCCTGCGCTACGCGCAAATCTGGAACATGAACTTCGGCTTTTTCGGGATCCAGTTCGGCTGGGCCCTGCAAATGGCCAACATGAGCGCCATCTATGAGTATCTGGGCGCTCGTCCGGACCAGATCCCGTTGCTGTGGCTGGC
>JADGNR010000248.1 GCA_017883415.1 Bryobacteraceae bacterium | reverse complement strand
GCCGAGGGCCAGGTGTCGGCGCGCCTCCCTGATCTTGGCCTGGGCAACGCCCCATGGAGCAGTGAGCGTCATGGACAGGCCAGCAAGGTCCCCGAGGGAAGGCGGCGTGACGTGGCTGAGCGCTAGGCCGCTCTCGGGGCAGACTCAGGCCGTGGTCACCATCACGGCGAATCCGGCCGGGCTGGCGGCGAACTTCTATCAAGGTACGGTGACCATCACGCCGACCGGCGGGGGTAGCGCGATATCGGTGACGGTGAACTTGACGGTGACGTCGCAGTTGACGGTTTCGGCGGCGCCCACGACGCTGACTTCCAGCTTCCAACTGGGCGGGGTGGCTCCGACTTTCGGGAGCATCGCGGTATCGGGCAGCAGCGCGACGTTTACTGCGACGGCATCGAGCACGGAGGGCTGGTTCACCGTTTCTCCCACCTCGGGGACGGCGCCGGCCACGCTGACGGTGGCGGTAGACACCACCAAGCTGACCACCGCGAAGACCTACACGGGTACCATCACGGTAAGCGGGACGGGCGCGGCGACGGGTTCGACGACCATCAGTTTGAGCCTGACGGTGACGGCGCCCCTGCCGACCATCAGTTCGGTGATCAACGCGGCCAGTGGCTTCACCGGAGCGTTTTCGCCCGGCGAAGTGATTTCCATCTTCTCGCCCAAGGATGGATCGCGTCCCATCGGGCCGGCGATCGGGGTGAGCCTGACCGCCAGCGACATCCAGAGTGGGTTCGTGCCCACCACGCTGGGCGGAGTGCAGGTGCAGTTCTTACCTTCGGGGGACTTCGCGCCGATCCTGTTCGCCAGCGCGACGCAGGTGAACGCGGTGGTGCCCTACGGAGTGGCCGGTATCGCCAGTCCGCAAATAGGGGTCACCTTCCTGGGCCAGAAGTCCAACTTCTTTGTGTTGCAGGGGGCGGCGACGGCTCCAGGGATCGTCACTGCCAACGGGACGGGGACCGGACCGGGAGCGATCATCGCGATTGACCCGGTGACGGGAGTCCAAAGCTTCAATTCGCCGGGCAATCCTGCGGCGAAAGGGAGTTTCATTGAGCTGTTCGTCACCGGCGAAGGACTGACCACGGCCACCGCGACGGCTCAGCAGCAGAAGGACAATACGGGCAAAATAACGATCGCCGCGGCCACGCAGCCCTTTACGCCGCAGCCGCTGCTGGCGGTGGGGGTGACCATCGACGGACAGCCGCTGACGCCTTCCTTCTTCGGAGAAGCGCCCACCTTCGTTGCCGGGGTGCTGCAGGTGAACGTGAAAATCCCCGCGACGGCCCGGACCGGCGATCTGCCGATCGTGGTCTCGGTCGGCGGGAACTCCAGCCAGAGCGGGGTGACGGTTTCGGTGAAGTAAGCCCGCCCGGGCCAGGCGAGCACCGCCTGCCCCACCTGCGGTTACGGGGACGGACAGCGCCTTGGGACGCTGTCCGTCCCCGATTCGATTACACGGTTGGAACCGCCACAGCGTCTAACCAACTGTGAGCCCTATTCGGCTAGCACTCGGGTTATTGGCGGTGTCCGCATTGGGCGCGGATGCCCGGCTGGACGGTCTGCTGAAGAACGTGGAAAGCCGGTATAACCGCGCCAAAACCCTGCAAGTCCTTTTCAAAGAAGAGTATACGCCACCAGGGAAGGCCTCGCGAACGGAGAGCGGACTGCTCTTGCTGCGCAAACCGGGGCGCATGCGGTGGGATTATGCGCAGCCCAAGGGGAAGCTGTTCGTCTGCGACGGCAAGTTTCTGTGGCTCTACACCCCGGCTGAGAACCGGGCGGAGCGGATGAAACTCGAAGAGAGCGAGGACATGCGGGCGCCGCTCGCGTTCCTTCTGGGGAAGCTGCACTTCAGCAAAGAGTTTCGCGGCCTGGCGGGACGGCAGGAAGGGGCCGATACGCGCATCACCGCTGAGCCCAAAACCGACAGCCTGCCGTATTCCTCGGTGGAATTCCTGGTGACGGGCGAAGGCCGGATTCGCGAGCTGAAGGTCGCCCTGTTCGATAAGTCCATTCTTCACTATAGTTTCGACCAGGAGAAGGTGGACCCGCCGCTGGACGGAAAGCTGTTCCAGTTTCAAGTGCCCAAGGGGGCGGAACTGGTGGAGGCGGGGCAATAGCCATGGCCGATTTTGTGCTCAAATACGCCGACGCTCGGGGCCAGATCCACCAGCAGGTGGCGGCGGCGCAATCGGAAAAGGAACTGCGCGACCGGTATGTGCAGCAGGGCTTCCTGGTGTACTCGATCAAGCCGAGGTCGGGGGCCGCGGCGGCGGGGATGTTCGGGGGCCGGAAGAAGCTCAACCTCGAGAAGTTCCTGATCTTCAATCAGCAGTTTGTGACCCTGATTCGCGCCGGACTGCCGATTTTGAAGGGTCTGGACCTCCTGGCGGAGCGCCTGACGGACCCCAAGCTGGGGCCGTACATCAAATCGGTGCGGGACGAGGTGCGCAACGGCACGCTGCTCTCCGAAGCGTTCCGGCAGCAGGGAATCTTTCCGAAAATCTATGTGACCTCGGTGATGGCCGGCGAGAAAAGCGGGAGCCTGACGGAGGTGCTGGACCGGTATCTGAACTACCAGAAAATGACCCTCGCGGTACGCAAGAAGGTAATGGTTTCGCTGATGTACCCCATGGTGCTGATTGTCCTGGTGACGCTGCTGATGGTGTTCCTGGTGACCTACGTGGTGCCGACCTTCGCCACGCTGTACACCAGCATGAATGCCAAGCTGCCGGCCATGACGGAACTGCTGATCGCCATCGGGACCACCGCGCGAAGCTACATCCTGGTGCTGGCGGCGGGGCTGGTGGTGGCGGTCGTGCTGTTCCGCTTGTGGGCGCGGAGCGACGCGGCGCGGTCGAAGGTGGACCACGTGAAGCTGCGGCTGCCGATTGTGGGCGAGATCTGGCTGAAGTACCAGGTGGCGCAACTGGCGCGCATCCTGAGCACGCTGCTGACCGGGGGCATTCCCCTGGTGCAGGCTATGGAAACGGCGGCGGATTCGCTCGGCACGCCGCTCTTGCAGCGGGCGGTCCAGGCGGCGGGGAAGAGCGTGCGGGAAGGGCAGCCCCTTTCCGGCTCGCTCAAGGCGTCGAAGATATTTCCAGGCCTGGCGATCGACATGATCGAGGTGGGGGAATCGACCGGGGCGCTGCCCACCATGCTCAGCAGCGTGGCGGAGTTTTTCGAGGAAGACGTGAACACCCGCATGGCGGCGACCCTGTCCCTGATCGAGCCGGCCATCATGATCGTCATGGGGGCGTTCGTGGCATTTGTACTGGTGGCTTTGTATCTGCCGATTTTCTCCATTGCGGATACCATACGGTGATTTATGGCGACAACGACCGATAAAGTGCGTATCCCGGACGCGGGACCGGAGGCGGACCAGGCGCGGGCGATGGCGGCGCGCTATCGCTGCGAGTACGTGGATCTGCGCGAGACTCCGATCGACCACGACCTGTTCCACGCGATTCCCGTGGACCTGATGTTCCGGTACAATTTCGTGCCCATGAGCGCGAGCAACGGGACGCTCGAGATCGCCCTCTCCGACCCGCGGAACCTGGCGCTGATCGACGAGCTCACGCTGCTGCTCAACCGCAAGCTGAAGGTGAAGGTGGCCACGCTGGCGCAGATCTCCGAGCTGCTCAAGAAGACCGAGCAATCGCAGCGCGTGCTGGAGGAAGTGACCGAAGGCTTCGCCCTGGACGTCGTGGTGGAGGACGGGGACCAGGACGAGACGCTTTCCATCGACAAGCTGACCGCCACCGACAGCGACATCGCGCCGGTGATCAAGCTGGTGGATACCACCATCTTCAACGCGCTCGAGCGGCGGGCCAGCGACATCCACATCGAATCGCGGGACCAGGAAGTCGCCATCAAGTACCGCATCGACGGCGTGCTGCACTATGCCATGCCGCCCATTGCCAAGGACTGGCAATCGACCATCATTTCGCGCATCAAGGTGATGAGCGAGTTGGACATCGCCGAGAAGCGGGTGCCGCAGGACGGGCGGTTCCGCGTGCGCTACAAGAACCGGCTGATCGATTTCCGCGTCTCCATCATGCCCACCATCCACGGGGAGGACGCGGTGCTGCGCGTCCTCGACAAGGAGTCCATGAGCGAGAAGTTCTCCAAGCTGTCGCTGGACGTGGTGGGCTTTTCGGAGAGCGACCTGGTGAAGTTCCGGCGCTACATCTCCGAGCCGTACGGCATGGTGCTGGTGACCGGGCCAACCGGGTCGGGGAAGACCACGACGCTGTACGCCGGGCTGAGCGAGATCAAGAACGACGAAGACAAGATCATCACCATCGAGGACCCGGTGGAGTACCAGATCAAGGGGATCACCCAGATTCCGGTGAACGAGAAGAAGGGGCTCACGTTCGCCCGCGGGCTGCGGTCGATTCTGCGCCACGATCCCGACAAGATCATGGTGGGAGAGATCCGCGACCAGGAGACGGCGCAGATCGCCATCAACTCGGCGCTCACCGGCCACCTGGTATTCACCACGGTGCACGCCAACAACGTGCTCGACGTGTTGGGACGGTTTCTGAACATGGGCGTGGAGCCGTACAATTTCGTGTCGTCGCTGAACTGCATCCTGGCGCAGCGGCTGGTGCGCGTGATTTGCGAGCACTGCAAGCACCAGGTGCACTATCCCGACGCGCTGCTGGTGGAGAGCGGCCTGAACCCGGAGGAGTGGCGGGACGTGGCGTTCATGGAAGGGACGGGATGTTTCGAGTGCGGCGGCACGGGCTTCCGGGGCCGGTCGGCGATCCACGAGTTGCTGGACCTGACGGACCGGATCCGGGAAATGATCCTGAACCGGCGGCCGACGTCGGAGATCAAGCGGGCGGCGCGGGAAGACGGGATGACGTTCCTGCGGGAGTCGGCGGTGGAGAAGATGCGCGCGGGCATTACGACGCTGCGCGAGATCAATAAGGTGACGTTCATAGAAGGATAGAATTCACCGCCGAGGCGCAGAGACGCCGAGGAAGGCACATATGGCTCGGAATGGCGATGGAATCATGTCTTGGTTTACTCGGCGCCTCGGCGTCTCGGCGGTGAAATCATGCTAGAGCGGTTAAAGTCGATATTGCAGGATCCGCCGCCGGGGATGGCGTTCGAGATCACCGAGGCGGGCATCGCGGCGGCGCGGATCGGGTCGCGGGCGGAGCTGGAGTTTCACCCGCTGAAGCCGGGGACCATCGCCGTTTCCCCGGTGAAGGAAAACGTGGTGGACCCGGACGATTTCGCGCGGGCGGTGCGGGCGCTGGCAGGGACGCAGGCCGCGCGCCGGCGGAAGGATGTAGCGCTGATTCTGCCGGACTTCAGCGCGCGGATTTCGGTGTTGGATTTCGACAGCTTTCCGGCCGATGCCAAGGACCAGCTTTCCCTCATCCGCTTCCGGCTGAAGCGGAGCGTGCCGTTCGACGTGGAATCGGCGGCGGTGAGCTACTGGCCGCACCAGGCGAGCCACAAACAGACCGATGTGGTGGTGGTGATGGCGCCGCTCGAGATTGTGGCGCGCTACGAAGCGCCGTTTCGCGCGGCGGGAATGAACCCGGGGCTGGTGACGACGTCCTCGCTGGCGGCCCTGGAACTGGCGCCGGAGGCGGGGCTGAGCGTGCTGGCCAAGTTGACGGGACACACCCTGACCGTGCTGGTGCGGGAAAAGAGCGCGCTGAAGCTGGTGCGCTGCCTGGAGTTGCCGGCGGCGGACCTGGGGGAGATCGGAGCCGTGCTGGCGCCGACGCTGGTATTCGTGGAAGACAACCTGGGGCGGGCGGCGGAGCGGCTGATCCTGTGCGGGTTTGGCGCCGAGACCGACGAAGCGCTGCGGCGGTTCCAGGAAGAGTTGGGCGTGGAAGCGGAGCCGCTGCGCTCGCCGCTGGGAACGCCGGGGGAGAACAACGCGGGGCTGCTGGGGTATCTGCGGTCCATCGCGAAGAACAACTGAGATGAAGATTCCAATCAATCTGTCGAGCCAGCCATTCCGGCGCGACCGCGCCATGCTGGCGGCATCGGTGGCGGTCAGCGTGCTCCTGGCCGGGACGCTGGCCGTGCTGATTTCCCTCGCCGTCAAGGACCGCGCGCAACTGGCCAACGTCCGGGGCGACGTGGACCGCCTCACCGCCCTGGTGAACCAGTTGGGGCGCGAGCAGGGGCAGCTTGACACCGTGCTGAAGAAGCCGGAGAACGCCCAGGTGCTGGAGCGCAGCGTGTTCCTCAACGCGCTGCTGCTGCGCAAGGGCATAAGCTGGAGCCGCATCTTCTCGGACCTGGAAAAGACCGTGCCCCACAACGTCCGGGTGATCACCATCCATCCCTCGATCAATGGGCGGGACCAGGTGACGCTGAGCATGGTAGTGGCGGCGGAGTCGTGGACGCCGGTGGTGGATCTGCTGAAGAAGCTGGAGCAGTCGTCCCTGTTCGAACATCCCACGGCCAAGACGGGCCAGCAGCCCACGCAGGGCGAGCCGTTTTACCGCTTCAACGTGAGTGTGAATTATGCCCAGAAGCTTTGACATTGCCGGGAAGCTGAAATTGAAGGACCCGCGGGTGACGATGCGCGCCCTCATCGGGACGCTGCTGGTGGCGAACCTGGCGGCGGCGGTGATTGCCTTCAAGCCGTTCGGCGGATCGGCGCTGGACCTGCGCGCCCAGCAGAGCACACTGCGCGTGCGCTTGCAGCAGTTGCAGATGCGGGTGGCGGCCAACAAGCTCCTGGTGGAAAAGGTGCGGACGGCGCGCAGCCAGGGCGACGAATTCGTGGCGAAGTACTTCCTGGACGGGAGCGCGGCCTCCTCGGCGATCGTCACCGAGATCTATCAGACGGCGGCGACGGCGGGAGTGAAGCTGCTGGGGACCAGCTATCAGCCCGACGAGATTGAGGGCAGCGACACGCTGCAGATGCTCTCCATCAACGCGGGAGTGGAAGGCAGCTATGCGAACCTGACCAAGTTCGTGAACCTGCTGGACAAGTCGCCGCGGTTTCTGATCATCGAGAGCATGCAGGCAGCGGCGCCGCAACAGGGTCCGGGCGCCGGGGCGGCGGCGCAGCAGAGCTTGAACGTGGTGCTGAAGATCGACACATTCGTCAACGACCAGGCGGGGGTGGCGCCATGACGCTGGGCACGGGCAACAAGAGGAACCTCATCATTCTCGGCGTGCTGGCGCTGGGGGCGGGGTACGCGGTGTACAGCAACGTGCTGTCCGGGCCGGACACGCCGGCGGCGGCGCGGAGCCCAAGGACAGCCGACCCGATGGCGGCGGTCGAACCGGGCGCGGCGGCCCCAGCGGTGCGCGGGACCGCGCCGGCCGCGAAGGGGCCCGACATCAGCCGGGCGGGCGTCCGCGCGCGCGACGAAGGGTTTCATCCGGTGCTGCACCCCAAGCGGGCGGAAGACCGCCCGGATGTGGCCAACATCGATCCCGAATTGAAGCTGTATCTGCTGGCCAAGGTCCAGCAGGTGCCGGCGGCGGGCGGCGAACGCAACCTGTTCCAGTTCGGGACGGCCCCGGCGCCTAAGGTAGAGCTGAAAGGACCGGAGCCGAAGATTGTGGCGACGTATGGGCCGTCGGCGCCTGCGCCGGAGGCCCCGCCGGCGCCGCCCCCACCACCGCCGCCGATCGCGTTGAAGTATTACGGCTTCTCGACGCAGCGCGACAATGGAAAGAAGACGGCATTCTTCCTGGACGGCGATGAGATCATCCCGGCCAACGAGGGCGAAGTGGTGAAGAAGCGCTACAAGGTGGTCACCATCGGGGTGAATTCGGTGCTGATGGAGGACACCCAGGCCAAGCGGCAGCAGCGGGTGCAGTTGATGGAAGAAGCACCGGCATCGGGAGCGGGAATCGGATGAGCATGCGGGCGCGGCGGAAATCGGGTGCTGACGAGCGCGGCTTTGCGCTGCTGCTGGTGTTTCTGATGGCGGCGATGATTGCCATCACGCTGTACATGGAGATTCCGCGGGTGGCCTTCGAATCGCAACGGCAGAAGGAGCAGTTGCTGGTGGAGCGGGGCGAGCAGTACAAGCGCGCCATACAGGTTTTCTTCATCACCAACAAGAGGGTGTACCCGGGGAAAATGGAGGACCTGGAGAACTTCAACGGCCGGCGGTTCCTGCGCCATCGTTACATCGACCCGATGACCGGGAAAGACGAGTGGCGGCTCATCCACATCCAGAACGGCGTGTTGACGGATTCGGTGGTAAACAAGCAGGGCCAGTCCAAGACGGCGGCGAACGCGCCGTCCTACATCAACGAAGTCACGGCCATTGGGCAGAACGCTGCGGGGCAGTCGGGCGTCAACATGGCGCTACGCCGGCGGTCGAATGAAGGGGCGATGCCGGCCGTGGGGCCGGACGGGCAACCGCTGACTGGCGTGCCGGGAGCGCCGGGCGACCCGGGGAATCCGCAGGGTGCGGGAACGCCGGGGGCGCCGGGATCTCCCGGGGCTCCGGGAAGCCCGGCCGGTGCGGCCGGCGGGCAGGCGCCCGGTGCGCCGGGAGCTTCGGGGCAACCGTTACCGGGGGGCGCC
>JADGNR010000040.1 GCA_017883415.1 Bryobacteraceae bacterium | reverse complement strand
AGCCCGGCCCCCAGCCCGGCCCCCAGCCCGGCCCCCAGCCCGGCCCCCAGCCCGGCCCCCAGCCCGGCCCCGCGTGGCGCTTCGTGCTACTCTTTGGTTACAGTATCTTTCGGGCATAGCGAAGCAATTTGCGGAGTGTTATGCTCGGCCATGTAAGCAGTCGTAACCGGGTCTGGACGGGTGTCGTATGCCGATTCGTGTGGTTCTCGCCGATGACCATGGGGTCCTGCGGGATAGTTTGAAGCTCCTGCTGGAGCAGGAGGGAATTTCCGTCGTCGGAGAGGCGGAAAATGGCGCCGAGGCGGTGAAACTGGCGCGCACCCTTCATCCCCAGGTGGTCGTCACCGATCTCTCCATGCCCATCATGAATGGCATTGAGGCGGCCGCGGAGATCCGCAAGGAATTGGGGATTCCGACTATCCTCTTAACCATGCACGCGGAGGAGCACTACGTGCTGCGCGCCTTTCAGGCAGGCGTCGTGGGCTATCTTCTGAAGTCCAAAGTGGCGTCCGACCTGGTCACCGCGCTCCAGGAAGTGGCTCGCGGCAACGTGTATCTGAGTCCAGGCATCTCGCGGGCCGTCATTCACGAGATGCTGAACAAGGATGCGACGGCCAAAACCGAGATCCTGACCCTGCGCGAGCGGCAGGCGCTGCAACTCATCGCCGAAGGCAAGACCACCAAAGAAGTGGCCCAACTGATGGGAATCAGCGTGCGCACGGGCGAATCGCATCGTGCCCGCATCATGGAAAAGCTCAACATTCACGAGACCGCGGGCCTGGTCCGGTATGCCATCCGCCAGGGCCTGGTCCAGCCGTAAACGAGCGGCCCAGCGTCTCCCAACCTTCCTTGGCTACTGTTTCTTGACCGGAGGGATATCGGGCGGATCCTGCTTCTTCTCCCCAGGGCGCATCAGGGTGGGCGCTTTCTTCTTGCTCGCCTGCTCGGCCTCGGCCTTCTTGGTCTCGGCCTGCCGGGCCTCGCGCTCGGTGGGCGCCATGGCGTCTTCGACCTGTTTCTTTTCCTTCTGCTGGCGCGCCTCCACGTCGCGCGTGCGCTTGCCCAGGTCCTCCTGCGCCGATGCCAGACTGTCGGAGGTGGTCTCGATGGCCTGCTTCAAGGCGAAATCGTAGCGCTCGAGGTCCTTCGGCGGGCTGTCTTGCACCTTCTGCAACAGCGGCAGCATTTCCTTCTCGGCTGCGGCTACCAGGCCCAGGCCGGCCTTCACGTCCAGTTTGCGGCCCACCGCGTCATCGGCCACGTCATCGATGGCGTCGAGAATTTTGGCGTAATCCTCCAGCGCGTCGTGAATCAGGATCGACCGTCCCGGCTTCTCCTTGGCCAGCAGGTTCTTGACCATGTCGATACGCTGCCGGGCGAAGCCGGCGTACAGCTTGAGCCGCAGGTTGGGCTCCTGCGCCTCCCGGATCTGGGCGGCCTCGTCGCTGGTGAGAAAATCGCGCTGGCCCGCGCCTTGCGCGTACCCCGTGGCCGCCAGCAGCAAGCTCCATGCCAGCATCTTCATTTGTGTTTGCCCTCCATCAGTCCCAACAGCAGGTCGTCATGCACCTGCTGCAGGCGCGCCTTCGCCCCATCCAGCAAGGACCGGTCCGCATAGCTCATATCCCGCTGAAAGGCCTCCAGCTTGCGGGCCAGGTCGCGGGTTTCGATTTCCGCCTTCTTGAACCATTTGGGGCTCTTGCGCGGGTTCTTGCCCGTCTGGGTGAGGGACGTGAACGCCAGACCGACGGATTCCTGAATCTCGGCGGCATCCTTGGCCACCTCGTCGGTATCGCCCTGCAGATACGCCGCCCGGGCGGCCTTGAGCGCGGCGGCGGCGTTGTCGAGCGCCAGGGCGGAGCGCTTCTCGAGGTTGGGCTGGGCTTGCGCCTGCTTCAGATCCGCCCGCAAGGTTCCCACGCATGCGAGCCATAACGCGGTCACGAATAGCAATCGAATCCCCATCAACGCTTCTCCAACTCGTTCTGTATGATGCGCACCCGCTGCCGCGCCTGGAACTCCTGGTCGGGGTTCTTCCCCTGGCTCAGGGCGAGGAACCGCTGGTATGCTTCCATGGCGGGCTTCAATTGTTTCAGCTTATCTAGAATGATCGCACGAAGGAACGAGTTTCCGGGAGTGTCCTCGCCCAACTGGCGGGCCCGGTCGAACGCGGCCAGCGCTTGCGGATACTGGCCCGACAGGTAGAGCACGCCCGCCCATTCGCTCCACGCGCCGGCTTCGGCGGGCTTCAGCCTGGTGGCCTCGGCGAACTGGCCGGCCGCCGCGGCATACTGCTTGTGGTCGCGGAGCGCACGCCCATACATCATGCGGAGATCGTAATTCGACGGTTCGGCGGCCACGGCCTGCTCCAGGAGCGGCAGCGCCTTGTCCTGCTGCCCGCTGAACAGCCAGGCCATGGCCAGCGCCACGCGATTCGCTTGCGAAGGCTCCTGGCGATACGCCCGTTCGAGTTGGGGCAGCGCCTCGGCATACTGCCGGTTGGCTAATAGCAGCGCGCCCAAACGTTCCTGCGCGGCGGCGTGATCCGGAAACTCGCGATAGATGGCGATGGCCTCCGCCGGCTGCCGGTTCTGCTCGTACAGCCCCGCCAGCTCCAGCAGCGCGTCGCGGTACCCGCCATCGAGTTGCGCGGCCTGGCGGAAATGCGGCGCCGCTTCGGCCAGCTTCGCCTGCCGCGCCAGGGTATGCCCCAGGCCGAGCTCCGCTGCCGCGGACTGGCTGTTGAGCTGGAGCGCCAGGCGGTAGCTCTCTTCCGCCTTCTCCACCGCGCCGGTCTGGAGCTGCGCCTCGGCCAGGTAATAGCGGGGACGGAATTCTCCCGGCTTCTGCCGGGCGGCGTCTTCCAACCAGGGCAGGGCTTCGGCCGCGTTCTTCTGGCGCAGCAGCAGGATTCCGCCATTCAACTCGGCTTCGTACAGAAGCGGCTTGAGCTCGAGCGTCTGGCGATACTGGGCGATGCCCTCGGCGTCTTTATGCATCAGGCTGTATGCCATGGCGAGATTGAAGTGCGCAAAGTAGTCCTTGGGATCGGCGGCCACCGCCTGGGCGAATGCCTGCGCGGCGGCTTCGTATCTCTTGTCTTCGAGCGCCTTCATCCCTTCGGAAGTGAAATCGGGAGCCTGGAGAAAGAAGAGCACTGCCGCCACGAGCGCCACCATACTTCAATTCTAATGCGAGCGTGGTGTGCCAGGCGGGCCAGTGGGGCGGACCCCCCGGTCCGCAGCCGGCCCCCCGGCCGGCTCTTCGGAACTAATCCTTCGAGCGAAGATCGGGTCCCGGGGGACCCGCGCGGACCAAGGGGTCCGCCCCACGCTACTGCTTCCTGGGGGGGGCGGAGGTATCCGGAACGGACAGAAATGGGGCGTCGGAATCGAATTTCAGCGGAAGGTCGATCAGCGCCGCGCGTTCGCCGCTTTCGTCGGTCACCCGCAATTTATAATGCTTGGGCGGCGCATCGAACAGAACGTTGCCTTGCGCCGATTCCGCCGGCTTCACCTGTCGCAGAAAACCAATCCATTGCGGCACGCCCTCCCCGTTGGATTCCTCGCTGAAGGACTTGCCGTTGTCGTCCTCAATTGTGAGATTGGGCATGGTCTGCTCCGCACCGCCGCTGTTCACCACGGCCAGGCGCACCAGGAAATAGCGGTTCTGCGGAAGCCGGGCCGCGGAACCCTCGCCCAGGTGATTCTCCCATTTCGTTTCAAAGACAGTGTAAATGGTGTGGCCCACTTCCACTTTTTGACCCAACTCATAGGTGATCACACGATAGGCCGGTTCCTGCTTGGAGCAGGAGCTCAGGGAAAACGCGGCGACAGCCGCAATGGCGAGACTGACACGAAGGTGTCGCATGGTGACACCATTCTCCCTACCGGCACGCAGCGTGTCAATAGATACCGTTTTTTACAAGTACTATTATTTCTTATTTCCGCGCGGGTATGGTTCCTGCAGCAAGCGCTCGAATTTCTTGCGCTGTTCGGGATTCAGCTCCTGCTCGATCCGGGATTTGCTTTCGCTCAGCACGGTCCGATAGTACTGCCAGAAGTCGTTGAGGATGGACTGCATCTGCTCGGACTGCGCGGGAGTCAGATCCAGATCCCTCTGCAGGCGCTCGAAGTAGAGCGCCTTGCCCTGGGGCGAATCGAAGGCCGGCTGATGCAGCGATTTGTGCACGCCCAGGTTCATGGCCAGGGCGCCCGCCGCGGCGCCGCACAGAAAAACCAGCGCCAGGGCCACCGCGCACGCCATCTTGGGATTCCACGATCGCCTGCCCGGCATACTCTCCAGGAGGTTCGCGCTAGTGCTGCTCATAAGCTGTCAGGGTGATCAGCATATTGTCTTGGGCCGAAGCGGAATCGAACTCGGGCGAGTTCTGCTGCGCCATGATCGCTTCCGGAGACGGACCGCCCGCATACCCCGACTCCCGCGTCACCAGATAGCTGCCCAGAACCGCCAGGGTGAGCAGGGAGGCGAACACCAGACGCCGGCCAAAGGCCAGGTCCAAGGCGAAGAAACTGGCAAACGAGGGGACCGCCTTCCGCTCCCCGGCCCGTTGCCTGACTCCGGCATAAAAACCGGGAGCAGGCTGCCAGGTCTCTTCCGACCGTAGGGTACCGAACAACGGCGCGAGATCCTGCATACCGCGGATCTCTTCGCGGCACGTCCCACAGTTGCTCAGGTGCGCCTCGATATCCCGTTGAGCCGCCGGTTCCAGCAAACCGGACAGGTACTCCTCAAGGCTCTCCATCACTACCGCGTGCATAAATTTCTTCCCTTACGAATCACAGTTTTCAAGCACGCCCCCTCGCGAGTCTCATGCCCGCTTACGGGGGACCTCAACCGCTTCAACCGGCTACTACGCCGGGAGCGCGATCCAGCCGCTGCGCCGCCTTCACCAGCTTTTGCCGCGCGCGAAACAGCTTGACCTTGATGGTATTCTCGTTCATGCCGGTTTTGGTCGCCAGCTCCTCCACGGAATACCCCTCGACTTCCTTAAGCATCAATAACATACGCTCCTCTTCGGACACCTTGGAGAGGAGTTTGACCACGTAGTCCCGGCGCGCCAGCGTAGCGTCGGCCGGCAGTTGGCGATCCACGCTCGGCTCGCTATTATCCACCCGCCGGACTTCATCCTCGCTCAAATCGCTTTCGTAGACCAGCTTCCGCACTTTCCGTTTGCGCAGGTAATCGAAGCATTCATTGACCGTAATCTTATAAATCCAGGTGATCAGCGAGCTCCGGAAATCGAAGCTCTTCAAAGACAGAAAAACCTTCGCAAACACTTGCTGTGCAATATCTTCCACATCGTTGCGCTGGCGCACGATGCCGTGAATAATGGAGAACACTTTGGACTGATAGCGCTCCACGATCTCACGAAACGCGCTCTCGTCGCCAGATTGCGCCCGGCGGACCAAAGCGCCTTCCAGGGTGTTCTGATAGTCCACTCTAGATTTCGCCGCACCCTTGCTACCGAAACCGGGAAACGCCAAGGCGCCAGTCAGTGTTCCCATACACCGCTTCCTACGCGTAGCGCCCGGTTCGGGTTTCAGCTACCTGCTTTCCAATTGCAAGATAGCACGACGGGAGGCTCGCTTCGCTCGCGGGGCTGGGGGCTGGGGAAAAGGCTCGCTTCGCTCGCGGGGCCGGGGGCTAGGGGCTGGGGGCCAGGGAAAGGAGCTCGCTTCGCTCGCACTGTCCTGAAAAAGGCGCGAGCGAAGCGATCTACCGACGCCCCCTGGTCCCCAGCCCCTGGCCCCCGGCCCCCGGCCCCCGGCCCCCAGCCCCGGTTTTTAGCGACCGGACCCCCTCCCGCCGCATCCAACAGATAACTGGTTGTGGACTGCTGTGGTCTTGTTTGTATAATAGGAAAGCACGCGACACGCGAATCCAAGGAGTCAGACGAATGGTGCAATTGACCGAAAAAGCGATTGGCAAGGTTCGGGAGATTATGACGTCCCAGGAACCAGTACCGGGCGGACTGCGCATTGCGGTGGTGGGAGGCGGCTGTTCCGGGTTCAGCTATTCCATGGCCTTCGAGAACCAGCCCAACATGCTGGACAAGACCTACAACTACGATGGGCTGAAGGTCTTCATCGATCAGGCCAGTCTGCTCTATCTGGACGGAGCGGAAGTGGATTACGTGGAGACCCTGGAGGGCTCGGGCTTCAAGTTCAACAACCCGCAAGTGAAGTCCACCTGCGGCTGCGGCAGTTCCTTCCAGGTGTAAGACGCAGCGGCCGTTCGCCGATCTCCGGCGGAAGGTGATGCGCGCGTATTCCGCCGCCGCGTTGCGCCCGGACGACGTCCATGCGTTCCCTGTCGGGCGCCAGTTTGCCGAAAGCCTCGGATACCCTCCCGGCCTGCTCGCAAGTCTGCCGGCGGCGTCGACGGAAGCGTTTGCGGGCGTATCCAATTTGTCCTTGTCGGCGGAACTCTCCCCCGGTGGCGTAATCCTGGATCTGGGTTGCGGCGCCGGTTTGGATTCCCTGATCCTGGCCGGGCGGACGGGTCCGCGCGGCAGGGTCCTCGGGGTGGATTTCAGTTTTCCCATGCTCGCCCGCGCCCGCCACAGCGCGCGCACCGCCGGCATCGCCAATGTGGCGTTCTGCCTTTCCTCCGCGGAAAGCCTGCCGTTGCCGAGCGACTCCATCGCGGTGGCCCTCGCCAACGGGATCTTCAACCTGAATCCCAATCGAACGGCGATTTTCCGCGAACTGGGACGGGTGGTTAAGAAGGGTGGGGTGGTCTATTCCTCCGAGCTCGTGCTGCGAGCGCCGCTCCCGCGCGACCATTCCGGGTCGGAAACCGACTGGTTTGCCTGAATCGCCGGTGCCAGGGAAGGGGGCGCCTTCCTCGATGAGTTCCGGGCGGCAGGTTTCAAAGAGGCTGTCCTGCTGCGCGCCGTGCGCAATGCGCGCACCAAGAACCCGCTCGTCCTGGCCGCCGACGTGTGCGCCCGCAAGGGCGGCTGACGACGCGGCGGCTATTTCGCGCAATAGCTCCTGCTGCACGCCGTGCGCAATGCGCGCAGAAAAACCAGATAGCCCCAGAATCCGATGAACCCGAATCGCCGCGGCGTGCGAGACTGGTCGTAGCCTGGCGCGGGTTGATGACAGCTTGCCGCAAAAGACGCAGAAACTTCCCGAAAGTCGGATCCCAAATAGCCTGGAGTTCTACCGTCGGCGTTTGGTCGTTCGCACTTCGATGCGCCCCTTAATTGCCGGTCCTTTCCTCCGAGAATAGGTCAACCCAAGTTCGCGCGTAGGCTTGCTGGAAGCACACGGACTTCTCGACGGCTCCGAATGGGCTGCCCCATACGCATCCTCGCCGAAAGCTCTCCGCGCACCAAAAACCCGTTCGTCCCGGCCGCCGACGTGTGTGCGCGCAAGGGCGGGTGACGCGTAGCAATTCGTATATACAACCTGCTACGATTGTCCTGTGGTCATCGGTGACCACAAGGTCAGGCGGGCGCGCCAGCAGCGATACATCGCGTTGGGCGGGACCCTCGACGGCCGTTTGGCTTTCGTCGTGTTCCGGCGCTGCTCCGGAGGTCTCGTGAGAGTGATCACGGCCCGGGATATGGAGGCGAGTGAACGGCGGCTCTTTCGCCGCAAGTAGGTCGATGCACATGAAGAAAAAACTTTCTCCCGCAAAGCTGCCGCTCCCGAAGTTTCCGTCCGATAAGGAGGCCGCAGAGTACTTCGAGCGCCATTCCGTCGCTGGGGTGTGGAATCGCCTGCCCGAGGCACGTCAGGCGAAACCGTTGCCCGCGCTGGCGAAGAAGATCCGCGACCGCCACGCTCGGGCAAAGTCTCCGATCTCGCTTCGTTTGGACCCCGAGCAGATCGCCGCGGCGAAGCACATCGCGGCCGCGAAGTCGGTAGGCTACCAGACGCAACTCCGCATGTGGATTGCGGAGGGGATCCGCCGCGAAGCGAAGCGCGCCTGATCTCCCCCGTCGACATGCCGCGCGGAGAAAACCAATTCTTCATCGTCTTCTCCGCGTGACCTCTGCGTCCTCCGCGCCTCCGCGGTGAGTGGGAAACAGCCCGCCTCCGCTAAGCGGGTTGCGGTCTCCGCCTGGCCGTGGTCCAGCGCGCGGTTGGCTGGCGGCACCGCCTGCCCCACCTACGCCGCCGGCGCGGCCGCTTCGTCGTGGAAGCGCACCGAGACCAGGCGGGAAACGCCGGGCTCCTGCATGGTGACGCCGTAGAGCGCTTGCGCCGCCTCCATGGTGCGCTTGGAGTGGGTGATCACCACGAACTGGGTCTGATGGGACATCTCCGCCAGAAGCCGGGTCAGGCGGCCGATGTTGGCCTCGTCGAGCGGCGCGTCCACTTCGTCCATCACGCAGAAGGGACTCGGCTGGTAATGGAAAATCGCCATCAGCAGGGCCACCGCGGCCAGCGCCTTCTCGCCGCCCGAAAGCAGCAGCACATTCTGCAGCCGCTTGCCGGGCGGCGAGCAGACGATATCGATTCCCGATTCGGCCAGGTTCTCCTGGTCGGTGAGCCGCATCTCGCCGGTGCCGCCCCCGAACAGGGTTTGGAAGCTCACCCGGAAATTAGCGTTGATGGCCTCGAAGGCCTCGGCGAACTTATGGCGCGAGACCTCGTCGATGTCCTGGATGGCCTTCTCCGTGTCGCGGATGGAATCGATCAGGTCCTGCCGCTGCGCGCTCAGGAACTCCTGCCGCTCGTGGGCCTCCTGAAACTCCTCCATGGCGGCCTGGTTCACCGGGCCGAGCGCCTCGATGCGGTTGCGCACTTCGTGGGCGGCCTGCTCGGCATCGGCGATGGCGGCCTCATCGGGCACCGGGTCGTCGGCCGCGGCCAGCGACTCCACCGGGCAGTTGAGCTCCTTGCGGCTGGTCTCGTCCAGGAATTTGAGCTCGGCCTGCTTGCGCACCAGATCGACTTCGATCTGCGAGCGCCGCTCCAGACTCTCCTGCACGCCGGCGCGAAACCCCTTCAAGTCTTCTTCGCCCGCGCGCAGCGCTTCGCGCATGGCGGCTTCCCGCGCGGCCGTCTCCGCGACCGCGGTTTCGAGCGCGGCGATCCCGGCGGCCAGGTGCGCCGACTTCTCTTCGAGGGAAATGTTATCGGCCAGCAGGCGCGCGCGCTCTCCGCCCATGAGCCCGATCGCCGGCGCGATGGCGTCGCGCCGCCCGGCCGTCTCCTGGAACTGCTGCTCCAGCCGGCCCATGGCGGCGCGCTCGCCGCGATGGCGCTCTTCGAAACCGGCCAGGGAGGCGCGCGTCGCGGCATGCTCTTCGCCAATGGCGGCAGCCTCGCCTTCCAGTTTTTCCAGCTCCCGCCGCTCGCCTTCGAGCGCCGCTTCATGGCCCGCGCGCAGCCGGTCCTTCTCTTCCACGGCGGCGAGGTTGCGCTCCCGCTGTCCGGCCGATTGCACCGCGTCGCGGCGCAAACGGTCCAGCTCCAGGCGCGCTACCGAGAGGCGCGAGTTGGAGCGCGCCAGGTCTTCGCCCAGCTTCCCCATCTCGTGGTCCAGCGCCACCCGGTCCTTCTCGCGGCTTTGCTGCAGCGCGCGCAAGTGCTCGAGCGAGGCTTCGAGCGCGATGATCTCCTGGCTCAAGGCATCCAGTTGCCCCAGCCGCTCGTCGAGTGTTTTCTGGCGCGTGCGCAGGGTCACCGCCAGCTCGCGGGCCTGCCGCTTCATGGCCAGCGGGCCGGCGCCGGATTTGTTGCCGCCCGTGACCGTGTGCCCGTGATAGGACACCCCGTCCGGCAGCAGAAAATAAAGATGCGGATACTCCACCGCCAGGCGCTGCGCGGCCGTGCGGTCCTCGGCCAGGAAGCACAACGAGAGGCGCGGCAGCAGGTCCACCGCGCGATCCTTGAACCCGTTGGTGAGCCGCAGCGATTCGCTCAGCCGCGCGGCGATGCCCGTCTCCGGCCCAATGGCCGGCTCGGGCAGATGGCCGTGCCCGTTTCCGTGGGGCGTGGGGTGCACCAGGAAGGTGGCGCGCCCGTCCCGTTCGGCGCGGATGAATTCCAGGCCGCGCTCGGCCTGCTGCCAGCTCTCCACCACCACGTATTCCAGCTCTTCGTGGAGGAACTCCTCGGCCGGCTTTTCGCACTGCGCATCCACTTCCACGTAGTCGGCCAGCACGCCCAGGGGCTCAAAGCCGGCGGCTTGCCCGCTTTCGAGCGAGGCAAACAGGCGCTTCACCGATTCGGTGGTGTAGGTGCGGTGCGCCAGCACCTGCTCGAGGGACTCTTTGCGCGCGTGCAGTTGCGACACCTCGCCCTTCAGCGCGTCGATTTCCCGGCGCAGCTCCGCGGCGGCGCGCCGCTGGCCGGCCAGATCCTCTTCGGTGCGGCCCCGGTCGGCCACCACCGATTCCAGCTCGAGCTGCCGCTCGGCCACGGTTTCGGAAAGCTGCCGGCGCAGGATTTCCAGCCGCTCGATCTCGCTCGCGGCCACCTGCTCCTCGCGCGTCGCACGGGCGGTTTCGCGCTCCACTCCAGCCAGGTACTCTTCCACTTGCGCCAATTGGTTGCGCAGCATGGAGGCCTCGCCCAGCAGCCGCAGGATGGCCTGCCGGCCGGTTTCGATGGCCTGCTCCCGCTCGCGCACCCTGGTCTGCAGCAGCTCGCGCTGCTGGTTGATTTCGAGCACGCGGGCGCGCCCTTGCTCGATCCGTGCCTCCAGCGCTTCCACGGCCGTGCGGTGGAGCGCGATCTCTTCCTCCAGGCCGTGCAAGCGCAGCGCCAGCTCTTGCGCCTCGTTTTCCGCCTGCGCGATGCGCTGCTCGATGGCGCCGCTCTCCTTGGCCTGCGCTTCCAGACGGCCGCGGGCGCGCTCCCGCTCGAGGTTCATTTCCCCCAGCTCGCGCCGCGCTTCCGTCAACCGCCGCTCGGTCTCGTAGCAGGCCGCCTGGTTCTCTTCGTGGGCCCGCTCGCGCACCGCCACCTGCTCGCCCAACGAGCGCAACTCGGCCGCCGCCAGGTTCAGATCGATGGCCGTCTTGGCGGCATCGCGCTCCAGCAGCCGGTACTTGCCGGAGAGCGCCACGCGCAGCCGCGTTTCCAGCTCGCCCTTGAGCTCCGTGTAGCGCCGCGCCTTGGAGGCCTGCCGCTTGAGCGAATTCACCTGGCGGGTGACTTCCTCCAGGATGTCGTACACCCGGGCCAGGTTCTGCTTGGCCCCCTCCAGCTTGGCCTCGGCCAGCCGCTTCCGCGTCTTGAACCGCGTGATGCCGGCCGCCTCTTCGATCACGCCGCGGCGGTCTTGCGGCTTGGAGCTCAGGATCTGGCCGATGCGCCCCTGCTCGATGATGGCGTAGCTCTCCGGCCCCAGGCCGGTGCCCATGAAGATGTCCTGTATGTCGCGCAGCCGCGCCGCCCGGCCGTCGATGAGGTACTCGCTTTCGCCCGAGCGGAAGAGGCGGCGGGTAATGGTCACCTCGCCCGGACGCAGGGGCTGGCCGGGCTCCACGGGGACGGGACCGGGATGTTCCGGCCTGAGCGCGGGCGCGGCCGGGTCCACCAGGGTCATGGTGACGTACGCCATACCCAGCGGTTTGCGGTCGCGCGTGCCCGCGAAAATCACGTCCTCCATGCGGGTTCCGCGCAGGCTCTTGGCGGACTGCTCGCCCAGCACCCAACTGATGGCATCGCTGATATTGGACTTGCCACAGCCATTGGGGCCGACGATGGCGGCGATGCCTTCCCCGCTGAAGCGCAGCTCAGTGCGCTCACAGAAGGACTTGAATCCCTGCAATTCGATGCGTTTGAGTTTCAGCAAAGCATTAACCTCTGCTTCGGGGGAGTTGCAACCATACTAACCTCGCTGCGGGCAAAAGTAAAGCAATTCCACCACAGCAAGCGGTATCCCCGAAGATTCTCCCCCAAGATATTGTGTACCACGTGCGAAGCCAGCCTACCAGAGCCGCATTTCTGCCGATAGTCGTGGGGCGGGCAATCCTGCCCGCAGCCGGCTTTCAGCCGGCTCTTTCGGCCCACCAGCGGTTCTTCGCACTCCGGCAACGCCGGCTGAAAGCCGGCGGCAGCCAGGATTGGCTGCCCCACAATAGGAAGACAGCTCATCGCCCCGGCTCCCCGGGTCCCGCCAGCGACGGCCATCGCGGTTGCCGCTTCTCCCGGAATGCCCGGATTCCCTCTTGAAAATCCTGGCTTTGAAAGACTTCGTTGCGGACGCGGCGGGCGATTTGCCCGGCCGTGTCCCAATCCTGGCCCCGAACCTGGTGCACAAAGCCCATCCCCGCGCGTATGGCGGTAGGGCTGAAAGCGGCTATGGATTCCGCCACTTCCAGGGCGCGGGTGTCCGCATCCGGGGCGATTTCGTGAATCAGCCCGATCTCTTTGGCCTCCCTAGCCTCCAGAATACGGCCGGTGAGGGACATTGCAACAGTGCGACGCTCACCCAGGGCCGCCGCGACGGCGCGAAAGACCAGGAACGGCCACAGGCCCAGGCGGATCTCGGTCAGCCCGAAGGTGGCATCTTCCCCGGCGATCACCACATGGCAGTTGGCCACCAGGCCCGTGCCGCCGCCCAGCGCCGCGCCCCGCACGGCGGCTACCAGCGGGACGGCCATGCGCGCGCCAATGGTGAAAAGCCGCTCGTGCACGCGGTTGATTTCCTCCACGCTCCCCAGGGCGATCTCGCTGAGGTCCATCCCGGCGCAGAAGGATTTCCCCTTGCCGGTGAGCAGGATAGCTCCGACTTCCGGATCGCCGCCGGCGCCCTCCAGGGCCGCCGCCAGAGCGCCGCACAGTTCCGCATCGAGCGCGTTGCGCTTTTGCGGGCGATTGAGGGAAAGGCGCAGCACCCGTCCGTGTCGCACGGTTTCGAGAACGTCGCTCATGGGGTTCGCTCCGTAGGCAGGCAGAGAGTGCGCTGCGGCGCGCGGAGCTCGCGCCGTGATCCCTATTATACCTCGGCTGGCATCTCGATTTCGAGCGCCAGCAGGGCCGCGCCGAAAGTCTTGCCCTGGGCGTCGGTTCGCAGGGAGACGGTTCCCCCGCCGCCCAGGGCCTGGTGGAGCAGGAAATTCAAGGCGCCCAGGTTGGGCAACTCGTACCGTTCCACTTCGCCCGCCACCAGCGCGCCGAAATGCCGCTTCACCCGCTCGGCGGTGACTTCGCGAACCAGGACGGGGTAGTGGCGCGGGTCATACGCGATCACGCCGATATTGCACGTGTCGCCCTTGTCGCCGGAGCGGGTGTGCGCGATTTTCGAAAGGGGCACTTTCATGGGGGCCTCGGTTCCATTGTGCCACGCACCCCGGCCCACCGGGCTTGCCGACTGCACCCGCATCATTGGGTACTGTTGGCCGGCGCCCGATCGGCCTCGGCGCGATGCTCGAACCGAGACACGGGGGCTGATGAGCCACGCTCGATCCCGAAACCGCCTGGCTGGTTTCCTGGGGTCCAAGGCGTCTGTTTCCACGACGTTCCGGCCCACAAGACAGAGATAGTTTGGAGGAGTTTTCAACAAGAGGCGATTCTCGATACCCGGTACTAGGCCGAAAGCGATCCACAATAGTACTAAACGAATCTGAAACTCTCAGATTTTTTTGAGAAATCCGCAGCCTTGCGTTTTGTACTGGGAATCGCTCGGCAACGCATACTGTGGCTTGCGGCGGCGAGTATTAAGAGAATAGCACCCGATTAGCGTGCATTCGGCCAGCCGGCAGACAGGCTTCTTTGATGCAACAAAAGCAAAAGCAACGGAGGAATAAATAATGAGAATCCTAAATCGAGTTTCCCTTCTTTTTGCGCTGGCGGTGGCGATGATTCTGGTGCCGAACACCGCGCTGGCAATCCCCACGGTGTTTGTCGGCGCCAACCAAGCCGGTTCCGGTTTCAACACTTTCCTGGGGCAGTTCTACACGGAGAATTTCCAAACCCTGTCTGGCATCCAACCAACGGGGCCCGAGGCATTCCTTGGGTCTGGGTTCGCCTACAACGCTGAAACCGAAACCAGCGCTGGCATCGTGCCTGGAGCATCCGATCTTTTCGTCGATGTCCACGGTCTCTCGACGAATGCCTCGGGGGATAGCCTGCTCATCACTTTCTCGCCCACGGGGAATGCCGTCACTGCCTTCGGTGGCCTTTTCTTCGGTGCTACCGCCGGGAATGCTTTCACCAATGACACCATCACAATCACGGTGAACAAGGGCCTTGGCACTGAACAGGCGTTTGTGCTTACACCGGCTCTTGTCACGCCCGGGAACTTCTGGGGAGTGATGGACTTTTCACAGGCTGGCGTCCCCAACCCGACGAACGGCATCAGCAACATCGTTATCAGTGGTGCCAGCCTGACTTCCTTTGTGACCGCGGGCGATTTTACAGTAGGCCAGTCCATTCCGGAACCGGCCACGTTCACGATGCTGGGCGGCGCCCTGTTGGGTCTTGGCCTTTTCGCCAAACGGTTCATCAAGTAGTCCCACGCCAGGGTTTCATCCTGGTGCAGTACGTGGCGGCGTGGGGTCATCATGCCGCCGGCAGTAAAAGTGAGGAAGTGTGCGTTCCGAGCGGGAAAGGGAGCCTTCACCGGCTCCCTTTTTTATTGTTGGCCCAGAATGCCCTGCCTATTCCACCACTTCCACGCGCGTCGCGATCTCCTCGCGCGGCAGCAGCGCCGACCAGTACGCCACAATCTCGCGCACCGGCGGCCGGCCTTCTCCGAAACCCGTGGCGCCGGGCGGGCCATTCAACACCAGCGGAATCAGCTCACGGGTGAAGCGGTCTACGGCTTTCTTGTCGGCGCCGCGCACCCCGATGCGAAGCTGCACTTCGGGCGGGTCGGCGTTGGGCGGCGCGGCAGACCCGTGGCAGGCGTTCACCCCGAAATACTCGGTATAGATTTCGTCGAATTCCAGGCGCAAGCCGCGTAGACGCTCGCGCACGATGCCATCGGCGGCGCGCGCCTTTTCAAGCGCCCGCGGCCAGGAGTAGACCAGCGTGCCGATGGCCTTCCACCCGTTGGCATAGCTGATGGAGAGCTTGAGCGTGGGCGGGCGCGGGCCGCCGCGGATGCCGCTCACGCGCACGCGGTCCGGCCCGGCGTCGTCCAGGCGGATGGAGGTGAAGTCGGCCACGCAGTCGGGGGTGATGTAGTTCTTCGGGTCGCCCAACTCGTAGAGCAGTTGCTCCTTCACGGTGTGGGAATCGACGCGGCCGCCGGCCTGCTTGTGCTTGGTAACGCAGAAAGAGCCGTCGGGCTCGGCCTCGACGATGGGGTATCCCACGTTGGCCATGTCGGGGATGCTCTGCCAGTCCACCTGGCAGTTGCCGCCGGTGGTCTGCGCGCCGCACTCGACGATATGGCCGGCGATGGTGCCGCTGGCGAGCTTGTCATAGTCGCCGGGCTGCCAGCCGAAGCGGTGGACCATGGGGGCGAGCGTGAGCGCGGTATCGGTGGAGCGGCCGGCCACCACCACGTGCGCGCCGGTGTCGAGCGCCTCGGCCAGCGGGAACGCCCCGATGTACGCGTTGGCGCTGAGGATGCGCGCGCGGATGGCGGCCAGAGGTTCGCCGGTGTCCATATCGCGCATCTCGTACCCCTTGGCCAGGAACTCGTCCAGGCGCGGGTACACATCGTCGCCCGTCACCACCGCCACCTTCAAGCCGGGCGCCAGGCGCACCACTTCGCGGGCGCAGGCAACGGGGTTGACGCCGCCGGCATTGGCGATCACCTTGACATCGCGCTCGCGGATTTTGCGGGCGATGCGCGCAATGAGCGGCGGAAAATCGCGCGCGTAGCCGAGCTGAGGATTCTCCTGCCGCTGCTTTTGCAGGATCGACATGGTGACCTCGGCCAGGTAATCGAGCGCCAGGTAGTCGATGGGGCCCTGCTCCACCAGGCGGACGGGGGCTTCCAGCCAATCGCCCCAGAAGCCTTGCCCATTGGCGATGCGGATCATGGGCGCTCCGCTTCGCTCCGCGCGGGGGCCGGGCGGGGCACCCGCTGCGGTTGCGGGTCGGGGCCGGGGATCGGAGAACTGCACGCTTCCAGGGCGAAGCTGAGCACCTGGCGCGTGTCGAGCGGGTCGATCACCGCGTCGCAATGTCCGCGCGCGGCGGCGTAGCGGGCATCGAGCCAGCGTTCGTAATCGGCGCGGGTCTTTTCAATGGACTCCCGCAGCTCGTCGGGCAGGGCGCCGCCTTTGTGCTTCTCGAGCTCGACGGCAAACAGCGCATTCACCGCCGATTCGCCCTCCATCACGCCAATGCGCGCGGTGGGCCAATTGAACGTGAAGTTGGGGTCGAAGCCCTGGCCGGCCATGGCGTAGTAGCCCGCGCCGCTGGCATGGTTGAGCGTGAGCACGATTTTGGGCACCGTGGCGCAGGACATGGTCTCCACCATTTCGGCGCCGGCGCGAATGATGCCGGCGCGCTCGGCTTCCGGCCCCACCATGAAACCGGAGACATCCTGCAGGTAGATCAGCGGGTGGCCGAGCCGTTCGCTGGTCTCGACGAAGTAAGCGACTTTACGCGCCGATTCGGCATAGACGATGCCCCCGATGCGCGGCCGCCCGTCGGCTTTCAGAAATCCGCGGCGATTGGCGATCACGGCCACCGGGCGCCCCGCCAGGCGGGCGTCGGCGCACAGCAGTTCGGGCGCGTGCTCGGGTTGGAATTCGGCGAAATCGGCGGCGTCGAAGATGCGGTTCAGGACGTCCTCGATGTCGTAGGGCAGGCGATGGTCGGCGGGCAGCACGCCCTGGAGTCCGGCGGGATCGCGCGCCGGCGCATCGC
Source organism: Bryobacteraceae bacterium (assembly GCA_017883415.1). Classification (GTDB taxonomy): domain Bacteria; phylum Acidobacteriota; class Terriglobia; order Bryobacterales; family Bryobacteraceae; genus JADGNR01. Next base: position 4,579 of record JADGNR010000040.1, on the reverse strand, counting down.
TGTCGGCGGGACCGGCGGCGGGCGCGGGCATTTGCCGAAACCGCTGGCGGATGCGCTCCAGGCAATCGGCGTCGTTGGCCGCCATGTAGTGCGCCACGCCGCTGATGGCGGTGTGCAGGCGGGCGCCGCCCAGCGGTTCGGAATCGATCACCTGGCCGGTGGCGCCCTTCACCAGGTTGGGCCCGCCCAGGCCCATGAAGCTGACGCCCTCCACCATGAAGATCACGTCGCTCAGGGCCGGCAGGTACGCGCCGCCGGCGATGCACGGACCCATCACCGCGGCGATTTGCGGGATGCGCAGTTTGCGGCGCATCAGGGAGTTGTAATAGAAGATGCGCCCGGCGCCGTACTGGCCGGGGAAAATGCCGTCCTGGTAGGGCAGGTTCACGCCGGCCGAATCCACCAGGTAGACGATGGGCAGCCGGTTGCGCATGGCGATTTCCTGGGCGCGGAGGATCTTGGTGATGGTCTCCGGCCACCAGGCGCCGGCCTTCACCGTGGCGTCGTTGGCCACCAGCACGGCGGGCCGGCCTTCCACTTTCCCCAGGCCGGTGACTACGCCGGCGGCGGGCGCCTGGCCGTCGTAGCGGTCGTAGGCGATGAGCAGGCCGATCTCGAGAAAGAACGCGCCCGGGTCGAGCAGGGCGGCAATGCGCTCGCGGGCGGTCAGCTTTCCGGCGCGGTGCTGGCGCTCGATGCGGGCCGCCCCGCCGCCCTGGCGAAGGCGTTTCTCCAATTTCTGCAATTGCTCGACGAGCATGCGCATGTGCGATGCGCGCGCCAGTCTGGCTGGAGTTTCGGTAGGGGGTTCCACGGTGCCGGATCTCTATTGTACCGATTCGCGGCCCCGCCTGCGGCCCGCCGGGCCAGCTAGCGCCAGCACCAACAGGCCCCCCGCGGCGAGCGCGGCGCCCGCCGGTTCGCCGCTTCGCCCGCGGCGCGAGGCTAGCGCCAGCACCAACAACCCTCCCGCGCCGAGCGCGGCGCCCGCCGGTTCGGGAACTGCGCCCGCGGTCCCCGGCGCGCCGCTGAAGATGTTGTAGGTGTTGGGCGGCGCCTGGAAAACCGTGAAATCGGTGAAATCGTCGCCCGTGCCCGTCTGCGTCTCCACCAGAAAGACGTGCGGGGCCGCATTCACCGTGTCGAAGGGGGGAAAACAATTGCAGCCATCGGACAGCAACTGGGCGGTGGCGGCGGTGAGGCCGGAACCATCGTCGATGAAGTGGAGCGCGTCGCTCCACTGGCTCAGGTCGTTCACGAAGGCCAGCGGATTCTCCAACAGCACCACCCATCCCGCAATGACGGCCGTGCCCAGGGCGAAGACGTTGGAGACTTCCGCGGGGTTCCCTTGCGCATCGGTTTCGAAGATATTGCAGGTGATGCCGCCTTGGCCGTTGGCCGCGCAACTGGAGACAGGCCCGGCACTGGCGGTCGCCGCGGCCAGAAGAAACGGGATCGCAAGCGGCGTGCGCGGCATGGTTATTTCAACGCCGAAAAATCGGCCGGAGACATAAAGACCGACTCGGTCTTCTGCACGATGGGTCCGGCGGCTTCGGTATGGGCTTTGACCCTCACCCATTCGGGATCGGCACGGAACGCGGCCCAGTTCTTGTCGGCGGCTTCGCGGCTGGGATGCGCCAGGATGTAGATCAGGGTGTTCTTCGACCGCTCGGGGTCTTGCGGAACCCAGTAGCCGATGCTCTCCATGTTGTGGCGCTTGAAAATGGCGATGGTGTGGTCGCGGAAGCGGGCCTGCAAGGCGCCCAGCTTGCCTTCATGGCAGGTGTACGTGCGGAGCTCGAAGACGCGGTCCGCGGCGGCGGCGAAACCGGCGAGGAGCAGAAAAAGGACGAGGAGTTTGCGCAGCATGAAGATAGTGTAGCGAAGTGGGGCAGGCCTCCGGGCCGGCCTGCCAACCGGTTGTTTCACAGCTCCTGAGGGAGCGGTTGCCGGCAATGGAACTGGTTACTGCTATCTTGAAGAGCATGTCGCGCATGCTGGAGGAGATTCGCCAACAACCCGCCGCGCTGGAGCGCACCCTGGCGGGCGAAATGCGGCGGGTGGAGCGTTTGAAGCGCCTGCTGGCCAAACGGCGGCCCCGGCTCATCGTCCTGGTGGCCCGCGGGACGTCGGACAACGCCGCGCAGTTCGGCCGCTACCTGCTCGAAATCGCCACCGGCATTCCGGTCTCGCTCGCCGCTCCGTCCATCTGCACTCTGTACCATGCGCCGGTGGATTATCGCGAAACGCTGGTGGTGGGGATTTCGCAATCGGGCGAATCCACCGATATCAACCTCGTGCTCGAGCGGGCGCGCGAGCGCGGAGCCCTCACGCTCGGCATCACCAACGAAAGCTCCAGCACCCTGGCCCGCCTGGCCGAGCATCTTTTCCTGGTGCGCGCCGGCAAGGAGAAGAGCGTGGCCGCCACCAAGACCTACACCGGGCAAGTGCTCCTGCTGTATCTGCTGGCCTACGCGCTGGGCGGCGCCATCCGCATCGCCGAGCTCGAGCGCCTGCCGGACGCCGTCCAGGAGGCGCTCACCCTGGAGAGCGAAGTCGCCGCGCTCGCCGAACGCTATCGCTTCATGCGCTACGCCGTGGTCATGGGCCGGGGGCTGAATTATGCCAACGCGTTCGAATTCGCCCTCAAACTCATGGAGACCTGTTACGTGGTGGCCGAACGGTTCTCTTCCGCCGACTTCCTGCACGGGCCGATCGCGCTGGTGGAGCGGGATTTCCCGGTGTTCGCCTTCGCGCCGCCGGGGGTGACCTGGGACTCCATCGGCGAGACCCTGGAGAAGCTCCGCCGCCTGCGCGCGGAAATCGTGGCCATCACCGATCCGGGAAACCGCACGGTGGAGACCTGCGCGACCCGGCTGATCCGCCTCCCGCGCCGCTTGAAAGAAGTGCTGACGCCGATTCCCTACATCGTGCCCGCGCAACTGTTCGCCGCCTCGCTGGCCGCGCAGAAGGGCCTCGATCCGGATCGTCCGCGCGCCTTGACCAAGGTCACCCTCACGCTGTGAAGGTCAGCCCGCCCGCCGCGGCGAATATTTGTTCAACTCGGCGAGCAGCCGGGCGGCGGCGGCCGGCGGCTTGGCGCCGCTGGTCAGAATCTGGCTGGCGGTCCAGCGCTGCCCGTACATGGCCTGGTTCTCGTCGATGTCGTTGCGCAAGGTCGAGCCATCCAGGGAGACGCCGGCAAACGCGCCGCGGGAACGGGACCAGGAGAGGATCTCGGCGGTCATCAAGGCGTCGGTCTGCGCCGTGGTATTGCGGCCCACCGGGCCGATGGCCGCGGTGGCATCGGCGCCAATGGTGAATTTGCTGGTGTTCAGGCGTTTCATTCCGCGCTCGTTCATGATCAGCAGCACCACGTCGCTCGACGAGAAGCCGATCTGAATCCCGAAGCTGCCGCCTTCGATGCGCACCGCGGCCGGCGGTCCCCATCCCTCGCCGCCGCTCCGGCGGCAGACGGAAAACCCGCGTCCGTACTTGGCCCCCACGCCAAACGCCGCCTTCTTCAGCCCCGGCACCAGCACCACGCAGTACGCCTTGCTCAGCAGGTCCTGCGGAATCGACTTGTCGGGGGTCCCCATGATCTCGGAGAACAGGCTGGCGGCATCGTCCAGCCTCTCATCGGTCTTGCTCTTTTCATCCTTGGCCAGGAGCGGAGCGCATCCCAGCACGATCGCAACGGTAAACGTGATCAGGCGCATGGGTATATCGTAGCGCGTCCGGCCCGCCACGCTACTTACGCAGGTTTTACTCCGCCCAGCGCGGAAGTCGCCAGCATGCCGCCCAGCCCCATGGTCTCGACCGCCGAGGAGGGCACGATCACCATCGAGCCCCGCTCCTTGATGGCCTCGTACAGCATGTTCATGGCGCGCAGGTGCATCGCCACCGGATTGTTCTGGTACGTGTCCGCCGCCCGCGCGAACTTTTCCGCAATCTCCGTTTCCGCTTGCCCCAGGATGATGCGCGCCTGGCGCTCGCGCTCGGCCTGCGCCTGGCGCGACATGGCGTCCTGCAGCGCTTGGGGAATCTGCACGTCGCGGATCTCCACCGATTGCACGGTAATGCCCCACGGGTTGGTTTTCTCATCCAGGATGCTCTGCAGTTCGTGCCCCAGCAATTCGCGCTCGGTAATCATCTGCGCCAGCTCGTGGCGGCCGATCGACTCGCGCAGCGCCGTCTGCGCGCTGAGCTGGATGGCGTCGATGAAGTTCTCCACTTCCAGAATCGACTTCTCCGCGTTCCACACCACCCAGAACACGATGGCGTCCACGTTGACCGGCACGGTATCGCGCGTGAGCGCCGATTCCGCCGAGACGTTGGCCACGCGCACCCGCTGGTCCACGTAGCGGCTCACCGAATCCACCACCGGAATCACGTAAAACAAGCCCGGGCCGCGCAGCCCGATGTACCGCCCAAAACGCAGCACCGCGACCCGCTCCCACTGGTCCGCCACGCGAATCGAAAACAGGAGGTAGAGGCCCACCAGCGCCCCGGCGATCGACGGCTCCGGCCGGTTCATGGCCGCCGCCACTCCGCCCCCTGCCGCGAGCGAGATCACCAG
>JADGNR010000247.1 GCA_017883415.1 Bryobacteraceae bacterium | reverse complement strand
TCCATCATATACAGGTTGTGATTGCGCGCGAAGACAACGACCTGATCGTCGGGCGAAATGGACGCCCAGACCGGTTTGCGCGGCGGGCGCTCATCGAGCAGGGTGAGCTTCGCGGTCGCCAGCTCGTACTCGAAGGCCAATTGCTTCTGGTTGCGGTTGGGCGGCGCCACGCCACCACCGCGTCCGCCCTGCTGCTGCGGATCGCCGCCGTCGTCATCGGCGTCGTCGGGTTGCTGCTGCTGGGTGTCGGAAGTCTGCTGGGTGGTGGCGGCTTTCTTTTCGCCGGGAATCACGGCGTCCTTGGGCACGTTGAATTCGAACTGGATGCTGGCATCGCTCTTGACGAACCGGATGGTGGTGATGGGCAGGTGCTGCGAATCGTAGGGAAGCCCCGTGGCCGCGGTCAGGGTGGCGGCGAGCTTCACGGGATCGAATACGAACGTCCTGGTTTTCTTCACCGGGTCGACGATGTAGAACTTGCGCCCCGCCCGGTTTTCGAACGTGTACCAGAACTTGTCGCCCTCATCGAGCCAGTGCGGGGTGACGGCGACATCGAAGACCATTTTGCCGATTTTGGCCGGCGTCCAGCGGGCGGCCAGCTCATAATTCGCTTTGCTCGCCTTGGCTGGGGCGGAAGCGCCATCGGCGTCGGGCCGGGGCGGCGCCCCTGGAATCGATGCGGCAAGCAATACGAGCAAACCACCCGAGACAACAGCAATGCGCAGCCAACCGGCGCGCCGGATTTCCAATTCGCGGTGCATGGGAAAACTCCTCTTCGGAATGTGCCTACTATAGCCGATGGCGCACCCGCGCGGGCGGTGTGCGACCGGCACCCGCGCGGGCGGTGTGCGACCGGCACCCCCGGGGCGCGGAGGATCAGCGGTTCACCAGGACGGCCCGGAAGCGCACCTGGTTAGAGATCATTCGCTGGTAGGCGCGGCCGGCCTCCTCGAGCGGGAACTCCTCGATCATGGGGCGCACCCCGGTGAGGGCGCAAAAGTTCAGGGTGTCTTCAGAATCCTTGGGAGCTCCCGAGGGCCAGCCCTGAATGGAAATGCGCCGGCCGATCAATTGCGCGGGGGAGACGGTCATCGGCTCGGCGGTGCCGGCGATGGCCAGCAGCATCCCGTTTCGGCCCAGGCCGCCGATCAGTTGCGAGATCGCCGCACTGTGGGGCGCGGTGGCCAGGATCACGCGCGCGCCGCCGAGCCGGGTCAACTCCTCGGCCGGATTCGCCGCCGCCGCGTCAATGTAGCGGTGCGCTCCCAGGCGGAGCGCCAATTCCTCTTTATCCCGGCCCCGCGAGATGGCGGCCACCTGGAACCCGAACTGGCGCGCAAACTGGATGGCGAGGTGGCCCAGGCCGCCGATGCCGTGGACGGCAACCATCTCGCCCGGGAGGGCCCGGCTATGGCGCAGCGAGTTGAACGTGGTCACCCCGGCGCACAGCAGCGGCGCCGCGTCGGCGAAGCTGAGCGCTGCCGGGATGCGGGCGAGTCCGCTGGCGGGGGTGATCATGTACTGTTGGTAGCCGCCGTCGAAATGGAATCCGGTGATGCTGAGATTGGAGCAGGCGATGAAGTCGCCACTGCGACACGGGTCGCACCGTCCGCAGTAGCCGCCGCACCAGCCGATTCCCACACGGTCGCCCGGGCTCCATCCGGCGACGCCGGGCCCGGTGGCATCAATCACGCCGGCGACTTCGTGCCCCGGCACGCGCGGGTAGGCGAGGTTGGGCCAATGCCCCTCCTTGACGAAGGCATCGCTGTGGCAGATGCCGCAAGCGGCTACTTTCACGCGGACGGCGCCGGGGCCGGGCTCGGCAAGTGCCCGTTCCGTGAGGACGAAATCGCTGCCCGGGCTGGAGATCTGAGCGGCTTTCATGGTGTTTTTCTATCCTCCTAATAGGTTGCGGAGATGGAGCAGTATCGGCCGATTTGGGCACTTTGCCCACCAAGTGGATCGGGTGACCTTTAAAATCAATCTGTTAGACGTACGCGTTGGGCATTTGCCCAAAATGGCGCCCTTTTCAGGCCCGTAGCAGCCCGCAGGCTCAATATGCCTATGCGATGCGCCCGGCGCGGACGCAGATGCGGAAAAGCACCGAGAATTGGGGTAGCGGGAAAACCGTCGCCGCCGCCGGCTCAACGAAGTTCGAGGCCGATCTGCACGTGGTCGAGCACTTTTTGCGCGACCGTGCGCTTTGGATCGAGGGCGCCGTTGTGGCGCTTTCCATAGACGAAATCGCCGAGGAACCAGCCCATGGCGGAGCCCGCTACCACGTCGCCGGGAAAATGCTTGCGGGCGCCCACCCGGGCGATCACCACGGTGGAAGCCAGGCCATAGGCCAGAATCGGAATGATGCGCGGGTGAGGGTACTGGTGCGCCACCACCGAAGCCATGGCCCACGCGCTGATGGCGTGTCCCGAGGGAAAGCCGGAGTACAGGCGTCCATTGGGACTGTCTTCGAAATGGCCCTTGCCGCCGCTTTCTAGCGGGCGCGCGCGGTCCATCACGAGTTTCATCGTTTCCACCACCAGGGTGGCGTCGATCAGGGCCTCGAAACCGATCAGGCCGGTCTCGCGGAAGCGTTCGTTCTTGCCGGCGCTACCAAGGAAGTAGAAGCCGGCGCTGAGGGGTATCAGGGTATAGGCCGCGCCGAAGCGCGAAGCCCAGTTGCTTATCGACACCTGGCTCGAGGAGTTCGGCAACTGATTCACGACGTGCCGATCGGTAGCGATGAAGGCCACCGTGACCCCGCCGAAAATAGCCCAGAACTTGGCGTCCTCACTGGTGGTATGAAAAGGACTGCTCCAGATGGCCTTCTGGTCCTGGAAAATGTACTTGGGCATGCGCCCAAACGGATGGAAGTAACCGGTGCCCTCCCACAAGTCCTTTTGTTTGATAACGGGCGGGCCGGGTTTTACGTCTACGGCCGAGCGCTGCGCCTGGTCTTGCGGTGTGCTTTGCTCGTCCTGGGGTTTTGCAGGCTCTACCGCCGGCGGCGCCTGGCTGAAGGCCGGCAACGCGAACGAAGCGAGCAGAAAAGTCACCGCCAGCGTCTTCATCTCATCCCTCGGCTACAAAGTGTCAGCACGCGGGCTGCCGTTGGACGAAACATCCAACTCCCAGGCGGATTTGCGTCCTTTCGCACCCCAGCGCCGCCGCGCGACGAGGAGGTGGCAGGTGCGTTGCTTCGCCGTCGGCATGAAAGCGACATTGCTGGTAAGCCTTTGCTTTGTCACCGGGCAATTGTCCATGGCACAAACGCCCAATACCGCCGAGCGAGTCGATCCGGCGCCCCCTCCGGCCGCCAAGCCCGCCGTGAATCCGCCAGTGTTCGTCCCTATGACCGAAGGCGAGAGGCTGCGTCAATACCTTAAGGACACGTTTCACCCCATCACGCTGGTCAGCAGCGCCGCCGCCGCCGGAATCGGCCAATGGCGGAACAGCCCGAGAGAATGGGGACAGGGTGGGGAGGGTTACGCCAAACGGTTTGCCAGTTCGTACGCGGAGCACATGGTGCGCCAGACGATGATCTTCGGCCTATCGAGCGTGCTGCAGGAAGACGACCGCTGGTTTCCCTCGGGGCGGTCCGGCGCCGGGACGCGGATCGGATACGCGGTGGAAAGCACGTTTCTGGCGCGGCGGAACGATGGCAGGCGGCGGTTGTCGTTCTCGCGCATCGCGAGCTTCGCCGGCGCCGCGTTCGTCTCCCGCCTATGGCAACCCGACAGCAGCAGCCATGCCCACAACGGCGCCATCAACGTGGGAACATCGGTAGGGGTCGCGGCGGGCTTCAATGTCGCCCGGGAGTTTCTACCCGCCATTTTCCATCGGAATTGAGTTCCGCTTTGGAACGCTTGCGGATCACCGATCTTTTGCGGCCGCACTGGAAATCCCTGGCCTTGGGATTCCTGGCGGTGATCGGGGAAAGCTCGGCCGATCTGCTGCAACCGTGGCCGTTGAAGATTGTCTTCGACAACGTCCTGAAGTCCCGCGAAATTCGTGGTTGGTTGAACCGCGTGGTGCTGGCCACGGCGGGCACCGACAGCCTGGCCATCCTTCGCTTTGCCGCGCTGGCCTCGCTCGGGATCGCGGTGATCGGGGCGCTCTGTTCCTACGGTGAAAAATATGTCACTACGAGCGTCGGCCAATGGATCATGCACGACCTGCGGCGCACGCTGTACAGCCACATCCAGCGGATGTCACTCTCCTACCACGACCACAAACAGACGGGCGACCTCATCAGCCGCGTGACCAGCGATATCGACGCCATCCAGAGCTTCATCGCCTCCGGGCTGCTGGGAGTGCTGATCAACTGCCTGACGCTGGTGGGCATGGTGGCGGTGATGTTCTACATCAACTGGCGCTTCACGCTGATTGCGCTCTCCGTGGCGCCGGTGCTGTTCGCGGTGGTCTATAGTTATACGCGCCGCATCAAGAAGGCCTCGCGCGAGGTGCGAAGGAAGGAAGGCGAGATGATCTCGGTGATCGAGGAAGTGCTCACCTCCATCCGCGTGGTCAAAGCGTTCGCGCGCGAGGATTACGAACCGCGCCGCCTGGAAGTGGAGAGCCTGGAGAGCGTCGAATTGGCCTTGCGGGCGCGCGACCTCAAAGCCAAGCTCGCGCCGCTGGTGGAGATCATCGTGGCCATCGGTACGTGCCTGGTGCTGTGGTTTGGCGCCCGCATGGCGCTCGACGGCAGCCTTTCGGCGGGCTCGCTGATCGTGTTCATTTTCTACCTGGGCAAAATGTACAAGCCCATGCAGGAGCTCTCCAAAATGACCGACGCCTATTCCAAGGCGGCGGTGGGGTACGAGCGCATCCAGGAAGTGATGGAGACCGAACGCGAGGTGAAGGACCTGCCGGGAGCGCGGCCGGCGCCGCCCTTCCAAGGACGCATCGAATTCGACAGGGTCTATTTCGGCTACGAGCCGGGCCGACCGGTCCTGCGGGATGTGAACCTGCGGATCGAACCGGGTCACGTGGCCGCGCTGGTGGGGCCCACGGGGGCGGGCAAGACCACGATTATCAGCCTGATTCCGCGCTTTTACGATCCCACTTCGGGGACCATCAAAATCGACGGCTACGACGTTTGCCGCCTCACGCAAAAGTCGCTGCGCCAGCAGATCAGCTTCGTGCTCCAGGAGACGCTGCTATTCCACGCGCCGGTGTGGAGCAACATCGCCTATGGCAAACCGGGCGCGACCAAGGCGGAAGTTCTGCGCGCCGCGGAACTGGCCAACGCGAGCGAATTCATCGACAAGATGCCGGAGGGGTACAACACCATGATTGGCGAGCGCGGCGTGACGCTTTCGGGCGGCCAGCGCCAGCGCATCGCCATCGCCCGGGCGGTGATCCGCGATACCCCGATCCTCATCCTGGACGAGCCGACTTCCGGACTGGACGCGGCGTCGGAAAAGCTGGTCTTCGACGCCCTGGACCGCCTGATGGAGGGCAAGACTTCGATCGTCATCGCGCACCGGCTTTCCACCATCCGGCGCGCCGACACGATTTTCGTGGTGCAGGACGGCACGATTACCGAGCGCGGCCGGCACGACGAGTTGCTGCAGCGGGAGGGGCTGTACGCGGAACTGTACCGGCTGCAATTCCGGAGCGAGGAAGAGGCGCTCCCACGGGGCCTCGGCGATTCCGTGGGGTAGGGCGTTGCAGCCAAGTGGGTGACCCCGTAGGCATTCGTGAGGCCCGGATCGATGCCGGCCGATTGTCGGGAGCGCCATGTTTCAGGGGAACTCGAATCCCCGTGCAGATGCTGATTGATCACTTGACCGCCGGTTTTTCGCTGGACGAGTTCCTGGAGACGGTGCCCTCTTTGGAACGGGCCCAAGCGCAGCTTTTTCTCGAGCTGGCCGGCGAGCAGATGAAGGAATGCGCATCCTCCTTGACGAACGCGTGAACCCGAGGCTTGTCTTGCGGCCGAGGCGCACCCAGGTCGCCGGTTCTGCTCTCGCTGCCCCGCCGAAGTTCGCCTCGCGCCGGCCCCCGGCATCGGCATGCGGGCCCTGAATGTGGTGGGGCGGGCCGCCGCGGGCACCGCTCGGAACATCGATGTTCGCCGGGCGACGCGGCCATGGACGGGCACCATGGTCGGCAGAGGCGGAACGATTGGCTTTCTTTTCCGTATATTGTCTGTATGAGATTACCGGCCAATTTGCGCTTTGCGGTCCGCACTCTCGCGAAGTCTCCCAGCTTCGCGCTCATTGCTATCGTTTCGCTCGCCCTGGGCATCGGCGCCAACACGGCGATGTTCAGCTACGTCGATGCGGTGCTGCTTCGTCCGCTGCCCGTCCCCGATTCAGGCAGGATTGTCGAGGTCGATTCGACCTCGCCGGACACCCGGCTGGGGCGACTGTCCTATGCGGATTACGTGGACCTGCGCGATCATACGAAGACGCTCCAGGCTCTGGCCTGTTATGACTTCTTTTTCGCCGGAATCGCCGCGCAGCCGAACCAGGTGCCGAAGTATAGCCTCGACGCCAGCGTCAGCGGGAATTTCTTCAGCGGATTGCGCATCCAGCCGGTGCTGGGGCGCGGGTTCCGCGCCGACGAAGACACGGTTACGGGCCGGGACCTGGTGGCGGTCATCAGCTATCGCATGTGGGACCGCGAATTCGCGCGCGACCGTTCGGTCCTGGGGCGAAGAATTCGTGTGAACGGCTCCGACTTCACCATCGTCGGCGTCGCACCGGAGAATTTCACAGGGCTGCAAGCGTTCGTGAATCCCGAGATTTACATACCGATGCATGCGTACCAGCAAGCCGTTCCCGGCGCGAGCGCCGACTATCTCACCTCGCGGAAAAGCCGGAGCGCGGTTTTGTTGGGGCGCCTCTCGCCGGGCGCGAGCGTGACCGAAGCGCAGTCCGAACTACGGACCATCGCGCGCGGCCTCGCGGCGCAATACCCCGAGGCGAACCGGGATCGGACGGTCACGGTGCTGGACTACGTGCGCGCGCGCTTCGAAAACAGTCCTACCGATGCGTCCTTGTCGCTCACCCTGCTGGGGATCACCGGATTGGTCTTGCTGATCGCCTGCGCCAATGTGGCGAACCTCTTGCTCGGACGCGGAACGGCGCGCGCGAAGGAGATCGCGATTCGCATGGCGATCGGCGCCTCGCGAGCCGCACTGGTCCGGCAGCTTCTCACCGAGAGCCTACTATTGGCGGTCGCGGGAGGAGTTGCGGGAATCGGGGTCGGCTACCTGGGTGTGACGTTCCTGCGGGCCATTCCGATCCCGTCCGATTTCCCGCTCTCCCTGGGCCTGGAGATGGACATGCGGCTGCTCGTGTTCAGCCTGGTTGTTTCCCTGGTAACGGGCGCCGCTTTTGGATTAGTGCCGGCATTGCGTGCCACACGGGGCGATCTGGCAGCGGGCATCAAAGCCGGCGACAGCGGTCCGGCGCGGATCTCGATCCTGCGGGGGCTGGTGACCGGCCGGAATGTGCTGGTTACCGCTCAGCTCGCATTATCGGTCGTCCTCCTGGTGATTTCGGCCGACTGCATCCGCGGATTTCAGGCGGCATGGCGCATCGATCCAGGCTTCCGCGTGGATCACACCCTCTTCTTCTCCCTGGACCCGAACATCCAGCGGTACGACGAAGCCAAGACCCGCGACTTCTACAAAAAGCTGACCGACCGGCTGCGCGAGAGCGGCGGCGTGAATGCGGTATCGATGTCTTCCTCGATTCCGTTCAGCACCGGACAGACTACGCGCAAGTATTTCGCGGAAGGCGCGCAGCCGCGGACATCCAGGGATGCGCCCGGCGCATTCTCGTATAAGGTGGATGACCACTTCTTCCCGCTGATGGAGACGAAGATCGTGCGCGGGCGCGGCTTCGATTCGCGAGATATGGCAAAATCCCCGCGCGTGGCCGTAATCAATGAACTGCTCGCCCAGAAGTTGTTCGGGAAGAACGATCCCATCGGCCGGCGTATTCGGTTGGACACCGCGGACGGTCCCGAGCTGCAAATCGTTGGTGTGGCGAAACAGGGAATCTATACCTACTGGGCAGAACCGGCGCTGGAAGCGGTATGGACTCCATTTTCCCAGGATTACGGCTCTCAAATGTACATCGAGATGCGAACGGCGGCCGATCCTGGGGCGTTCGCGGCAGTCGTGCGCGAACAGGTCCGCGCGCTCGATCCCGACATGCCGATCTTCCGGATCAGCACCATGGCAACATTTTTCCGCGATCGCGCGATGTTGGGACCGAGGCTGATCGCCCAGATCGTGACCGCCACCGGAGTGATGGGACTTTTCATGGCGGTGATCGGGCTGTACGGAGTGGTCGCCTACGCCGTGAGCCGGCGGACCCGCGAAATTGGAATCCGCCTGGCGATCGGCGCGACGCCGGCTTCTGTGATACGCATGGTGCTGAACCAGGGCGCCGTTTTCACCGCGGTGGGGATGGCGATGGGACTGGCGCTGGTGATTCCGCTGGCGCGCAACGTCCTTCCGAACTTTGTGGTCGGGACCACCCCCTTGGGCGCGATCGGTTTACTCGGCGTTCCCGCGCTGCTCGCCGCAGCCACGATGGCCGCCTGCTGGAT
>JADGNR010000543.1 GCA_017883415.1 Bryobacteraceae bacterium | reverse complement strand
CTTTGGTCCTGTGCCCCGTCTTCGCACGTGCCGACACCGTTCTTCACCCCGGCGTTCCCGTGCTGGACCGGCCGACGCTCATGGCCCTCGGCATCCAGTTGCCCATCACGGGCGATGACAACTACAACGCCACCGTGACGGTCCGCTACCGGCAGTCCGGCGCCGCCGCCTGGCGAGCCGGGATGCCGCTCTACCGCGTCCACCCCGAGACCATCGTCAACTGGACCGCCATCCCTCAGTTCGCGGGGAGCATCTTCGATCTCCGGCCGGACACCACTTACGAAATTGAGCTGCACGTCACCGATCCCGATGGTCCTGTCGATCAGATCCTGACCCTGACGGGAACGACGCGGGCGGTGCCGGGCGACCCCACCAACTTTCATGCCCGCTCCGTTTCGGATTCCACCAGCCTGAGGAGCGCATTGGGCAGCGCCCAGCCGGGCGACGTCATTACCCTGGCCAACGGCGTGTACTCCGGCCCATTTTCCGTAACTGCCTCCGGCAGCCCCGCCAATCCCATCGTGATTCGCGGCGCGAGCCAGGACGGGGTGGTCCTCGACGGCGGCAATTGCCCATACTGCAACATCCTCGAAGTGTATGGCAGCTACACACACATCGAAACGCTGACCCTACGCAATGGCGATCGCGCCATCCGATTTCAAAACAACGGCACGCAGGCCAACGTGGTGCGGCGCGTGCGAATCCAGAACACGAGGTCGGGGATCACCGGCTACGGCAATCAGTTCGATTTCTACATCGCCGACAACGTCCTCGAAGGCCGGCTCACCTGGCCAATGGTTTGGGGTGACGATGGCGGCCTGCATGCCAACGACGACGGGATTCAGGTCACCGGAAGCGGCATGGTGGTGGCCCACAACCGCATCTCCGGTTACGGCGACGCCATGAAGACCGAACAAAACGGGGCTCGCGCAGTGGATTTCTACGGCAACGACGTGCTCTGGAGCTACGACAACGGTTTGGAGCTGGACGAGTCGGAGGGCAATGCACGGGCGCTCCGCAACCGGTTCACCAACACCTTTTGCCCTCTGAGCGTCCAGCCCATCTACGCCGGCCCCGCCTACATCGTGCGCAACGTGGTGCTGAACGGCGTCGATGAGCAGATCAAATTTCACGGGCTGGGCCTCACCCCGCCGCCCACTCCAAACGGCGTATTCGCCTATCACAATACTTTTGTCTCGCCGAACACCGAATTGCAGGTGCAGACGCCCCTGGCCAGCCACCATTTTGCCCTGGAGAACAACCTCTTCCTGTCGCAGACGGTCCTGGCGGGCTATGCCGTCAATTGGAGCGCCCCCATCGACGATGGCACCTTCGACTACAACGGCTACTATCCTGATGGCAGGTATTCATTCCTCTGGCTCAACCGCGGGTACACCGTGTTCCCCAGCTTTTCCGCCATGCAGGCCGGCGGCATCGAGCGGCATGGCATGTTGCTTGCCGGGCAGATCTTCGCCAACGGCCTCACCGCGCCCACCAGCTATGTGGCCCTCCAACCGCCGCCCGATGCCAGCCTGGCTGTTGGCGGTCCGGCCGTGGATAAGGGCCTCGTGCTGCCCAACATCAACGACGGCTTCACCGGCAGTGCGCCCGATCTGGGGGCGCTTGAAACTGGCTGTCCCCTGCCCGTCTTCGGGCCGCGGCCCGACGGCATGGATGAGAGCACGGAGCCGCTAGGCTGCGATCCTACAGTAACCCTGCCGGAATTCTCGCCCATCCGGGTGAATGCGGGCGGCCCGGCGTACACCGACCCGCTCGGGCAGGTGTGGAGCGCCGATACCGGCTCCACCGGCGGGCTGGTTGCCACCACCACGGCGGCCATTGCCAACACCACCACGCCGGTTCTCTATCGGACCGAGAAATGGAACACCGGGCCGCTGCAATACCAGTTCGGGGTGCCCAACGGAACCTACTCGGTCACCCTGAAGTTTGCCGAGATCTTCTTCAGCCAGGCGGGGCGGCGGGTCTTCAACATCGCCCTCAACGGGCAGCAGGTGGAGGCCAGCTTCGATCCGGCAGCGGCGGCCGGCGGGCCCAACCTGGCGGTGGACCGGACGTATACGGTGACCGTCACCGGCGGGCAGATCGTCATCCTGTTCACCCAGGTGGTGGACAATCCGACCGTCAGCGCCATCGAGATCAGGTAGGCTGTCGCGCCGCATCCGCCGGCGCGACGAATCTGCCGGAAGGCACGATGGAACTCAGACCGCACAGGCCTCAGGGAATTCGCAGGATGAGCGAACTCCGGCGGGAGCTGGAGCAACAATCTCGAGCGAGGGTCCTTACCCGCCCGTCAGGTCAGGTAGTCGCCGCCACCAGTCCCAGCAGGGAGAACGGGAGTCTTCCAACAACAGGCCTGGGATACACTGAGAAAAACCAATGGACAAAGCGCAAAATCCGGACGACCGGCCATTCCACCATTACACGGCAAAACACCGCGTGGTGGCGTGGATCAGCCGGAACCTGTTCGATGACGTAACCTACACCGCGCGCCGCGGCTTGATCCAGGGCATGAGGCGCAAGGGCGGCCTGGGCTGGCTGCCGGAGTTCCTCGGTACCAGCGAGACGCCGGAAGAGACCTTCTGGAAGAACGCGAAGCTCAAAGACCTGGTGATCTACGATATCGGCGCGTATCACGGGTTGTTGACCCTGTTCTTTGCGCGGCAGGGCCGGCAAGTGATTGGTTACGAGCCCAATAACCGGAACCACGCGCGCCTGATGGAGAATCTTCGCCTGAACGATTTGCGCAATGTCACCGTGCGCCGCGTGGGCATCGGCGCGAAATCGGAGGTGGCCACCATGGTGGCGAGCCCGGCGATGATGGGCGGGGCCAGTATCGAAGGCCAGACCGTCACGGGCCTGCTTCATTCCCACGGGCCCGTTGTTTCCGAACAGATTGCCATTACGACGCTGGACGACGATATCCGCGAAATGTCTTTACCGGCGCCGGATTTCGTCAAGATCGACATTGAGGGCGCGGAACTGCCGGCGCTGATTGGCGCGCGGGAGACATTGCGACGCTGCCGGCCGGGACTTTTTATCGAAATGCATGGCGAGACGCTAAACCTGAAGCGGCAAAACGCGAAAGCGGTGGTGGCCGAGTTGCACGAGAGCGGATACCACGAAATCCTGCACATCGAGACCGGCACGGCGATAACGGCCTCGAACTGCCCGATCGCCGCGGAAGGACATTTGTACTGCCGCCGCTAAGGGTCGAGTTGAAGATCGGCCGGCTACAACCGGGACCAATTTTGCAAGCTCGGCACAAGAGAGCGGCGGCTCAGCACCATGCTACAGTGCTAGTGGCGTTCCATCATGTGCGGTATTGCTGGTTTTTTATTGAGGGAAGGCGCCGCCGATCCGGCGGTCGTACGCGAGATGTGCGAC
>JADGNR010000246.1 GCA_017883415.1 Bryobacteraceae bacterium | reverse complement strand
GCTGGCGCTGCTGCGCGCCGGAAAGCTGGACGAAGGCGTCGCGCAACTGAAGGACGTGCAGCGGCGCGACCCCAAGCTGCCGCACACGTGGTTCAATCTGGGCATCTACTACAAGAAGGCCGGCGAGACCGAGCAGGCCATCCAGCAGTTTGAGCGCATGGCGGCGCTGGTGCCGGACGAGCCCATCGCGCACTACCAGCTCGGCACGCTCTACCGGCTCGTGGGGAAGGCGGAGGAGGCGCGCGCGCAGTTCGCACGGGCGATGGAATTGAATCCGCTGCTGGCGGCGGCGCGGTTCCAGTTGTACAACGTATACCGCCAGGCGGGTCGGCGGGAGGAAGCGGCGAGCGCGCTGGCGGAGTTCCAGCGGTTGAAGAAGCAGGCCGAGGGCGCGGCCATTCCCGAGGATGTGGACTGGTGCACGTATGCGGAGATCTACGATCCGCCGGTCGAGCCCACGAAAGCTCCGGCGGTGGACGACTCGGCCTTCGTGGACCATGTTCTATACGGCGCCGTCAGTCCGAGGGGCGCGGGGATGGCGGCGATCGATTCCACCGGCACGGGGCAGGTGGACCTGCTGGTCTGGTCGTCGCTCGGCGCGACCCTGTACCGGCATGGCATGGAGCCGGTGAAGGACTCGGGCCTCGCGGACTTGAAGGAAGTGATCTTCATCGCGCCGGGCGATTTCGATAACGACGGCTTGATGGACCTGTGCGTTCTGACCGGCGCCGGTCCGCTGCTGTATCGCAACACCGGGGGCAAGTTCGCACGGGTCGCGGCCAAGCTGCCCGAGCGGCTGTTCAGGAGCGCGGTGTGGATCGATTACGACCACGATTACGATCTCGACCTGGTGCTGCTGGGCGAATCGTCGGCGCTGATGCGCAATGAAGGCTCGGCCGGATTCGCCGACCGCACCGCGGATTTCCCGTTCGCGAAGGGGTACGCGACCGAGGCAGCGAAGTTGCGTGTAGACCCCGACAGCAAGGCCTTCGACCTGGCGGTTTTCTATAGCGACCGCGCGGCCGTGCTCTATCGCGATCAGCTCGGCGGGCGCTACACGGCGGGACCGTTTGCCGGTCAACCGCCGGCGCCGACCCTGGAAGCCGATTTCGGCAACGCCGGCCGCATGGACCGCGCCCGCATTTACCCCGACGGCAAAATTCACCTGGAGCAGAACCGCTCGCGCGCCAACCGCCGCTGGATCCGCGTGCAGCTCGAGGGCGTGAAGAGCCTGAAGCTGGCGCAGGATGCGCAAGTCGAAATCAAGGCCGGCGCCCTCTACCGCAGGCAGACGTACACCGGCGTGCCGCTGCTGTTCGACGTGGCGGACTACGCGGAAGTGGACGTGGTGCGCATCACCTGGCCCAACGGCCTGATCCAGAACGAGGTGAAGCAGGCCACCAATCGCGCGTGGTCTTACAAGGAGGCGCAGCGGCTCTCCGGCTCGTGCCCCATGATCTGGACCTGGAACGGGCGCGAAATGGAATTCATCACCGACGTGCTGGGCGTGGCGCCGCTGGGCGCGAGCGATGGCGAGGGCACTTACTTCCCGGTGGATCACGACGAGTATGTGTCGATCCCGGGGCGGGCGCTCGAGGCCGTCGGCGGGCAGTACGACATACGGGTCACCGAGGAGTTGAGCGAGGTGTCGTACCTGGACCAGATCCGGCTGATCGCGGTGGATCATCCGCGGGCGATGGAGATCTTCACCAACGAAAAGTTCAAAGGGCCGCCCTATCCCGAGTTCCGGCTGTTCGGCGTGAAGCGGCGCGTGTATCCCGCCTCCGCGCGCGACGACGAAGGCCGCGACGTGCTGCCGCAGCTTCTGGCGCGCGATCAGAAATACCCCGACCAGTTTCCGCGCTCGGAGCTGGGCGTGGCCAAGCCGCACACGCTGGAGCTGGATTTCGGAGACGCGGCGCCATCCGGCCGCGCGGTGCTGCTGCTGAACGGCTGGGTGGACTGGCCCGATGGAAGCACCTTCCGCGCCGCCGCCCAGGAATACAAGGGCGGGCTCGTGATGCCGTATTTGCAGATGCAGGACGCCGCCGGGCAGTGGCGGACGGTGAACCAAGACATGGGCATGCCCGCGGGCAAGCCGAAGACCATCGCCGTGGATCTGCGCTTCCTGTCGGCCAGCCGCAAAGTGCGCATCGTGACCAGCCTGTGCGTCTATTGGGACGAAATTTTCCTGAGCGAAGGGCCGTCTTCGGCACAGGCGCGGCTGCGCGAGGTGGCGCTCGCATCGGCCGATCTGCACTTCCGCGGGTTCTCGGAATCGCGCATCCATCCGGAGCGCAAACAGCCCGATACATTCTTCTACGGGAATGTTTCACCGGTTTCGTTCTGGAACCCGACCCGCGGCCTGTACACGCGCTACGGCGATGTGCGCGAACTGGTGCGCGACCTCGACGACCGCCTGGCGATCCTGGGCTCGGGCGACGAAATGCGCCTGCGGTTCGATGCGCGCGCGCTGCCGCCGCTGGCGCCGGGATGGCAGCGCGATTTCCTGTTGAAGGTGGATGGCTGGGCCAAGGACCGCGATCCGAACACGGCGTTCTCGACCAGCGTCGAGCCGCTGCCGTTCCACGGCATGAGCCGCTATCCGTATCCGGCGAGTGAACACTTCCCCGACGATGCGGCGCACCAGCGGTATCGCCGGGAATACAATACCCGGCCGGCGCTGCGGTTGATCCGGCCGCTGGGGCCAAGCTGATGGTGCTGTTGCTGGCGCTGATGCTGCTGAACGCGGCGTACGTGGCGGCGCTGCCATCGCCCACCGTGTTTTATATCGGCAACGTGGTGCTGCACCTGGGGCTGGGCGCGGCGGTGGTGTTGTGGCTGTGCTTCACCCGGCGGCGCAGCGCGAAAATCGTGCCGCTGGTAGCCGCCGCGGTGCTGGGCGCATGGCTGATCGCGGCCGGCGCTACCACGGACCATCGCGTAGTGCTGTGGGCGCACGTGGCGCTGGCGGTGGTGGGGTTGGCGATCCTGCTGCCGCGCTGGTCGGCCGCGCTGGCGGCGCTCACGGTGCTGGCCGTGGCGCTGCGGTTCGGCGCGCCCGCGCAGCGCATACGCAACCCGCTGGTGGTGCCGCTCGCGATGACCGAAGAGGGCGCGGGGCCGCGCTCGCCGTTCTGGCCCTCCTCGGCGCGCACCAACACGGGCGGCCTGATTCCCTCCGATTTCTTCATGGATTCCAAGCTGTGCGGCGAATGTCACAAAGACATTTACGAGCAGTGGAAGAGCTCCATGCACCACTTCGCGTCGTTCAACAACCGGTTCTACCGCCGGACCATCGAGCACATGCAGGAGTTGAGCGGCACGCAAGGCAGCAAGTGGTGCGCCGGCTGCCACGATCACGCCGTGTTCTTCAACGGGCGCTTCGAACGGCCCATCAAGGAGCAGGTGGATACGCCTGAGGCGCAGAACGGCCTCGGGTGCGTTTCGTGCCACTCCATCGTGCACGTGGGAAGCTCCATGGGCAACGGCGATTTCACCATCATGTACCCGCCGCTGCACCGCATCGCCTCCAGCCACAATCCGTGGATCCGCAAGCTCGACGCGTTCCTGACGTACCTCAATCCCGAACCGCACCGGCGCACCTTCATGAAGGCCTTCATGCGCCAGGATTCGCCGGAGTACTGCGCGGCGTGCCACAAGGTGCACCTGGACCAGCCGGTGAACCATTACCGCTGGCTGCGCGGTTTCAACGAATACGACAACTGGCAGGCCAGCGGCGTCTCGGGGCAGGGCGCGCGCTCGTTCTACTACCCGCCCAAGCCTTCCACCTGCTCGGAGTGCCACATGCCGCTGGTAGCCTCGCGCGATCCGGGGAACCGCAATGGCATGGTGCACTCGCACCGCTTTCCGGCGGCCAATACGGCGGTGGCGTACGTGAACCACGACGACGAGCAACTGCGCCAGGAAGAGCAGTTTTTGAAATCCGGCTTCATCACCGTGGACCTGTTCGCGGCCACGCCGGTGGAGGAGGCCAAGGGGCAGACGGAGATGCGGCGGCGCGCTACCGATGCGCCCGCGCTGGCTTCGACCTTCGCGGTGGGCGAGGAGGCCGAGCAGTCGGGGCCGGCGGTGATCCGGGAAGTGGGACGCCTGGCCGCGCCCATCGATGCGCCCGGCGTGCGCTTTCAGCCCGGCGCGACCGTGCGCGTGGACGCGGTGGTGCGCACGCGCAAGATCGGCCATTTTTTCCCGGCGGGCACGGTGGATGGCTACGACGTGTGGCTGGAATTTCAGGCGCGCGACGCCCGCGGCGCGGTGCTGGCGTGGAGCGGCCGGGTGGACGACGGCGGGCGCGGGCCGGTGGAGGCGGGCGCGCACTTCTACCGCTCGTACCAGATCGATGGCGCAGGCAACCCCATCAACAAGCGCAACGCGTGGCAGACGCGCAGCGTGCTCTACGTGCGGCTGATCCCTCCGGGCGCGGCCGATACGGTGCATTTCCGGCTGGCGATTCCGCGCGACGCGGTGGGGCCCGTCACGCTCGAAACCAAATTGAACTACCGCAAGTTCGCCTACGCCTACACGCGATTCGCTTTTGCGGGTGTGGCCAAGCCTGGGCCCGCGGGGCTGAACTTCGACAGCCGCGAATACTCGTACGATTCCGCGCCGGTGCCGGTGCTGCCCATCGTGACGCTGGCGCACGCCACGGCGAAGATCGAACTGGGCGAGCCGAATTGGGCGCCGGTGGTGCGCAAACAGGATCGCGAGCGCTGGAACGATTGGGGCATCGGCCTGTTGCTCCAGGGCGATCTCAAAGGGGCGGAGTACGCGTTCCGCCGCGTGACCGAGGCCGAACCGCAATATGCCGACGGCTGGCTGAATGTGGCGCGCGCCCTGATTCAGGAGGGCGAGACCGAGGCGGCGCGCCCGTTCGTCGCCAAGGCGCTCGCGTTGCAGCCGGAGCTGGCGCGCGGGCACTTCTTTCTGGCCATGATTCAGAAAGCGGCGGGCGATTACGACGGCGCGCTCGGCAACCTGCGGGAGACCGAGCGTCAATATCCGCGCGACCGCGTGACCACAAACCAGATCGGCCGGATTTTGTTTTTGGAGCGCCGGTACGCGGAGGCGGTGCGCGAGTTCGGGCAAACGCTGGCGGTGGACCCGGAAGACGTGCAGGCGCACTACAACCTGATGCTGTGCTACCGCGGGCTGGGGCAACTGGAGCAAGCCGGGCGGGAGGAGAAGCTCTTTCTGCGGTTCAAGGCGGACGAGGCGTCGCAAGCGCTCACCGCCCGGCCGCGGCTATTGAGCCCCGAGGATAACAATGAGAGGCAGCCGATTCACGATCACGTTTCTGATGCTGTTACTGGCCGCGGCGGCGATTTATCCGGTGCCCGCGGCCGATGAGCCGGTGCGGTTCACGGACGTCACCGCGGCCGCGGGCATTCACTTCGTCCACAATTCGGGGCGGGCGGGCAAGAAATGGCTGCCGGAGACGATGGGCTCCGGCTGCGCGTTTTTCGACGCCGATGGCGATGGCTGGCTCGACATTCTGCTGGTGAACGGCAAGGATTGGAAACCGGGCGCGCGGCACACGACGGCGGCGCTGTATCGCAACAATCACGACGGCACGTTCACCGACATCACGCGCGGGAGCGGGCTCGACATCGAAATCTACGGCGTGGGAGTGGCGGTAGCGGACTATGACAACGACGGCCGCGACGACGTCTACATCACGGCGCTCGGCGGCGACCATCTGTTCCACAACGAGGGCGGCGGGCACTTCCGCGATGTAACGCGCGACTCCGGAATCCACAACGCCGCCTTCAGCTCGGGAAGCGCGTGGCTCGATTACGACCGCGACGGCAAGCTCGATTTGTTCGTGGCGAACTACGTCCAGTGGACCGCGGAAGGCGACCTGTGGTGCTCGCTCGACGGCTCGACCAAATCGTACTGCACGCCGGAATCGTACAAAGGCACTTCGGCGAAGCTGTATCACAATCTGGGCGGCGGCAAGTTCGAGGACGTGACGGAGAAGGCGGGGGTGGGCGACCCGACCAGCAAGTCGCTGGGCGTGGTGGTGTTCGATTACAACAGCGACGGGTGGCCGGATATCTTCGTGGCCAACGACACGCAGCCCAACAAGCTGTACCGCAATTTGCAGAACGGCCGCTTCCAGGAGGAGGGCCTGGCCGCCGGTGTGGCGTTCGGCGAGGACGGCGTGGCGCGCGGCGCGATGGGCGTGGATGCGGGCGATTACGACCGCTCCGGGCGGCCGCACCTGATTGTGGGCAACTTCTCGAACCAGATGCTGGGGCTCTACCACAACGAAGGCAAGGGCCTGTTCGTAGACGAGGCGCCGCGGTCGACCGTGGGCCGCGCCAGCCTGCTGACGCTGACCTTCGGCCTGTTCTTTTTCGACTACGACCTGGACGGGCACCCCGATATTCTGGCCGCCAACGGGCACATCGAGGAAGAGATCGGGCGCGTGCAACCGAAGATCCAGTACCGGGAACTGCCGCTGCTGCTGCACAACGCCGGGGGCGGCAAATTCGACCAGGTGAACGGCGCATTCACGAGCGCGATGGTGGCGCGCGGCGTGGCATACGGCGATTTCGACCGCGACGGCGATCTGGACGTGCTGTTCACGACCAACAACGGGCCGGCGTACCTGTATCGCAACGATGGCGGGAACCGCAACCACTGGCTGCAACTGAAACTGGTGGGCACGAAGAGCAACCGCAGCGCGGTGGGCGCGGTGGCGCGGGTGACGAGCGCGGGCGGGACGCAGTGGCAGATGGTGCACAGCGGGTCGAGCTATTGCTCGGCGAGCGACCTGGCGCTGACCTTCGGGCTGGGGAAGGACGCGGCCGCGAGCGCGATCGAAATCGAATGGCCCAGCGGGACGAAGCAGAAGCTGAGCAACGTGGCGGCCAACCAACACCTCACGATCAAAGAGCCATGACGGGCCTGCTGGCGCTTTCCGGCGTGGCGCAGGGGCGGCTGATCCGCGAGGGCGCGATCTCTTCGGTGGAGCTGGTGAAGGCGCACCTGGCGCGCATCGACCAGGTGAATCCGGCGCTGAATGCGGTGGTGGAGGTGCTCCGGGGCTCCGCGCTCGGCGCAGCGGAAAGGGCGGACCAGCGGAGGAGGGAGGGCGCGGGGCTGGGGCCGCTTGACGGCGTCCCGTTTTCGGTCAAGGACTCGATTGCCGTGGCGGGCGCCGTGGTGACCGCGGGGACGATCGGGCTGCGCCATGCGCCTCCCTCGCAGCGCGACGCCACGCTGGTGGCGCGGCTGCGCGCGGCGGGCGCCATCCCCATTGC
Source organism: Bryobacteraceae bacterium (assembly GCA_017883415.1). Classification (GTDB taxonomy): domain Bacteria; phylum Acidobacteriota; class Terriglobia; order Bryobacterales; family Bryobacteraceae; genus JADGNR01. The sequence continues at coordinate 1,284 of JADGNR010000246.1, read as the reverse complement.
CAGGACCAATCTGCCCGATCTGCTGTTCGCCTTCGAAAGCGACAACCTGATGCACGGGCGCACGAACAATCCGTACGACGTTGCGCGGACCTCGGGAGGCTCGAGCGGGGGCGAGGCGGCGCTGATTGCCGCGTGCGGATCGCCCTTCGGTTTGGGCAGCGACGCGGCCGGCAGCGTGCGCCTGCCGGCGCACTTCTGCGGAATCGCGAGCATCAAGCCGACCTCGGGCCGCCTGCCGCGTACGGGGCACGTGCCGCCGGCGGGCGGCTGGATCGAGGCGCTGTGGCAGATCGGGCCGATGGCGCGGCGGGTGGAAGACCTGTGCGCGCTGATGCCGGTGCTCGCGGGCGCGGACGGCGAGGATCCTAGTGTGGTGGAGATGCCCTACCGGGACCCGGCGCAGGTTTCGCCGCGGGATGTGCGAGTGGCGTTTTACATCGACAACGGAATTGCCGCGCCGGATGCGGAGACGGCCGACGTGGTGCGGCGCGCCGCGCGGGCGCTGGCGGCGGAGGGAGTCGCGGTGGCGGAGTGCAGGCCACCGGGCGTCGAGCAGAGCTACGACCTGGAGATGAAGCTGATCGGGCCCGACGGCGGCGACGGGTTGCGCGCCTACCTGGCGGCGATCGGCAGCACGGAAACGCATCCACTGCTGGAAGGATGGCTGAGAAAGCTGGAGGCGTACCGCACATCGGTGGGCGGGTTCGCGGAGTATTGGGGGTGTCTCGACCAGTTCCGGGCCGGCATGTTCGCGTTTCTGCGGAACTACGATGCGATTCTGTCGCCGGTGTGCGCCACGCCTGCGCTGCCGCACGGCACGTCGACGGACGAGGGAAATTTCCGGGGCTTCAGTTACACCATGACGTACAACGTGACGGGCTGGCCGGCGGCGGTGGTGCGCTGCGGCGAGTCGGCGGAAGGGCTGCCCATCGGTGTGCAAGTTGCGGCGCGGCCGTGGCGCGAGGATGTGGCATTGGCGTTGGCGCGAACGCTGGAAGAGACGTGTGGCGGATGGCGAGCTGCGGCCGGGTAATCAGGGGACGCTACGAAGCAACTGGCGGGATTGAGGGTCGGGGACTTATGATTCTCTTCAAATTGCTGTGTACTGTGCGGCACATTAGACTGTGCCGGGACTGCAGGAACCGGTTCCTTATGGCCGCCTTACGAACGTTGTCCCACGTTTTTGATGGAGACTTGTACCCCCTGGCCAGGTGTTTTTGGTGCCCCAACGTGGTTCCGGAACGAGTTGCCTCTCGGCGAGCGAGCAACCTTTTTTCAACTTCA
>JADGNR010000542.1 GCA_017883415.1 Bryobacteraceae bacterium | reverse complement strand
CAGCAGAGAAACCGTGGGCGATAGCTGTTTCGCCAACCATTCAGAGGCCTGAGGAATGCAAAACGGCAAGCAAAGGGCACCTATAAGAATAAGTGCCCCCACCACAACCAATAGCCAACCGATCACGTTCAAGACCCAGCCTCCAGGTTGACTCCGCAGTGCCTTTGATGTGACGAGTAGCCTCCCAAAACTCCACGGCCGCGTGTTCTCCCCCTAGCTACACCCGCTGGTTCCCCCGCAATTCCCGCACTTGTAGCAGCTTCCGTTTCTCGTCATGATGGAGCCGCACTCGGCACAGAGCGGGGCGTCGGAGGTCATGGGCACGAAGGGCAATTCCTGCTGCGCCTCGGGCTCGGTGGGGCGCAGGGTCATGGTCTCACCCGCTTCCGATACGGCGTACTCGGGGCCCAGAAACTTTGCGCCCAGCCAGCGGAATATGTAATCCATGATCGATTTCGCGTAGGGGATCTGCTGGTTGCCGGTCCACCCGCTGGGCTCGAACCGCACGTGCGCGAACTTGTCCACCAGGAACTTGAAGGGCACGCCGTATTGCAGGTTGAAGCTGACCGCGGTGGCGAAGGCATCCATCAGCCCGGAGATGGTGGAGCCTTCCTTGGCCATGGTGATGAAGATCTCGCCCGGCGCTCCGTCGTCGTACATCCCCACCGTGATGTAGCCCTCGTGGCCGCCGATTGAGAATTTGTGGGTGATGGAGCGGCGCTCGTCGGGCAGCTTGCGGCGCACCGGGCGGTAGACTACCTTCTCCACCGGCGCCGCGACCGTTGTTCCGGCCATGCCCGAGGGCGCCAGCGTGCCGGCTTTCTTTTCGCCCTTGCCCGAGCCCGAGCTGAGCGGCTGCACCTGCTTCGAGTTGTCGCGGTAAATGGCCACCGCCTTCAGCCCCAGTTTCCAGCTCTCGGTATAGGCACTAACGATCTCCTCCACCGAGCATTCCTCGGGCATGTTGATGGTCTTCGAAATCGCGCCCGAAATAAACGGCTGCACCGCCGCCATCATGCGCACGTGGCCCATATAGTGGATGGAGCGCACGCCGTTCTGCGGGCGGAAACTGCAATCGAACACCGGTAAGTGCTCGGGCTTCAGGTTGGGCGCGCCTTCAATCGTGCCCGTGGCGTCGATGTGGCTGACGATCTGCTCCACCTGCGCCGGCGAGTACCCCAGCTTGATCAGCGCGGCCGGCACGGTGTTGTTGACGATCTTGATCACCCCGCCGCCCACCAGCTTCTTGTACTTGATGAGCGCCAGGTCGGGCTCGATGCCGGTGGTGTCGCAGTCCATCATGAACCCGATGGTGCCGGTGGGGGCGATCACCGTGACCTGCGCATTGCGGTAACCGGAGCGGCGCCCCGATTCGTACGCTTCGTCCCAGCACTCGCGCGCGCCGCGATGGAGCGCCGCCGGAATGTTGTGCCCGTGGATGCGGTCCACCGAGTCGCGGTGCATGCGGATCACTTCCAGGAACGGCTGCTCGTTCACCGCATACCCCGCGAAGGGGCCGATGGCTTCGGCGATCCGCGAGCTGGTCAGGTACGCCTGCCCGCACATCACCGCCGTGATGGCGCCGGCGTAGTCGCGGCCCTGGTCGCTATCGTAGGGCACACCCATGGACATGAGCAGCGCGCCCAGGTTGGCGAAACCGAGGCCCAGCGGGCGGTAGCCGTGCGAATTCTCGCCGATCTGCTGCGTGGGGTAGCTGGCGTTGTCGACGATGATTTCCTGCGCCAGAATCATGGTGTCCACTGCGTGCCGGAACGCTTCCACGTCGAACTGCCCGTCCGGCCCGACGTACTTCATCAGGTTCAGGGACGAAAGATTGCAGGCCGAATCGTCCAGGAACATGTACTCCGAGCAAGGGTTGGAGGCGTTGATCCGCGCCGTGTTCTTGCACGGGTGCCAGCGGTTCACGGTGGTGTCGAACTGCATGCCCGGGTCGCCGCACTGGTGGGTGGCCTCGGCGATCTGGCGCATGAGGTCGCGCGCCTTGTAGCGATCGGCCGGCTGGCCAGTGGCCACCGCCTTGGTCCACCAGTCGCCATCGCGAGTCACCGCGTCCATAAAATCGTCGGTCGCGCGCACGCTGTTGTTGGCGTTCTGGAAGAAAATCGAGCTGTAGGCCTCGCCGTCGAGCGACGAATCGTAGCCCGCCTCCACCAGCGTGTACGCCTTCTTCTCCTCCTTCGCTTTGCACCAGATGAACTGTTCGATGTCGGGATGGTCCACGTTGAGGATCACCATCTTGGCCGCGCGGCGTGTTTTGCCGCCCGATTTGATCACCCCGGCGAAGGCGTCGAAACCTTTCATAAAGGAGAGTGGCCCGCTGGCGCGCCCGCCGCCCGACAGCACGGCGTCCTCTTCGCGCAGCGCGGAGAGGTTCGAACCGGTGCCCGAGCCCCATTTGAAGAGCATGCCTTCGGTCTTCGCCAGGTCGAGGATCGATTCCAGCGAATCCTTCACCGAAACGATGAAACAGGCCGAGCACTGCGGGCGCAGCACGCCGCTCTCCAGCTTGGCGACCTTGTCCGCCTTCTCGTCGTAGATCCAGCCGTAGCCGCGGGCTTCCTTCACGCCCACGTTGAACCACACCGGCGAATTGAAACAGGCCTTTTGCGTGAGCATCAGGTGGGCGAGTTCGTAGCGGAAGTTCTCGCCGTCCTGGGTAGTTTTGAAATAGCCGTCCTTCTTGCCCCATTCGGCGATGGTATCCACCACGCGCTCGACCAGTTGGGCCACCGAGGTCTCGCGCTCCGGCGACCCGGCTTTGCCGTAGAAGTACTTGCTGGCCACGATATTGGTGGCCGTCTGGGACCAGTCCACAGGCACTTCGATATCGCGCTGTTCGAAGATAACAGAGCCTTTATCGTTGCCGATCGAGGCCGTGCGGGTTTCCCACTGGATCTCGTCGTAAGGAGTCTTTCCCGGCTGAAGCCGGGAGGTAAAATAGCGCGGGAATGAAATCCCGACCCTTGTTTTCTTTGCTTTGCTCTTCAATGCTTCCATTTTCGCACTCAAAACCACGGCCGTCTGCCCCATGAACATCCTCCTCTGGGCTGCCAGCGTCCCTAGAAACGCCTTTGTAATAGTGCCCCAACATATAGTATAACGTCAAGAACTTTATCTATATGCTGTGTGTTGGGGTTACGAATGCGTGGTTAATAGGATCACAAAACAGCTTCTGCGGGCGGGTGTGGAGAGCGCCGGGCAATGCGAGGCGCGGGGCATGCGAGGCGCGGGGCGCAGCGCGGCATGCGGGGCACGGGGCGCAGCGCGGCATGCGAGGCGCGGGGCGCGGCGGGGCATGCGAGGCGCGGGGCGCGGCGGGGCATGCGAGGCACGGGGCGCGGCGGGGCACGCCAGGCGCGGGGGCGCATCGGGGCATGCGGGGCACGGGCGCGGGG
>JADGNR010000541.1 GCA_017883415.1 Bryobacteraceae bacterium | reverse complement strand
ACGACCTTGCCGTTGCCCGCCGCCAGGATCGGCGTGCCGCTCGGTGCTGCGAAGTCGACGCCGGCGTGCAGCGCGCTGAAGCCCAGGATGGGATGCTCGCGCATGCCGAAGTGGGACGTGATCTTGGAGGCATCCATGGGCGTGCGCAGGAAGGACCGCACGACGCTTTCGCCCTGGGGGCTGTAGAAGCCCTCGGCGCCGTTCTGCGGCCGGAAGCGGATCACCGTCACGGTGCGCTTGAGCAGCCGCAGCTCGCCCGCCAGAAGCCGGCCGGGATGGGTGACGCGGCCGTCGCTGGTGACGAGCTGCTCGAGCAGCACGGTGAATTTCTGGCCTTGCTTCAACTCGCGCTGGAAGTCGACGTCGTAGGAGAGCGCGCGGACGAATTCGGTCATCGCCGGCGATGGCGCGCCCGCGCGCATGCCGCTCTGCTCGAGCGAGCCTGCGCGCTCGCCTTCGACGCGCACGATGCGCGGGCTCACCTTGTAGATCTTCTCCTCGGAGGCGTACGTCCCGTCGTCCTGCCGCGTGATGATGAATTCGCGTTCCGGTTGCGGCCGCACCGAAAACGACAGCACGCGCGGCGCGTCCGGCTGATCGGGCACCGTCTGCATCAGAAGCTCGATGGTCTCGCCCGTGGCCAGCTTCCTTTTCTTGAGAAGCCCCTGCAGCTTCTCCGCGATCTGCTTGCGATCGGCTTCCGGCACGTCGATGTCGGCCAGCATCTTCTCGATCGTGTCGCCGCGCTCGAGACGCAGGGTGAGTTCGTAGCGATCGCTCGCCGGCGGCTCGGGCTCGGCAATCTGATCCGTGGGCTTCATCTGGAAGCCTTTGAGTTCGGCCGAGGAAACCGGTGGCGCCGGCTCGGGATCGGCCAAGGCAACGGGCGGTGGTACGGCGGGCGGGGACGAGGCGGGCGGCGCGGGCTCCGGCGGCGCTGTCGGCAGGGCCGCGATCTCGGGATTCGAGCGGTGCGTCAGCACCAGGCCGCCCAGGGCGAGGGCGATGGCGCCGATGGCGAACAGGACAGGACGAAACAGCCCAAAAGCCATGCTTTTGGCAGTTTTCGACCGGCCCGACGGAGAGGGGAAATCCGTCATGACCATTGACCTATATGGGCCCGGTAGATCCGGGCCTCGGCTTGGGTTGGCCGCCGTTCCGGGGATTTTGTCCCCAGCGGTGGGTTATTGAGGATAGCTACATATTGATGCCGGAAAGCCGGCAGGGCCACAACAATACAATAGGTTTGACAGGCATTTAGGGCCTGCTCGATAGCCCGTAAGACATCTGCAATTTACCGTTTGACACCCCAAAGGCCCCCCCATATAAGCGCGGCTCCCACGGCGAACGGGGTGTACCAGAAACGTCGCGCGTAATTGCGGCGAAGGGTTTTGCGACCCTAAACGGTTACCGGTTCCGCTCAAGGTCTCGACCCCCGGGTCGTGCGCTCTATGCATTGTCTGTTTGGAAAGGGATACGCCAGCGGCGGCGGACGTTTGCGCTTCAGGAGCGTGAAGGTTTCTGCCGTCGCTAGTTCGAAGTCCGACGCAAGTCGGACGGTAATCTAGTGACGGGATCTCGCTCCTCTCCACTTCGCAAGAGGGGGTAGGGGAGCACGTTAAACTTGAGAGTTTGATCCTGGCTCAGAACGAACGCTGGCGGCAGGCTTAACACATGCAAGTCGAACGCGTGTAGCAATACACGAGTGGCGCACGGGTGAGTAACGCGTGGATATCTGCCTTTTGGTTCGGAATAACCCCGGGAAACTGGGGCTAATACCGGATGGTTCCTTCGGGATAAAGATTTATCGCCAAAAGATGAGTCCGCGTACGATTAGCTAGTTGGTGAGGTAATGGCTCACCAAGGCGACGATCGTTAGCTGGTCTGAGAGGACGATCAGCCACACTGGGACTGAGACACGGCCCAGACTCCTACGGGAGGCAGCAGTGGGGAATATTGGACAATGGGGGCAACCCTGATCCAGCAATGCCGCGTGAGTGATGAAGGCCTTAGGGTTGTAAAGCTCTTTTGGCGGGGACGATGATGACGGTACCCGCAGAATAAGCCCCGGCTAACTTCGTGCCAGCAGCCGCGGTAAGACGAAGGGGGCTAGCGTTGTTCGGAATTACTGGGCGTAAAGCGAGTGTAGGTGGTTGTCCAAGTTGGATGTGAAAGCCTTGAGCTCAACTCAAGAAATGCATTCAGGACTGGGCGGCTAGAGGACCGGAGAGGATAGTGGAATTCCCAGTGTAGTGGTGAAATACGTAGAGATTGGGAAGAACACCAGTGGCGAAGGCGGCTATCTGGACGGTTTCTGACACTAAGACTCGAAAGCGTGGGGAGCAAACAGGATTAGATACCCTGGTAGTCCACGCCGTAAACGATGGGTGCTAGACGTTGGCGAGCTTGCTCGTCAGTGTCGCAGCTAACGCGTTAAGCACCCCGCCTGGGGAGTACGGCCGCAAGGTTGAAACTCAAAGGAATTGACGGGGGCCCGCACAAGCGGTGGAGCATGTGGTTCAATTCGACGCAACGCGCAGAACCTTACCAGCCCTTGACATGTGACTCGCCGGTACGAGAGATCGTACCTTCGGTTCGGCCGGAGTCAGCACAGGTGCTGCATGGCTGTCGTCAGCTCGTGTCGTGAGATGTTGGGTTAAGTCCCGCAACGAGCGCAACCCTCGTCTCCAGTTGCCATCAGGTAATGCTGGGCACTTTGGAGAAACTGCCGGTGACAAGCCGGAGGAAGGTGGGGATGACGTCAAGTCCTCATGGCCCTTACGGGCTGGGCTACACACGTGCTACAATGGCGGTGACAGTGGGATGCGAAGGGGCGACCCGGAGCCGATCCCAAAAAGCCGTCCCAGTTCGGATTGCACTCTGCAACTCGAGTGCATGAAGGTGGAATCGCTAGTAATCGCGGATCAGCATGCCGCGGTGAATACGTTCCCGGGCCTTGTACACACCGCCCGTCACGCCATGGGAGTTGGTTCTACCCGAAGATGGTGCGCTAACCGCAAGGAGGCAGCCAGCCACGGTAGGATCAATGACTGGGGCGAAGTCGTAACAAGGTAGCCGTAGGGGAACCTGCGGCTGGATCACCTCCTTTCTAAGGAAGATTGGAAGCAATTCCGGTCTTTACTTAACACTCTACAGAGCTGCGGTTCTCAAGCCGTGGTCGCTGCCGCTGTCGTATCCCTTTCCTTTGATGGTACTTGGCGAGACGGAGCCTGGTCGAAAGACCGGGTGTATCCGTCGCTTCGTCTGCCCGATACGGGCTAGTAGCTCAGCTGGTTAGAGCGCGCGCTTGATAAGCGTGAGGTCGGAGGTTCAAATCCTCCCTGGCCCACCATCCTTCGCGCCTAGCAGCGCTTCGGATGGCAGGCCAACCAGCAGAGCGCCTGGCGGCTTGCCCG
>JADGNR010000245.1 GCA_017883415.1 Bryobacteraceae bacterium | reverse complement strand
GCAGCGGTCGACGAGCGCCTCGCGAAGCCGGCGCCGGGCGCGGTGCAGCCTGATCTTGACCGTTTCGAGCGTCGCTCCGACGACACTCGCTATCTCGGCATCGGCAAGCCCTTCGATCTCGCTCAGGATCAAGACAGCGCGATACGTGTCCGGCAGTTCATCGATGAGGCCGCGAACGCACTCGTTCATCTCGCCGCGTATCAGACGCTGTTCTGCAGTCTCGGCGGAATCGGGCGCCATTGACTCCTCTTCCGCCGGAATCGCGATCGGACTGGCGCGCCGCCTTCTGTCCATCGCGGCGTTCGTGGCGATGCGATATACCCACGAAGAAATTCCTTCACCGCGATAGTCGCCGAGAGAGCGGCTGATCTTGATGAAAACTTCCTGCGAGACGTCTTCGGCTTCATCGGGACCAACCAGTCGCGCGAGGTATCGAAGGATTCTAGGATAGAAAGCGGAGTACACGGTATTGAAATCAACGCCGTGTGTGTCCCGGCCGATCGAGGACATGATTCCGCTCTCCTTGACGATGCTCTGAAACGATCTTCCCGCCTCCATCGCGAGGACGCAAGGCCCGGTTTCCGCGACCGTCATCTGCAGCCGCATCCCTGAGCAGTTCCACAGAGAGTGTCGGCATTCGGCGTGGACGTGAAGTTGGCGTTCTCGCCCGCCAGCACCGCTTCGATCTGCTCCATGGCCGCGTTGTGGACGGATCTGGCGATTCCCACCGTAGCCCGTAACATCTCCGGTGTTGCCCCCAAGCGACAGGCCTCAGCAAGGTGCAACACCAGGTCCGGGACGGATTGAACGCAGATGGCCGACGCGACCGATATCAGTTCCGCCAATAGCTGCTTATTGGCCCGAAAGGCAGCATCGAGTTCCGGCCGGGCGCCCTGACAGCGTTCGCTCCAGCGATCGATGCCGCGGGTGGCTGCCTGCCTCACGGCGAGGGCCGCCTCCACGGCAAACTGGATGCCTTGTTCACAGGCGCCGGACTCGCGCGCGGCTTTGACCTGAAATTCCGTGCAGGGCTGGCACCCGGCGGCAACGGAGGCCCCGAGCGCGATCAATACCTTGATCTTGGGATCGATGACTGGTTCGCTTGACACCTTTTGGCTCCTGCCGTGAAGACGGAAGGTGGTCGGAAAAGGATACACAGGTCCGACAAAGTGTATCGATTCCGGCGCGACTCCCGTCTTCACGGGCGAGGTAGCAACCATGTGGAATGACAAGTTCTCCGAGGTTCTGGTTTATGCGTTTATGAGCCTGACCGTCCTCACCGGTGTGGGTTCTTTCGTCGTCTTCGGCAGGTTCCTTGGCGGTATGGGCCTGGGCATCTTCCAGTTCGGGTTGAGCCCGTTGGCGGCGGCGTTTTTCGATGCGGCGCTCTGCCTCATCTTCTTCATACAGCACAGCGGGATGGTGCGCCGTTCGTTTCGCAAGTGGTCCGAGCAGTGGATCCCGAGTTGGCTGAGTCGGGCGTTGTACACATTCGCGTCGGCCTTCGCGCTGGCGCTGCTGTGCGTGCTGTGGCAACCGGTGGACGTGACGCCGTTGATACTGGTCGGTTTTCTGAACCTGCTTCTCCGCGCCGTCTCTCTATTGGCGCTCCTCAGCTTCGTATGGGCGTTCATCTCGATCGAGGGGTTTGACGCGTTCGGTACCGGCGACGTGCTGGCGCGCTTCCGTCACCGCAGCCGCCCTCCGGTTCCGCTCGCCGTGAGTGGCCCCTACCGATGGGTTCGTCATCCGTTCTATTTCCTGGTCGTGGTGATGCTCTGGGCCTCGCCGGTGATCTCCGGCGACCGGCTGCTCTTGAACGCTTTGTTCACCATTTGGATCGTTCTCGGTGCACGCTGGGAGGAGCGGGACTTAATCGTTCAGTACGGTGACGCATACCGACGCTACCAGGCAGAGGTTCCGATGCTAATGCCGTGGCGGCTTCCCGCTGCACGGCCCAGCGCCGTTGTCCATTGACGATTTCGGGTACGGCCGCACATATAGCCGTTGCCCCATTGTCCCGTCTGCGCATCGGCCTCACGATCAGGAACGATAGGCCGGCATGCGTCGACCAATTGGGATGGCTTTGAGGTTGGGAGGGTCGGCCCACATTACTGTCGGGAATCCCTTGGCGCCAACAACGACAGTTCAGGATTCCGGACTGCTCCCGGATCACGCGCGACTCGGACAATGCTGAGAGGCAAGCGGGTCCGGCTCAGGAGGATTCCTCCCGTGAAGCGCCGGTCACGGAAGCAGGCAAGGTCGTGGCGGTGGCGGAGGAGTAACGCGGCGCGCGCCTTCGGCGCGTGGGCAGGCCCGGAGGCCTACCCCACTTTCCGGCGCACCAGCAGCAGGGCGCCCAAGCCGGCAAACGCCAGAAGCATGGTTGACGGCTCCGGCACCGCCGCCTGGAAATCCGCGGCGACGATGGCGTCGGCGGCGGTGGTGGGATGCAGGTCGTCCCAGAACAGAAACTGGTTGGGGTTGGCGCAGATCGTCGACGTCACCGGGTTGAGGCAAGCGTCGGTCACATCGGTGAATCCGAAAGCCCCCGGATTGGCCACCACCGCGCGCAACAGCGCGGCCGAGTCGAAAAACGTCACACCCGGCGGCAGGTTCGCCCGCAGGGTCGCGTTGAAGGCATCGGTGAGCGCCGTAGCGCCCCCTGCGATCACCGCGCCTTGCGCCCGGAAGCGCGGGGTCAAGCCGAGATCGGGCATCCCCGGCACCAGGATGTCCGTGGCGCCCAGGGCCTCGAGGCCCCCGATGATGGTCAACAGGTTCGTGATCGCCGGCCCGATGGCTGAGGGATCGGGATTGGATATGAAGTCGTTTGGCCCTCCCCAAACCACAAACAGACCTCCCGTGAAAGGACCGAGAGATGCTTTGGTTTGGCTAAACTCGGTAAGCATCCCGGGGAGACCCAAGGCGCCGAACGCACCGGGCGAGCCGCCATCGCCGGTGTTGCCAATGCCGGTTGTGGCGCCGGCGAACGCGAAATCGACCAGCGGAACTCCTAGATTCGCGGCCAGTTGCTCGACCGTCACCGGCCCGTTCGAAAATCGGCCCTGGAAATAGGGCGGCGACGGGGGCTGTAAGGATCCGGTGGCCGCAAAAAGATTGCCGTTGTCGGAGAGGCTGTCCCCGTACACCACAATGGAGCTGATCGTGCCTGCGAAGGAACAAGCCGCGGCGCAGGCCACGACCGCCGCGATCGTCAGTAATCGTTTTGTAGACATCAGGACCTCCTTATATTGAATACATCCGAATGCGCCGGGATGCAAGCGCCTTTACACGCCTTCCACCGCCACCGAATCGGTTTTCGCCACCCGCTGGCGCAGCGCCATCAGGGGCTGGTACTCGGGATCGCTGTAGAGCGCCTTCACCGCGCGCATGTCGGGGAAGCGAAACAGCACCAGGCGGCTCGGCCGCCAGTCTCCCTCCAGAACCTCGCACTCTCCGCCCCGCACCAGATACTCGCCGCCGTGCTTGCGGATGAGCGCGGGAACCTGCGCTTTGTAGGGCTCGTAGGCGGCAGCGTCGTCGACGGCAATATTGACGATTACGTAGACGGCCATGGCTGCGCCTACTTGGCCTCGCCAGGAGCCGGGGACGCGGGCGCCGGATGCACGGTCGGGTACTTGATGCCCAACTGCTCCAGGTAGGTGTCGTACTTCGACGGGTCGTAATACAGGGCCTTCATGCGCGGACGGTACTCCTCCATGGTTTTCTTATTGAGCCAGATGGCGGGCTGGTCGCCGGCGCGGATGAAGCTTTGGTACTTCATGTCCTTGGTCTGCACGTCGTGGAAGTAGTCCCAGGCATTCTTCACCAATTCCGGGTGGAGCAGGATGTCGAGCATGGTCATGGCCTGGACCTTGGCGCCGGCGATCACGCCCTTGTGGGCGATAGGCGTAGCCATGGAGACGCCGTTGGCCCAGTTATGACCGGGGCCGCCGGGGATATTGGAGGGGTAGCGCAAGGTGACGGTGGGGACGTTCCAGGAGACATCGCCGATATCGTCGGAACCGCCGCCGGTGGGCATGGCGCCCTGTCCGTCGCCATCGCCGCCCGAGTTGTCCTGCTGGACGCGCGGCGGCCGCATCTCCGGAATCTTGGTGTTCAGGCCGCGCACCTCCACCTTCAGCTCGCGCTGCAGGCCTTTCGCCAGGGCCTGGTCGTCTTCCGACCACTGCGGCAATCCCACCCTCTTGATGTTCTCGTTCATGGCTTCGGCGATCGGCTTGCTGAAGTAGCCGGGCCAGGCGCTGCCCAGCAGGCGCGAGGTGTAGGCCGTGTCGGTCATGAGGGTGGCGGCCTTGGCCATGTTATTGCCGATGCGCCACATGTCCATGATGTGGTCGTAATCGGCCTCGCGGAAGTAATACCAGACGCTGGCGTCGGGAGGCACCACGTTGGGCTGGTCGCCGCCGTTGGTGATCACGTAATGCGAGCGCTGCGCCAGGCGCAGGTGCTCGCGGCGGAAGTTCCAGCCGACATCCATCAACTCCACCGCGTCGAGCGCGCTGCGCCCGCGCCAGGGGGCTCCCGCGGCGTGCGCGCTCTCCCCCTTGAACAGGTACTCCACCGACACCACGCCGTTCTGCGTGGTTGGGCCCCAGGATACGCCCAGGTTGTTGGCCACGTGCGCGAACAGGCACACATCCACATCCTGGAACATGCCCGCGCGAACGAAAAATGCTTTGGCGCCGATCTCCTCCTCGGCCACTCCCGGCCATAGCCGTATGGTGCCCTTCAGATGCTCGCGCTCCATGACCTTCTTCACCGCGAGGGCGGCGATGATATTCAGCGGCACTCCCGAATTGTGTCCCTCCCCGTGGCCGGGCGCGCCTTCGATCAGCGGCTCGTGCCAGCCCACGCCGGGCTTTTGCGAAGCCCGCGGGATGTCGTCGATGTCGCTCCCGAGCGAGATCACGGGCTTGCCCTCGCCCCAGGAAGCGACCCACGCGGTGGGGATGCCGGCGATGCCGCGCGCGATGTGGAAGCCCGCTTTTTCCAGGATGCCGCTCAAGTATTGGGAGGTTTCGAATTCCTGAAAGCCGAGCTCTCCGAAGCTAAAAACGCTGTCGACCATCACTTGCGCCTGCTTCTTCATGGCGTCGATCTGGCCGGCGAGGTCGGCCTTGACGGCGGCCTCCTTGTCGGGCACGGCGCCAGTCTGGGCCACAGCCCCCGCCGCGGCCAGCAGCAGGGAGAGGGAGATTTTTCGCATGGATGTTAGTGTAATCCGGAAACGGGGCGGGCGGAAGAAGCTATCGGCTTTCAGCTTTCAGCTTTCAGCGGTCAGCTCTCAGCTGGGCGGGCCTGCGGCGGCAGCAGGGAGAGGGGATTTGTGTGGGATGCGGTAACGGCGGCGGGCGGAAGAAAAGCTGCCGTCGATCAGACTGCCAGCGGGCAAGCTGAACGCTGAAAGCTGAACGCTGAAAGCTGAACGCTGAAAGCTGAACGCTGAAAGCTGAAAGCTGAAAGCTGAAAGCTGAAAGCTGAAAGCTGAACGCTGAAAGCTGAACGCTGAACGCTCTTCTAGATCTAGAAATCCGAGATCGGCGAACCGGACCGGCCAGGCTTCCTACTGTAGTAGAACGGGTCCGCGAATTTTTCGCGGAAGACACGCTCCCAGCGCGCGTTATCCAGGCAGGTCGGGCAATCCCCTTTGAGGCAGCACCGCCGGGGTTGCACTGATTTCTTCTCCTGCTTCCTGGTTTCCATCGTCTCGCTCCTCCTACACAGACGAGGGTACGGCGGAGCACATCAGATAAAAAGCGCGTAATTCACGCAATCGGGGAGGGGAAAACTACGGATGTTTGGGGGGGGCCAGAAGAAAGACCGGCGGGCGCTCGGAGGAAGACGCCCGCCGGCTGGCCCGCAGGGAACCTACAAGTATCCCGCGGAACCACTCGTAAAGTCCCGTACATCAGTAAGACGTTACACTGCTGCGAAAGGTTGCATGGCGGTCGAACACTGCCGCGGCTGCGCGAAAAGTATTGGCGTGGGCTTCCGCGGTGCGGGCGATCGGATCGGCGTAACCGCCCCCCAGGGTCACGATCAAAGGGATCCCGTGAGATTTCGTGATTTCGAACACCATCCGGTCCCGCTCCAGGAGGCCGCCGGGCGAAAGGTTGAGCCGGCCCAGCCGGTCGCCGGCCAGGGCATCGACCCCCGCCTGGTAGAGCACCACCTCCGGGCGAAACCGGAGGACCAGGGGCAGCGCCTCGCGTAGCCGCGCAAGGTACTCTTCATCCCCCGCGCCATCGCGGAGTCCGATATCGATGCTGCTGGCCTGCTTGCGGAACGGGAAATTGTTTTCGCCGTGGAGCGACAGGGTAAGCACGTCGCGGTCGTTTTGGAAGATGCTGGCCGTGCCATCGCCCTGGTGCACGTCCAGGTCGATGACCGCGGCGCGCCCGACGCCCCGTTCGCGGCGCAACCACAGGATGGCGACGGCCAGATCGTTGAAGATGCAAAAGCCCGCGCCTTCGCCGCGAAACGCATGGTGCGTGCCGCCCGCGAGGTTGCCGCCGAATCCGCCGGCGAGCGCATCGGCCGCCGCGGCCAGCGTGCCTCCCACCGAAGCCAGCGTGCGCCGCACCAGTTGCGCGGACCAGGGAAACCCGATGCGCCTCATGATGCGGGGATCGAGCGTGCCGGCCAGGAACGCGCGGACGTATCCGCCATCGTGCGCCAGTTCGATGGTTCCGGCCTCTGCCGGCGGAGCCGGCGTCGGATCGTAGAGCCCGTCGGCTGCCAGCAGGCCGCGGAGCAGCGCGTACTTTTGCGCGGGGAACTTGTGGCCGGGAGGCAGCGGGATAGCGTGCTGGTCGCAGTAGTAGAGACGCCTGCGCATGCCGGGCGGCGGCTCTTTAGCCGAACATCCCGGCGAAGGTAGCGCCGATCAGCACCAGGACCGCCCACGGCGCTACCACCGCGGTCAACGCGCCGCCGAAGGACAATTTCTTCCCGGCCGCGGCCTTGAGGCCGACCGCGATCAGAAGTATCTTCCAAATGGAGAAGACGTCGATCGCGCTGGCGATGGTATAGACGAACTTGGAACTGGTCTGCGGGTCCATGAAGGCGCCGGCATTGAACGCCAGCGGATGTTGAATGTCGAAATCCGCGGGATTGGCCTTCATATAAATCACTACCACCGCCAACACGGCGAATATGAGGCCAGGCAGGCCGGCATAGCACATGATGGCGAACACCTGCTTGAATCTCACGGGGGCGGACATGATTCCGGACACAATGCCGAGGAGGACGCCGGCACTGATCAGATAGCCGATCGGGGCGCCGAGAAAGACGGCCACATAGGCGATGATGGGCGTAAGCTTCTGCGACATTTCCAGGCCCTTTTGGGCCTGATCGCGCTGTTCCGGCGTCATCTTGGCCACGCGCGCTTCCATTTGTTGCTGGGCGACGTTGTTCCAGCCGATGCGCTGGCCCACGGCCACGCAGAAAATGAGTCCCGCCAGGATCGTGAGGAGCATAGGAACCACCCAGCTCGGCCGCTGGGCTATATCCGCAAACGCCTTCGTGGGCTCGAAGAAAACACCCGACAACCGCGAGACCTCACTCAGTCCCGCGGGCTGCGGTTCCATTGCTTGGTAGTTTTCAGGAGACATATCAGCAAAATTGTACCCCAGTCTCCGAGTGCGTGCTCGACTATGATGGGGATTCATGCCGCCGCGCGCCGCCGCCCTCCTGTTGCTGCTATGGCTCTGCGCGTGTAAGCCGGCCGACCGGAGCCCCGCCATCGCCATCGTGGGAGCGATGCTGATCGATGGCGCGGGCGGGCCGCCGGTGAGCGATTCGGTGGTGGAGGTGGCGGGCGGCGTGATTCAATGGGCCGGCCCGCGCACCGGCACGACGATCCCGGCCGAGGCCGCCAAGATCGACGGCTCCGGCCAGTACATCGTGCCGGGGTTGATCGATGTCTATCCGAGCGCCGATCCGCCCCTGCGGTGGGCCACGCCCGAAGAGGCGCGCGCCAGAATTGCGGAACTGGCCGCGCGCAAAGCCGCCGTGCTGCACCTCGGGATGATGGAGCCGGCCGTGGCCCGGGTGGCGGGAGAGGCGGCGCGCGAGGCGGGGCTGGCGGTCACCGGCCACGTCTCCACCGAAGCCGGCGTGAACCTTCTGGTGGCCGCCGGCGCCACCAGCTTCGTGGGCATGATCGCCGACCGGGAAGATCTCGATCCGGCGCTGGTGGCGCGGCTGCGCGACCTGCGCATCGTCTTTGCGCCGTCGCTGGGGAACTCCGGCGCCTCCGGTGAGATCGCCCGGCACAACACCCGGCGCCTCTTCGCCGCCGGCGTCCCGATCGCCGTGGCTTCCGAGGGCGGCGATTTTTATCGCGAAACGCAACTGCTGGTGGCCGCCGGCATCCCGCCCCTGGACGTGATTGTGGCCGCCACCCGCCACGGTGCGATGGCCCTGCACCTGGACCAGCGGGGAACCATTCAGCCGGGAAAGCGCGCCGACCTGCTGCTGCTTTCCGCCAACCCCGGCGAGGACATACGCAATCTGGTGAAGGTGGTTCGGCGGATGACTGCCGGCGAATGGCAGCGATAGGGGGCGTCGACGGCGGCAAGCTGAAGCATGCCCCAC
>JADGNR010000244.1 GCA_017883415.1 Bryobacteraceae bacterium | reverse complement strand
GTTCCGGGAGTGAACTCCGGACGGTCGGTGCTGATCCTGGCGGGAACCACCACCATCGGAACCCAGGCGGCCATCGAGTATGTCTGCCGCGAGCGGGACCTCAAGGTTCTGCTGTCCAAGGTCGGAACGTCGCGCTCCGGCGGCATCCTGCCGTTCGAAGCCGTCATCCGCATCAGGATCACCGGTGGTGTTCCGGTGGCCACCCAACTGGTTGCGCTCCATCCCCGCTCCGGCGGATAGAGCCGGTGCAAGCGCACTCTCAGACCCGCGACCGTGAGGGAGCGGTGAATGCCGCGGGTCGCCCTGGTGGGGCAGGCGCTGTCGCCTGCCAACCGGTGAAAACCGCAGATCGTCGTAGTGGGGCAGGCGGTGCCGCCCAATGCCGCTCAGTTTTTCCAAGACTGGGAAGGCTGCAAAAGTTGTGGGGCAGCCAATTGTGGCTGCCGCCGGCTTTCAGCCGGCGCCCGGCGCCAGCCGCCTGAAAGGCGTCCCCAGGGGACCCCGGGCAAGATTGCCCGCACCACGACTATTTTAGAAATGCTGCTTTGGAAAAACTAAGTGGCATTGGGCGGTGCCGCCTGCCGGGCCCGCCTGCCGGGCCAATGGAACGGCCTGTTGCCCGGCGGCCGCTCCCTCTATACTGGCCCTATGTGGGTCATCGCGTGGTTGCTGGCGTTTTGGATCCAGAATCCGCCTTCGGTCGAGGAAGCGATTCGCCTCTTGGACGCCGGACAGATCGCCCAAGCCCAGCAGGTTCTCTCGCAATTGGACGCCAACGCGCCCGAAGTGGCGCATGCCACCGGCGTGCTGTATTACCGCCTCCACGAATACCCTAAAGCCATTGAGGCGCTCACCCGCGCGGTGGAGAACGAAGCGGCTTCCAGCGCCGGTTACCGTCAATCGGCCTTTTTCCTCGGCCATAGTTACTATCTCTCGGCCCACATGCCGGAAGCGATGGCGTGGCTGGAAAAAGCCGTGGCCGCTGGGATGCGCACCAATGAAGTCTGGTACATGCTCGGCAACGCTTACATCCAGCAGCGCCAGCCGGCCAAGGCCGTGGCCGCGTTTGCGAATCTGTTCGGGGTGGCGCCCGATTCGGCGGCGGCCCACCTGCTCACAGCGCAGATGATGGTCCGGCAGGAGTTTGAAGAGTTCGCCGTCAAGGAGCTCGATCGCGCGCTCGAACTCGACGCCCGCATACCGCAGGCGCACTACCTGCTGGGCGAGCTGGCCGTGTATCGCGGTGAGATCGATCGCGCCATCGCCGAATTTCAACGCGAGCTGGCGGTGAATCCGAACTTCGCCATGGCGTACTACAAAATGGGAGACGCCTACACCCGCCGCGAGGACTGGGATCGGGCCATCCCTCTTCTCCAGCGGTCCGTCTGGCTCAACCCCGATTTCAGCGGGCCGTACATTCTGCTAGGCAAGGCCTACCTGAAGAAAAACGAGCTGGCCAACGCCGAAGGCATGCTTCGCCAGGCCATCAAGATGGACCCGCAGAACGCTTCGGCCCACTATATTCTGGGGCAGACGCTCATGCAGGCCGGCCGCGCCGAGGAGGGCCGCAAGATGCTCGAGCGCGCCAAACAACTGCGGGAAAAATAAGCTGCGCGTTCCCGCCCTACCGCGCCCCGGGGCCCGGCTTGATCCCCTGCCCTTCCACGCAATCGTAAACCCCCGCCGCCACGTTCTTATACTCCTCCACCCGGCTGCTCGGCCATTGGATTACTACCCGATCCGCCCTCTCCCGCCCGCCGATGCCAAAGGTCAGGGTCAGCTCCGATTGCGACAGGTAACTCGACCCCGTCTTCACCATCCTCGATTGCGTGCCCTCCGGCGTCCACAACCGCACCACCGCGCCCACGCCGTCGCGGTTCGATTTGGTGCCCACCAGCCGCAGGCGGACCGACCGGTGCCCGTTCCTCACATCGTTGCGATACAGCAGCGCCGGGCCCTGATTGGTGGTGATCAGCAAATCCACGTCGCCATCGCGATCGAAATCGCCACACGCCGCGCCGCGCGCCACTTTGGGGGCGGCAAATTCCACGCCCGCTTCCCGCGCCCCATCGCGGAACCCGCCCCGGCCCTCGTTGAGAAACAGATGCGGCGGCTGCGCATAGCCCACGTTGCCGTGGATGTTGCGCACCGTCTCATCGATATGCCCATTGGCCGCCAAAAGGTCCAGCCGCCCGTCCAGATCGGCGTCGAAAAAGATGCATCCGAAGCCGAGCGTATTGCGCGACGCCTGCCCCACCCCGGTCTGCAGCGCGATATCGGAGTAGACTCCGCCGCGGCCGGCCCGGTAGAGCGCGATCATCTCGTTATCGAAGTTGGTGATCGCGATGCCCGGCGCGCCGGAATTGTCGAAATCGGCTACGTCGATTCCCATCCCCGCGCGCGCTTTGCCGTCCTCGCTGAACGCCACCCCGGCGTGCACCGCCACGTCCTCGAACGTGCCGTTGCGGCGGTTGCGGTAGAGCTTGTTGGGCTGCGTGTCGTTGGCCACCAGCAGGTCCGGCCAGCCGTCGCCATCGTAATCCAGCAGCGCCACGCCCAGCGATTTCGAGCTGGTGTCGAACACCCCGCTCGCCGCCGTCACATCCTCGAACGTCCCGTTGCCCCGGTTGCGAAATAACCAGCACGTCGACCCGCGATACGCCTCCGGCGTGCAAAAAGACTTGCGGCTGCCGTCCACGCTGCAAAAGATGTCGTGTTCCGGCGACCATTTCACATAGTTGCAGACGAACAGATCCAGATGGCCGTCGCGATCGAAATCGAACCACACCGCCGACGTGCTGAAGGAACTCCGCCCGCCCAGGCCGGCTTGCTCGGTGACCTCCAGGAAGTGGCCTTTGCCGGTGTTCTGGAACAGCCGGTTCTGGCCCACCGCGGTCACCAGGATGTCGGGAAAGCCGTCGTTGTTGTAGTCCGCGATCGCCGCCCCCATGCCGTACATTTCCACCGCCAGGCCGGCCTCGCGGGTGACGTCGGTAAACGTTCCGTTGCGATTGTTCCGATACAGTTCGAGCGTGCTGCGCCGCCGCCGGTGGCCGGGCCAGTCCATGCCATTCACCAGCAGAATATCCGGCCAGCCATCGGCGTCATAATCCAGGAACGCGCAACCCGCGCCCATCGTCTCGGGAAGATATTTCGCGCCGAACGCGCCGCTGTTGTGTTGGAAGCGGATGCCGGCCGCGCCGGTGACGTCCACCAGCCGGAATCCCGGATCGGATGCCGCCGCCGCCGGCAGCGCGGCCGCGCCCAGCAGGAAGCCTCGCCGCGTCATGTGATGCTCGCCAGGCCATTGCGAATGGCATACACCACCAACTCGGCGGTGTTGTGAATGCCGAGCGTCTGCATCAGATTGGCGCGGTGCACCGCCACCGTGTTCGCGCTCACCCCCAGGACGGTGGCGATCTCCCGGTTGGACTTCCCGTGCACGATCAATTGCAACACCTCCAGCTCCCGCGTGGTCAGCTCCGGGACCCGCGCCGACGTGGCGGGCAGCCGTCCCAGCCGCGGATCCAGCACCTGCGCGCCCGCGGCCACTTTCCGCACCGCCTCCACCAGCTCCAGATCCACCGCGTTCTTCAATAGATATCCGCGCGCTCCGGCGTCCAGACACGTGCGCACATAGCTTGGCTCGGAGTGCATGCTCAGAATCAGCACCGCCGTCTCCGGCAGCGCTTTCAAAATGCGCCGCGCGGCCACCGCGCCGTTCATGCTGGGCAGCGCGAAATCCATCACCACCACCATGGGATGAAGCTCCTTGGCGCGATCCACCGCTTCCTGTCCGTCGCCCGCCTCGCCCGCCACGAAAATGTCCGGCTCGTCCTCCAGCATGCGGCGGAAGCCGCGGCGCACCAGCGCGTGATCGTCTACCAGCAGCACCGAGATCTTAGACTCCGGCATGCGCCTCCTCCGTGCTCAACGGCGCCGTGAACCGCACCAGCGCGCCCCCTCCGCCCCGTTCCAGAAGTTCCAGCCGGCCGTTCACCAGCTCGGCGCGCTCGCGCATCGAGACCAGGCCCATGCCGTGCGTCTCCTTCGCCGCGCCGAATCCCACCCCGTCGTCCTCCACTTCCAGCACCACCGCATCGCGCAGGTAGCGCAAGCGCACCGCGGCATGGGTGGATTTCGAGTGGCGCGCCACATTGTTCAGCGCTTCCTGCAATACGCGGTAGATGTGGATCGCGACGCTCCCGTCCACTTGCCCCGTGCCGTCCGTCTGGTACCGGATTTCAATTCCCGTCTGCTTTTCGAAAATGGGAAGGTGCGTGCTCAGCGCCGCCTCCAGCCCCGCTTCCTCCAGGATCACCGGATGCAGCGCCTGCGAGAGCGCGCGCACCTTGTCCAGCGTGGATTGCACAATCTCCCGCACTTCTTCCAGCTCCCCGCGCAACGGAGCCTCCATCGCGGCGCCGCGCCGGCTGGCCCGCTGCAGCATGGCGCCGATGGCCGTCAGAATCTGGCCGAATTCGTCGTGCAGTTCCCGCGAGATGTGCCGGAAGGTGTTTTCCTGGATCGAAATCAGTTGCCGCGCCAGCTCGCTGCGCCGCTCCGAAAGGGCCGCTACCTGGTGGAACATGCGCCGGTTGTATTGCACCAGGTACAGGCTCGTAACCAGCACCACCACCAGCATGGCCGCCAGGAACAGATACGTATTCCGTTCCGCGCGCGCATAAATACCCTGCGTCTCCACCGCCACCTGCTTCTCGTTTTCGTTGTTCTGCACCAGGAGACGCGATACCAGCGTGCTGAGCGCCTCCTGCCGCGCCCCGAGCGACAGGCGGATGCGCGCCCGCGCCTCCCCCTCGTCGCTTTCCGCCAGCGCGAAAATGCGGTCCAGCGCGTCCCAGAATTGCGCCGCCGAGCGCGCCAGGTATTGCCGCTGATCGGCCGTGCGGTCGGACGGCGAAAAACTTCGCTCGCGCTCCACCGCGTCCTCCAGGTCCACGCGCATGCGCTGGAACTGCCCCCGCCAGGCGGTCAATGGATACGGCTCGGTCGCGTCCAGCATGTCGCGCATCGCCAGCGCGGCGGAGTTCAGATCGTTTTGGATCCGCAGCAGAAGCAGTGAATCCGCGCGGTTCCGGTCGATCACCTGCGATTGGC
Source organism: Bryobacteraceae bacterium (assembly GCA_017883415.1). Taxonomy (GTDB): domain Bacteria; phylum Acidobacteriota; class Terriglobia; order Bryobacterales; family Bryobacteraceae; genus JADGNR01. The sequence goes on along the minus strand of JADGNR010000244.1, from coordinate 3,512 downwards.
GCTGGCGCAGGCTGCTCAGTTGGCCGATGGTGTAGAAGGAATACACCGTCACCGCCGAGATGGTAATGGCCAGCCCCGCCAAGAGTCCGATGGTTGGGGATCGCCCCGCGCGCACGCTTCTAGTATCCTCCTAGTATGGAACCCATGTTTCTGCCGTCCGTCGAGAACAACGACGCGGCCCAGGGCGGTTACGCCGACCTGATTCGCATGACCCGCGCGGCCGGCGCGCCCGTCTCTCAAATCTGGCACCTGTTCGCCTTCAAGCCGGAGATGACCAGGCACCTGGAGCGTTTCACGCAAGGCGTCATGCGCGGCCCTTCGCCCCTCAGCGCCGGCCTGCGCGAGCTCATCGCCGCGTACACTTCCTCCCGCAACCAGTGCCCGTTTTGAATCAAGGCCCACGCCGCAGTTGCGGCGGAACTGTTGGGCGATGCCGCCCTCGTCCAGGAGGTCCTCGCCGATGCCGAAACCTCCCGGCTTTCCCTAGCGGAGAAGAAGTTGTTCGCTTTTCTCAAAAAGGTGAATGGCGATTCCCCGCAAATCGGGCCGCCCGACATCCAGGCGCTGCACGAAGCCGGCTGGACCGACGAAGCCCTCTACGACGCCATCACCGTGTGCGCGCTGTTCAATTTCTTCAACCGCTGGATCGATGCCACCGGGGTCCATGCCATGTCCGATGAAGCGCACCGCCTGGCCGCCAGGCGCATGGCCCAGGGCGGCTATCTCCGCAATCCCGAGTAGCGCCCGTCCTGCCTTGCCCGGCACCGGAGCCGTCATTTACCGTCGCGATAATCGAGCGGCGGTTTGTGATCCGCGGGCACGCGCGATCGGTACTCCATCCCCGCGCGCCGCTTTTCAAAACTGGCCCGCGCCGCCGCCACCTGTCGCGGGTCCGTGTACAGGTCCACCGCCATGAGCGCCAGCGATTTCGCGGCCGCCACCATGCCCTTGCGGCCGATGCTCATGCCCGCGCACGCCGTCGCCTGCCAGCTATGCGCCGGCACGCCCGGAACGAAAGTCGCCGTGGTCAACGCCGCCATGGGAACCGTCCAGCTCACGTCGCCGGCATCGGTGGAAGCTTGCCCCGCGCCTTCCGTCGGGGCTTCGATCTGCTCCTGGCTCCCCATCTGCCGGGCGCGATCGGGCAGCGTCTTCCGGATGGTTTCGGCGAACGCCTGCTCCTCCCGCGTGTACGTCACGCCGCCCACCAGCCGCATGTCCTTGTCCGCCAGCGCGGCTAGCGCGTCGTTCGGCAGAGTGTTGTATTCGCTGCTGATCAACTCCATCTCCATGCGCGTCTCGCTGGCCAGCGCGCCCGCCTGCGCGCACTTCACGATGCGCTCCCAGATCGTGTCGAGCACCGGCATGCTGGGATGGCGCGCGTACAGGAACAGCTCGGAATAATCGGGTACGATGTTGGGCGCCGCCCCGCCGTTTGAGACCACGTAGTGAATCCGCGTGGCGTCCGGCACATGCTCCCGCAGGAACTCCACCGCGTTGGCCATGATCATGAGGCCATCGAGCGCCGACCGCCCCGCATCCGGCGCCGCCGCCGCATGCGCCGCTTTCCCGTAGAAACGAAACTTCCCCGAGAGGATCGCCAGCGAGCTCTTCAGCGAGGCGCCGTTCTGATCGCCGGGATGCCAGCTCAGCACCGCGTCCACGTCCTGAAACGCCCCCGCGCGAATCATGTACAGCTTGCCCCCTCCGCCTTCCTCCGCCGGCGTGCCATAAAAACGAATGGTGCCGGGAATCTTCTTCTCCGCCATCCACTCCTTAATGGTCACCGCGGCAAACAGCGACGCCGCCCCCAGCAGGTTATGGCCGCAGCCATGCCCGGGCCCGCCGGCCACGCGCGGTTTGCGGTCCGGCACATCCTCCTGCGAAAGACCGGGCAAGGCATCGTACTCGCCCATGATGCCGATCACCGGTTTGCCCTGCCCCCACGTGGCCGTAAACGCCGTCGGAATGCCCGCGACCCTCTCCGCCAGAGTGAATCCGGCCGCGCGCAATTCCGACTGCAGCAGCTCCGCGCTCCGGTTCTCCTTGTACCCGACCTCGGCGAATTCCCAGATCCTCCGCGAGACGTCTCCATAATGCGCCGCGCGGGCATCCATCTTCTCGAGGAGCGCGCTCTTCTCGTCGCCCGCCGCCGCCCCCGCGGCCATCAGCAAAAACAGCAAGGTTCGCATATGAGGAGAGGATATCCCATCCCGGGACAAGGCGCGCGCGGATGGGCCGAAAGCGCGGTGCTTGACAACCGTCCCGTCATCCGGTTTTCTGATCGCCGCCGTCCGCGGCTTGCTCCAGACTCATGCCCCCACCCTCCAGCAGGCCGTTGCCCGCCGTACCATGACCCTCGGGGGTGCCGTTTATAGCCGCCGCGATTTGGAAAAGGTGGTCGCCACAGGAAAAAGGTTGTCGATTCGGGTGGTGGGCATACTCTCGATCGCCGAGGACGTTTCCCCGAAGTTGGCCCGTGCGGCGATCAAATCCGTCTCGGTCTTCGGAAAATTCCGGGCCAGTCCGGAAGTAAAGGCCGCGCTCCTGTTCCGCCAACCCGGCAAGAAGGCGGAAGGCAGCCGGGAGTAACGCGGATTACACACCTGGTCCCCGGCCTCCGCCCAACGACTCCTCCCACCGCAGCGCCGGCGCCAGGGCGACATCCTGGCGCCGGCCGCTATCCGCCCAACGACTCCTCCCCCCCGCCGCGCATCCTCCTACTTCTTGCCGGTTGCCGCGGGATGGCGGGCTTTGTCTCCGAGCGGGTCGCCTTTGCCGCTCGCCCCGATTGTCGCTTCGACCAATTGAGCGCCGTGGCTCGGCTGTTCTTTCTCCCGGCAGACGAAATAGTTGATCGCCCCCGCCGTCAGAGCGCCGCGGCTCTCGTCTCCCAACCCTTTCAGGAGGTCGAGATGGTCCGTGCGGTAGCCGGCCCCGAACGGCGCGGCCAGTAGCGTCGCTTGAGGGACCGTGATCGCGGCCGCGCCCGCGCCCTGCGCGTTGGTCGAGAGCGTACCGATGGCGATGAATCCGGTTGCCGCCGCGTGCGAAGGTCCCGCAACCAGGAACACTTCATAACGGGTGTTGGGTTGCCCGAATTCGATGGTGAGTTTGATGTGCAGGTTGTCGCCGGGCTCGCTATAGGCCGTCACTCCGATCTGCGGCCCGTTCATATCCAGCGGTCCGCCGAACCCGCCGCTGTCCGTATCGTAAACAACGGGAACCTGCGTTTCTGTTTGGGGTCCTACTATGGGCATGTGGATGCCTTCCTTTCCTACCGAGTAGATTTGGCTGTTTCTCGGTTTCCTCCTTAATAGTGACGATCCGGGCGCCGGCGTTTCGGCGCCGGGCGGTCACGCGGGCAGCGGATTTCTTTTTCCCCGCCCCTCAATCACTTACCGGCATCCCCCCGCTTGACGCGCCTGCTCGCCTGCTACCCTGAAGTTGAAAAAAGGTTGCTCGCTCGCCGAGAGGCAACTCGTTCCGGAACCACGTTGGGGCACCAAAAA
>JADGNR010000540.1 GCA_017883415.1 Bryobacteraceae bacterium | reverse complement strand
CCGGTTCTGCTCGGAAATCTGGTATCGCAGCAGCAGGCGCGTTTGGGTATACCCGAAGGTCTTGATCTGCAGCGCGACGGCCGGGTTGGGCTGTTCCAGAGCGCCGTCGGCGGAGCGGAAGCTGCCGGTGGCCACCCAGGCCATCAGCAGGCTGCCGCCCACCCACAGCCCCAACAGGAAACAGGCGAACCGGCGGGAATGCATGGCGAATACCCGATGATAGCGCAGGCGTTTGCATGGTGGGGCAGGCGCTTTCGCCTGCCACTGTCTCAAACCGGCGACTCTTTCCGACGCGGCGTATCATGAGAACAACCGATCGTGGAGCGAAGGTGAGCAGAACGTGGATCGCCGCGGCGGCAGCCGGATTCGCCCTGTCGCTGGCCCTGCACCAGAGCCGCCCCGACCCGCTGCCCGGCTTTCCCCGCCTGGTGCTGTGGGCCTGGGAGCGGCCCGAGCGCATGCCGTTTGTGGACCCGCGTGCGGCCGGCGTCGCCTTCCTGGCGCGCACCGTCGCCTGGCACGATGGCGTCGTGGAATCGCGCCCCCGCCTCCAGCCCCTCCTCGTCCCTCCCGCCACCCCGCTCATGGCCGTGGTCCGCCTGGAATCGGGCCGCGGGCCGCTGCCCGATGCGGCCGCCATCGCGCACGAAACCGCGCGCGCCGCGGAGTTCCCGGGCCTCCGCGCGCTCCAGATCGATTTCGACGCCACGCTCTCCGAACGCGCGTGGTATCGCGACGTGCTCACCCGCCTGCGCCAGGCGCTGCCGCCGGCCCTGCCGCTCACCATCACCGCGCTGGCCTCATGGTGCCAGGATGACGATTGGATGGCCGGCCTCCCGGTCAGCGACGCGGTTCCCATGGCCTTCCGCATGGGGCCGGGGCAAGCGTTCGCGGCCGCACGCGTTCGCGAAGATCTGTGCCGCGCCAGCCTGGGTGTGGCCACCGATGAGCTGCCGGTCTCCGCCCCGCGCGGCCGCCGCCTGTTCGTGTTCCATCCGCGGCCCTGGTCCGAAGCGGCGTACCGCGGCGCTGTCGAACTGGCCAGGAGATGGAGATGAGATACCTGCGCATCGTATTGAGCCTGATCGCCGCCGCGCTGGTGGTCGATCCGCCCCAGGGCGCCGGCTGCGGCCCCTTTCTCCCCGAAGCGCAGTTCGGCTACATGCACAATCCTGGCCCGGAGTTCCTGCGCGGCGACCTCGGGATTATCCGGCCGCAATACTTCCGGCGCAACCTGGTGGTGGCCTACCGCTATCTGTCCGGCGCGCCCCTGACCGCCGAGGAGATCGCGGCGCTCGGCCCGAAACCGGCGCAGCAGGAGGTCTGGCCTCAGGGCGTGCAGCAGTTCGGTGGCCCGGTGGCGGTGGCGCGCTGGCTGGCGGCGCGCAACGCGGTCCCCGGCGTGGCGCCGCTCAAAAACATCGAGGTCTACCGGGATACGCTCATCGGCGGCTACTACGCCGCCTATCGGAACTGCCTCGACGACGCCTTTGACACCGCCGCCGCCACGCTCGCCAAGCGCCTCGCGCAGTGGGGCGGCACGAGCCCGCAGGTGGCCGAGTGGGTCCGCGGCCAGGACCAGGTGTTCGCTAACTGCGAGGGCGGCGAACCCATGCCGGGACAGCCCGAGACGCCGGAGCAGGCGGCCGCCCGCCAGCCGCATATTCCGGCCGCGCTCACCGCCGGCGCCGACCCGCTGCTCGCCGCCGACCGCCAGTACCAGATCGCCGCCGCGGCTTTCTACGCCGCCAAATACCAGGATGCGGAGGCGGGTTTCCGCGCCGTGGCCGCCAATGCCGGCTCACCGTGGCGCGACTCCGCCCCATATTTGGCCGCCCGCACGCTCATTCGCCGCGGCACGGTCGCCGGCAGCCGCGACGCCCTCGTAGCCGCGGAAGCGGCCCTGCGCGAAATTCGCGGCGATCCCCGGCAAGCCCGCTGGCACGGCTCCGCGCAGGGTCTGCTGGATTTCGTCGCCTCGCGTCTGCGGCCCGACGACCGCATGGCGGAGCTCGGCGCCGCGCTCTCCCGGCCCGGCCTCGGCGCCGGCATCGCGCAAGCGATGACGAACTACACCGCCCTGTGGGACCGCCAGAACAAGGGGCCGGCGGAGCGCAGCGATATCGCCGACTGGATTACCACGTTGCAGAGCGGCGGGCCGCACGCCATCGAACGGTGGCGCGGCGGCGGCGGCGCGGCGTGGCTGGTCGCCGCACTCGTCTTGACGAAACCGGACGATCCCGCCGCGCCCGAGTTGATCGCCGCGGCCCGCGACATTCCGCTTGGGAATCCCGCCTATGCCTCCGCGGCTTACTACGGCATCCTGCTCCAGACCGCCCTCCACCAGGATGACGCGCGCCGGTGGGCCGACGAAGCGCTGGCCGCGAAGTTACCTCCCGGAGCGCGCAATTCCTTTCTGGCGGAGCGCATGAGCCTCGCCCGCGATTGGCCGGAGTTCCTGCGCTACGCCCCGCGCATTCCCGTGGCGGCCACCGCCGTGGTCGCCGACGAGCCCCTCGCGAATTATCGCGGCGAGGTGACCCCCGATGTCACGTTCGACCGCGATGCCGCCGCCATCCTCAACCGCCGCGTGCCGCTCGATCTTTGGGTGGATGCCGCCGGCAACGCTCTGCTTCCCGAAAGACTGCGCGCCGCGGTCGCGCGGGCCGGCTGGGTGCGCGCCGTGCTTCTGGACCGCGCCACCCAGGCCCGCGCGCTCGCCCTCCACGCGGCCGGCCTGCACCCTGGGCTGGCCGCGCCCCTGCGGCAGTACGCCGCGGAAAATGCCCCGGACGCCCGCCGCTTCGCCGCCGTCTTCTTCATGTTGCGAACGCCCGGCTTGGCGCCGCTGGTACGCGAGGGCTTCGGCCGCTACACGGCCCACCTGGATAAGATCGACTCGCTCCGCGACAACTGGTGGCAACTGCAAATGCCCGGCGGCCCTACCCCCGCGCCGCCCTCGGCGGATTTCCTCCCGCCCGACGCCCGCGCGCGCGGCGGCCAGGAGTGGCAAATGCTGGTCGCCGCCGCCCCCAGTGCTCCCAACTACCTTGCGGCCCAAACCCTCGCCTGGGCGCGCGCCCATCCCGCCGACCCGCGCGTGCCCGAAGCCCTGCACCTGGCCGTCCGCGCCACCCGCTACGGCCCCGGCGACCCGGCCACCCGCGCCTTTTCCCGCCAGGCCTTCCAACTCCTGCACGCCCGCTACCCGCGCTCGGACTGGGCCCGGAAGACCAGGTATTGGTACTGAATTTCCAGTCACAAAGGCCCCAAAAATCTTTTTACCCGCTTCTTCAACCACTTGCACGCTGTTGCCCCCGGGCCCCCGCACACCCGTCTGCTACCCTGAAATCGTAAGAGAGGCTTGCGCCCCACCGCGTAGGCCCCAACAGTTTTCTTCGTGGCCACGAAGCGTTGCAACTACGGT
>JADGNR010000243.1 GCA_017883415.1 Bryobacteraceae bacterium | reverse complement strand
AGTTCGAGCTCCGCGATGGCGGCCGCCGGGCTGCCCTTCAAGGCCAGGACCGAACCCAAGGGCACGTGCGCGTAGGCGAACTTCGGATCGTTGCGCAGGGTTTGCCGCGCGGTAGCGATCGATTCCTCGTAGCGGCCGGCGCATTCCAGGGCCACCGCCAGATCGTTGCCAATCGCGTAGGACAGGGGGTCCAGGACCCGCGCCTGGCGAATGTGCGCGGTGGCGGCATCGAACCGGGCGCGCGTCACCAGCCCGATGGCATATTGGAGGTGGATGCGGGCATAGCTCGGATTGAGCGCCAGGGCCCGCTCGAAATCCCGCTCCGCGGTCGGCCAATCGTGGTCGAAGGCATAACTCAACACCGCAAGCGAACCCAGGGCTTCGGCCGAATTCGGATCGAGCTCGAGCGCGCGCTTGGCCGCGCTCCTGGTCTTGGCCAGCAACTCGCCGATGTCGCCTTGCATGTGGAAAGCCATGGTGGCGTAAGCGCTGGCCAGACCGGCGTAGGCCGGCGCATATTGGGGATCCGCCCGCGTCGCTTCCTCCAGAAACTTGATGCTCTCGGCCCGGGTTGCGTGTCCCTTGTTAAACAGGTACCTTCCCCGCCAGTACGCTTCCTGGGCGCCAGGCTGGGGCGGACGGGACGCGATTGCCCAAGCCGTTGCCTCCCGGTTGCCCGGCGCCTTTTCCAACACCTGGCGCACCGCGCGAACCATCTGCTCCTCGAACAGCGGCGCATCGCTCGCGGCTCCTTCCCAGCTCTCCGACCAGAGGTCGAATCCGCTGGCGGCGTTCACCAGTTGCGCGGCGATCTTGAGGTGATCGCGGTTCCCGCGGATGCTCCCTTCGAGCAGGACGCTCACCCCCAGGTCGTGGCCTACCGAACGGGCGCTGATATTCTTGTCGCGAAACTGGAAGGCCGAAGTGCGGGCTACCACCCGCAAGCCCGGCAACCGGGCCAGCGACGTCATCAGATCTTCCGCAATGCCCTCCCCCAGGTACTCGCTTCCGGGCGCGGCATCAAGGGAGGCAAAGGGCAGCACCGCGATCGACGTGGGACCGCTCCGTGCCATCCAGGCGAATCCCCCCAGCGCCACGGCGGCCGTGGCCAGGACGGCTATTACCGCTACCGGCAGCAGCCATTTGCGGCTCCGCCCCGCGGCGGCGTCGGGCACCACAGCGGCCGCCCGGAAGGTAGGCACATAAGCGCCCGGCAGAAAGTCGATGACCAGGGCATCGCCCACGCCGTCGGTCTGGTAATACTCGCGCAGCCGCCGGCGCAGATGCGTGGCGTGGACCCGGACCACCGAGTCGCTGTGCGAATCGAAGTCGCCGCGGCGGCCAAAAACCTGCATCGCCACCACGCTTTCCTTGATCTCACCCGCCCGGCCTTCCAGGGTCTCGTCGACCACGAAACGCAGGAACTGCTGCACGCGCGGAGCACCGGCGAAGGACGAGGAAGCCAGGACCTTTTCGAGGTGCTCACGAACCTCGCGGGGGTCCACCGCCGCGCCCGGCGTCGATGCTCGACCCGGCGCCGCGACTCGAATTGGGATGCCGATGTCCTGAATGTACTCCGCTTCCCGCGGAATTGCAAGAGGTTGCAGTAATGGGAGTTTAGCATGTTAAATACACCTTTTAGCGGCGTTTTGCGCGCAAATAGCGGGTACTGTAGATCGAGTAAACGCGGAAACGGATCGGCGCTCCGCAAGAAAGGAACCGAAAACATGATCTCCTGGCTGAAAAGACTCCTCGTTGGTGTAGCGGTTCTACCCGCTTTGGCAATTGCATCCAACACCACAACTTCCTATATCGGCTACCAGTGGCACACCTTTTTGGGAGGCGACACGGGTTCCACGTCCAACCGGCCCGCCTCGGCTGTGGACGCTGCGGGGAACCTCTATATTACGGGCGCAACTGTGCACCCCTTCGATTCAGATGGAAACCCCGGGGATCCGACGCCGACATGGGTGGGTTACCTGGCGAAAATCAGTTCCACGGGGCAGTTGATGTGGAGCACTCACTTCACCAATCCATTTCCAGGCAGACAGGACGGTCTCCACCCCGCTGCGATCGCCCTCGACTCGTCCGGCAACATCTACATCGCCGGCTCAGGCGTAATCGACCCTCACGGCCGGAGTGATTGCGGATCTTTCGTTCTGGAAACCAACCCCGCCGGCGCCTACCTCGGAGGCGTTAATTTCGGCCTGCCGACCAGCGACGGGCGCGGTACGTCGTTGGTCTACGGCATGACGTACAACCAAGCCGACGGTCACGTCTACATCACCGGTGAAGCTGCCAAACAGTGGTGGGGGCCCGGAACCCTTGTCACCTCCGGGCCTGGAACCCAATCGATGTTTGTCCTCCAAGTAGGCAATTTGTCATTAGGGGAGGCAGGGATCGGATGGTTGGGGTTTTACGCCATGCCGCTGATTTCCGGGAACCCTGACAACGCGGTGTGGGGGCAGGCCATCACCGCCGACGCCTTCTCAAATCTGTATGTTGCGGGAGCCGATCAGGCCCATGTGGCAGTTTGGAGAATCTCTAACTCTGGGCACCTGGATTGGGAACAGACCTATGGCCCCCCCCTGAACTATGGGTGGAGCGAGTCCTATGCCGTGGCGACTGATGGCACCAGCGTGTACGTTACCGGCTTCACGCCAGGCCCCTGGTCCGGACCGGCCTTACAGGATCCGTTGAATCCCTACTTATGTTGTGGCGGCACTCAACTGTTTATCTTGAAGTTGGATACCGGCGGGAATTATATCTGGCACACTTTCTTCCATGGACACTACCTGCAGTCCATCGGAGAGGGTATCGTCTTGGACGGCCCGACGACGGTCTACGTGGGCGGTCAGGGCGACCTGCTGGGCCCAGACGACGCCGCCCCTGTGCACTCCGCGACGGGCGATCACTTCATCCTGCAATTGGACAACAATGGCGCATACCAGTGGCACAGCGTCTACGGCGCCAGTCCACCCCGCTGGGATTCGATAAGCTCGCTCGCGCTGGATTCCCAGCACAACCTATTCGCCTCCGGGTACACCGGCTGGGACACCTGGAACGGAGACCATGACACGCCTCCGCTGCACGCTGCGAGCGGGAAGGACAGCGAGATTTTCGTAATGAAGTTTGGTCCCGCGATCAAGGTCACGCCGGTCATCACCTGGGCCACTCCGGCCGACATTTACTACGGCACGCCGCTCGGACCCACGCAACTGAACCCCACCGCCGACGTAGGCAACCCTGGCACGTGGATCTATGATCCGGCCCAGGGGACCGTGCTCCACGCGGGCGCGGGCCAGAAACTCTCGGTCACCTTCACCCCCAACGACACCGCCAATTACAATTCGGCGACGCAGAGCGTATTCATTACGGTCAAGAAAGCCACGCCGGCGATTACCTGGCCGGCGCCGGCGGCCATCACCTATGGCGGCGCCCTGGGGAACGGACAGCTCTGCGCATACGCGAGCGTTGCCGGCTCGTTCACATATACGCCTCCCGCCGGCACGGTTCTGCCGGTGGGGAACGGACAGACCTTGTCCGTCACGTTCACGCCCACCGATACGGGCAACTACACTACGGCGGTTGCCTCCACGACGATCAACGTGAACGCCGCGCCGCCACCGCCATCCGGGGTCAACCTGGTCGTCACCAAAGTGCTGTCGCGCACGGGCGGCAACGTGGTAGTGCAGTTGACCATCTCCAACACCGGCGGAACCACGGCCAACAATGTCACGCTGACCAGCGTGAAAGTGGGCGGGGTTTCGGCGTTGACACTGCCGCGGAACCTGGGACCGATTGGGGCGAGCGCTTCCGCTCAGGCGATCGTCAGCGTCCCCGGTACAGTGGGCGGCGCCGGGGTGGCTAGCTCGCTTACCGCCGCGGGGACTTACACGGGAGGAACGTTCAGCGTGAGCATGCGCATCACTTTGCCGTAACGGAGATCAATATGAAAACTCTCTTGAACATTCTGATACTAGCGGCGCTAGCGACGGCGGGAGCGCGGGCCGAAATCATAATCCTGTTCGACAACCCGCACCAGACCGGTCATCCGGGCGACCCCCTACAGTTTTTCGGCGTGATCTCGAACACAGGCTCCGAAACCGTGTTCCTGAACCAGGACCCTCTGACCCTGGACGGCATCAGCTTCACGATCACCGACTGGTTCTTCACCAACGTGCCGGTGTCGCTTGATGGGACCTCGTCTTCGCCCGACATTGATCTGTTTGACGTGACCCTGAGAAATCCACTTCTCGATCCGCCCGGCACATACCTTGGAAGTTACACCCTGCTCGGCGGCGTTGACGGCGGTGCTCAGGACACCCTGGCTTCGCCCGGTTTCGATGTGACCACGGCGCCCAGTGTGACCGGAGTCCCGGAGCCCGCCTCCTGGTTTTTGCTGGGGACAGCGCTCGTGGGGTTAGGTGCGGCGCCCCGTCTGCGCCGGCGGTGAACATAGCATCGGCCGCCGGTGTTTCGGAGGCTCCTATGCGGAGGAGACGCCGGCGGTCGACCGAAGGACTGTCGATTCGGCGTGCAACCTTATGACACCATCCAAGTCGCCCCCATCCGCGAGCCGCGGGCCGGACACGAGCGAGGCGCGTCGCTACCTGGAGAAGATCCTGGCATCGCACGCCTTCGCTCGTGCACCGCGCGTGCAGCAGTTTCTGCGGTTTGTGGTCGAAGAGACCCTGGACGGCCGGGCGGCCGGGATCAACGAACCCCTGGTGGCGGCCCGGGTGTTCCATCTGGACGGCAGCTTCGACCCGCGGAAGAACTCGATCGTCCGCGCCGAAGCGACTCACGTTCGCCGCCGGCTGCGCAATTACTACCAGAGTGCGGGCGGTTCCGACTCCGTGATCATCGACCTGCCGCCCGGTGGGTACATGCCCTTCATTCGCACTGTGGACGCCCGTGAAGACCAGCCCCGGACACGCTGGGGACAATTTGCCGCATTCCTGTCCTCCGTTCTGCCGGGAAGAACTACGCCGCGCGGGTAGACCGCAGCCTGCGGCGCGCCTACCCCCGCAGCCGCATCCAGAACCATACCATCCCGAAAACTAGCAGCGCGCATGCCGAAACCTGCACCGGGCGGAGCGCTCGCGCCAGGCGGGCCAACCGCGAAACCAGCAACGAGAGAATCGCGACTGCGGCCAACTCCGCCAGCGCGGCGCCCGCCAGGACCCAGGCGGGACGGTATCCGGTGGCGGTCAGGAACAGGTGGAAGTATAGCCCGTGAAAGGCGCCCAGCACGCCCGCGACCAGCCAGCGCGCGCCGGCGTGCGGGAGCAGGAGAATCTCCACCGCCAGGTAGGACACGGTCAGGGCAGCGGCGGCTTCCACGAAGCGCGGAGCGGGCTGCCAGAGGGTATGCGGAACAATCAGCGCGGAGGCCATCTGTCCGGCCAGAAACATTCCGGTCAACGCCAGCAACTCCCGGCGAGTGCGCGCGGCCAGCACCAGCGCAACCAAAAACAGCACCTGCGCCGCGCCGCCGAGCGCCCGCATGAACCCGGCGCCCGCTTGGGCGGCGGCCACCTCGGCGGGCGTGGGCGGCCGAAAGCGTAGGGTCGCGCGCGGGAAGGAGAGATCGAAGAGCCCCTGGTCGCGCTTGCCGGCCAGTTCCGCCCGCAGCAGGTGCACATGGTTGGGCACCGTCACCGCGTAGTAGGTGCACTCGACGTCCAGCCGCTCCACGGGCGCGGCAAACCGATACTCGGCGGTGCAGACGTAGAGATCGCGGGCGGGATCGGCGGCGCAACTGCTGGTCACCAGGGTGGCGTCGCGGCCGCCGCTCGAGAAACGGATATGCTCCAGCAGGGAGCGCTCCGGCGCCGGCGCGTGCGCCACCTCGTAGAGCGGCATGCGCAGCTCATAATGGGCTCGTGCGCCCTCCACGGTGACGTCGCCCGAGCTCATGCTGACTACGTGGCCCCAGGCGGGACCAGCCAGGAGGAATATCCACCGCCACCCGGTCATGAGCGGACGGTGGTGATGGGCGACGCCTGCAGGCCGAGCCGCAACCGGCGGAAACGCAGGTACAGGACGCGCGCCAGGGCCAGCACCGGCACCGAGAGGAACGTCCCGGGAATGCCGGCCAGTTCCGCGCCGGCGAAGACGCCGAACAGCACCAGCAGGGGATGGAGTTGCACGCCATGGCCCATCAGGTGCGGCGCAAGCCCGTAATCCTGGAAGAAGCGGTAGGCCACAATGAAGATCATCACCAGGAGCCAATGCGAGCCGGAGACCGCCGCCACCGCCACAATAATGATGGCCGCGGCCACCGGCCCCATGGTGGGGATAAACTCCAGCGCGGAGGCCAGCACGGCCAGCAGGATGCCATACGGAACCCCCACGATCGAAAAGAAAATGCTGTACGCCGTGAACGTGGCCAGCGAGAGCAGCACCAGGACGCGCATGTAGTGCGCTAGCAGCAGGTGAATATCGGCCATGATGTCGTCCAGCAGGACGCGCCGCGGCCCCTCTTCCACCAGTTCCAGAATGTGCTCGCGGATCAGATGGCCGTCTTTCAGGAAGAAGAAGGACAGGATCGGAATAATGAACACGAAGATCAGGTTGCTGGCCACGCCGAGAAATTTCAGGCCGATCTGGGGCAGTTCGGCCAACAACTCGTTGGTGTGCTTGGTCACCTCGGCCTGGAGCGCGGGCGGCGTCGATTTCAGCCACGATTCCACGGCCTTGGGTGCGGGCCCCTGCGTGAGCGCGGTGGCCTGCTCGACCACGCGGGTGCCGATCTCGATTCCGATGAAAACGGCGAGCCCCAGGAAAATGACGTAGGCCAGGGCGAGCGCCAGGGTGCGGGTCTTGTTGGTGGGCAGAAACCGGTCCAGCAGATTGACCAAAGGCGAAAGCAGGTACGCAAAAAGAACCGCCAGGATGAAGACCAGCAGGGTCGCGCGGGCCATGTAGACCAGCCAGATCAGCAGCACCAGAAGGAAAGCGGTCCAGGTGTATTTAGCGGCGCGGCGATCGACTCCAAGCATGATGGGCTGAAGTAATTATAGCCAAGAGATCAGCGGTCAGCGATCAGCGGTCAGCGATCAGCTTTCAGCGGTCAGCTTTCAGCGGTCGGCTTTCAGCGGCCAGCTCGGGCAAAGCTGAGAGCTGATAGCTGAACGCTGAACGCTACTGGCCGGCATTCAGCGGTCAGCTTTCAGCGGTCGGCTTTCAGCGACCAGCTCGGGCAAAGCTGAGAGCTGAACGCTGAACGCTGAAAGCTACTGTTCTACGGGCAGCTTTTCGATGCGCACCCGCGCAATGCGGTTCCGGTCCATCTCCAGCACGGTAAAGCGGCGGCCCTCATACTCCACGAATTTGCCGGGTTGCGGGATCTCGCCCAGGCGGAACAGCAGAAAGCCGGCCAGGGTTTCAAAGCCGGCCTCGGCCGGGATCCCGATGCCGAATTCGCTTTCCAGATCGCGGATGCGCGTGGCGCCCTCGAGCTCGACTTCGTCGGTTTCCCTGGACGGCGGCCCGCTCTTTTCGTCGTACTCGTCCTCGATTCGCCCCACCACCTGCTCCAGCACGTCTTCCACGGTCAACAGGCCCACGATGGTTCCGAACTCGTCCACCACCAGGGCCATGTGCGACCGGCCTTTGCGGAACTCGTCGAGCATGGGGGAAAGCGGCTTGGTCTCGGGCACCACCAGGTGGGGACGAAGCAGCCGCTTGACGCGGAAGGCGCGGCTGGGCCGGCCGGAGCGAATGGACTCGCGGCGTTCCTGCCAGACCGGCAGCAGGTCCTTGTAATGCAGAATCCCGACGATTTTTTCGGGCGCGCCTTCATACACCGGCAGCCGCGAATGCCCCTGTTCGACCATGGTGCGCAGCACTTCGTCGAGTGTGGCCTCCGACGAGATGGAGATCACGTCGTTGCGCGGCACCATGATCTCGCGCACGGAAATTTTTTCCAGGTCGAGCACGCGGTGGATCATGTCCTCCTGGGCTTCGGGCACGCTGGAACTGACGATGAGCTTCAACTCCTCGGCCGAATGGCCGCCGCCGTGCGGGACGCCCTGGACGCGCAGCGCGCGGGTGATGGCGCCCGCCGAGCGCTCAATGGTCACCACGAAGGGAGTGGAGATCTTGTAGAACACCAGCAGGGCCGGCGCCACCAGGGCCGCCAGGCGGTCCGCTTGCGCGATGGCCAGATTCTTGGGCACCACTTCGCCCAACACCACATGCAGGTAGCTGATGATCAAAAAGGAGACGATCAGGCTGCCGCCGTGCAGGAACTTGACGGTGAGCGGCGTGGTGATCGGGTGGAACAGAGCGACCAGGATCTGGTAGAGCGTGTCTTCGCCCGCCCAGCCGAGTCCCAGGCTGGCCAGGGTCACGCCCACCTGGGTCATGGACAGCAGGCGCCCGGGATTGGACAGGAGATTGAGCGCCGCCTGCGCCCCCGCCTGTCCCTCTTCGGCCATCTGGCGCAGCCGGGAGTGCCGCACCGAAAGCAAGGCCACCTCGGCGCCGGCGAACAGGCCGTTCACGGCGATGAGCAGCACCACCAGCAGAATGCGATATGGGGAATAAATCACAAACCGGAGATTAATTCTACCAACGAAAGCGCGCGAGCGGCGTCTTAATAGATAACCAACTAACTCCGTTACGTA
>JADGNR010000539.1 GCA_017883415.1 Bryobacteraceae bacterium | reverse complement strand
TGGCCTTGGCCCGTTCGGCGCGGGCCTGGATGTCGCCGACGGAAGGCAGACTCATCAGGACTTCGTCCGGGATGTCGAGCTCCTTGCCCAGCTCCTTCAGGCAGCGCTTCCGCTCCAGCAGCGCGCGGGACTCATCGCGCTCGGTGGAGAAACGCTTGCGCGCGTCCTGGGCGCGGTCGCGCAGCGACGCGTAGAGGTCGCCGCCGAGCAGCGCGGAGATGTCGATCTTCATCGCCTCGCGCTTCACGTCCTCGGCCTTGACCACGTCGCCGTTGATCGGCCCCTTCTTGTACTTGGGGAAGAGGATCGCGACCTCGGGGCAGACGCGGGAGCAGGCGGGACAGTCGGTCTTGCAGTTGCTCTGGGTCTGGACCGAGATCTTGTCGTTCTTGTCGACGCCGTAGACCTCAAAGAGGCAGAAGGTCAGGCACTGCATGCAGTTCGTGCAGCGGTCGTAGTCGATGACGGGGAACCAGGGCTTCCAGGCTTCGAGCTTTCGCGCGCCGGACTTTTCGCGGACGTCCCGGGCGGCGCCGAGGACGCCGTCGGCGTCCAGCCCCGCGAGATCCTTCACATGCAGCTCGCCGGCGCCCTCGATCCGGGGCGCGCGGTCGCTCTCGAAGCGGCCCAGCACGAGCATCGGGGCGCCGTCGGCCGGAGCCACGGAGCCGCCCTTCGCGGGGCGCGAGATTTCGAAGCCGTTCTGCAGGAGCGAGGAGATGGCGCGGTGTCTGTTATTGACCGGGCCGGGAAACGGCTGAAGATTCCCGTATGGATGCTGTCGCCGGAAGCCGCCGGGATAATGATCAGTGAACGGGTTCATCTCAGTAAGGAAGCTCTTCTCTCTCTAACCTCGTTACTTTCTCTACACGCCGGTGAAGATCGCGACCACGATAACCTTCTGCCAACTGCTGTTAATGAATGCCAGGGAGGTCATCGTGGAGCAACTGGAACTATTGGGCCTGATGATCCGGAAAGAAAGCGGAATGGCGCCCGTGGATGCGACCGTGCGCGCCGATCTTGTCGATCTGATGGCTCGCATTCTGGTGGCGGTTTTTCAAGCGGAAGGAGGAAGGGTTGATGACAGAGCTTCTCTACAGTCCCAAGATCAAGCCGGAGCATCTGGCGCGCAAGGCGATCGTTTACATACGGCAATCGAGCGAGAAACAGGTGCGCTACAACCTGGAGAGTCAGCGCCTTCAGTATGAGGTAGCCGATCGGATACGAACCTTGGGCTGGAGGCATGTAGAGGTCATCGACAGTGATCTCGGTTTCAGTGCGGGCATGGCGGCGGCCCGTCGGGAAGGATTCGAGCGCGTCCTCAGCTGGGTAGCTCTGGGAGAGGTTGGAATCGTGGGTAGCCGGGAGGTCTCGCGCTTGTCGCGCACGGACAAGGACTGGTGTCGTTTGTTGGAGGTGTGCCAGATTTTTGGAACGCTGATCGCCGACGAGCAACAGATCTACGATCTGAATTACCTGGATGACCAGCTGGTGCTGGGAATCAAAGGGACACTCAGCGTTGTCGAACTGAAGGTCCTTCGGCAGCGGATGCAAGCAGGTCAGGAATCGAAAGCGCGCCGCGGCGAGTTGTTCAAGCGGCTGCCGGTCGGCTACGCCCTGGATCTCACAGGCAAGGTTGGCTTGCATCCCGATCAGCGGATTTGCGACGCCATTCGACTCGTGTTTATGAAATTTCGAGAACGGTGGAGCATACGTCAAACGTTCCAGTGGTTTCGGGATCACGATATCGAGCTACCTGCGAATCCGATCCAGGGGACAAAACTGATCTGGAAAGTCCCCACCCAGAGTCTGGTCCGCGATATCCTGATCAACCCATTCTATGCGGGCGCCTACGTGTGGGGCCGCCGTCCGCTCACGACGCTGCTGGTGGACGGCAGGTTGGAGAAACATCAGAGCTCTACGCGTCGAGCCGAAGAATGCCGGGTCTTCATCCCTGATCATCATGAGGGATATATTGACTGGGCCACCTATCAAGAGAATCAACGAATGACGCGGCGTAATTCCGTAAACTGGCAGGGGGATGAATCCATGGCGGCGATTCGTGCCGGACAAGGCCTGCTGGTCGGGCTGCTCCGTTGCGGCCACTGTGGCCGCAAGCTGCACGTACGTTACTGGGGAGGGCGAGGCACCCACGCACGTTATCTCTGCAGGGGAGATTACGACGACGGTGGACAATACTGCCTGGGCTTTGGTGGCGCGTCGGTGGATCGGCGGTTGGGTCAGGAACTGCTCAAGGTGATTTCCCCGCTCGGGTTGGAAGCCAGCCTGCGCGCACTTGAGGAGTTAAGCGCCGGGGATGCGGCGCAGCGCATCGCCTTGTCCAGCAAACTCGAACAACTCGAATACGAGGCCAGAAAGGCTTTTGAGCAATACGATGCCGTAGATGCCAGGAATCGTCTCGCGGCCAGCGCGTTGGAGCGTCGCTGGAATGAGAAGCTGGAGGAGATAGCAACGACCAAACAGCGGCTGGCCGGTCTTAACACAAGGCGCTATTCGTTGACCGCTGACGAAGAAGCCCGAGTTTTGGCGATGGGCGAGAACTTCGCCGAGATCTGGCAAAACGATCAGTGCCCTCCAGCACTCAAGAAGATGATCTTCCGCACCGTCGTGGAGGAGATCATCGTGCGGACAGATCTGGAGAAAAAGGCTCTCCAGTTCACGATTCATTGGAAGGGCGGTACGCATACACAGCTCGCGATGGAGCGACCGCGTTCGACGGCTGAAACCGCGACCCCGATGGAGGCGCTGGAGATCATCCGCCGGATGGCCGTGCGCCACGGCGATGATCAGATAGCCTCGGTATTGAACCGGCTCGGATATTCGACAGGCAAAGGCAAGCGGTGGAATCAAACCCGTGTGGCCACCGCAAGGCGCAACCATTCGATTACCGGGCAAAGGCGAGCGCTACCCGATCCGGAAAGAATAAGTCTGAACGAAGCGGCTCGGATATGTGGAGTGAGTCATCGCACCATCGAACGGTTAGTGGAGGCAGGCCTGTTGAAGCGTGAGCAGGTCACTCCTCGCGCACCCTGGGGGGTTCGTCGTACAGATTTGAACGATGAGCCAGTTCGGAGTGTTATCGAAAGGCTCATCCGCACTGGCAAGCTGGTTCTGCAAGGGGGTTGTGCGGAAAACCAGCCAGTCTTGTTTACTGAAAACGAAGGAGATGATAATGCCGGGCATCATGAGTGAGGGTGCAGGAGTAGGTTCTGTCCCCAGGTATGCAGGATGGCGATCACGCCGATCTCGGCTCCGAGGTGCTTCGCATCGGATGCGATTTCCAGCAAGGTTTGCGCAGTAGCGGTGAACAACAGATCGTAAAACAGGCGTGGGTTCTCCAACGCCAGCCCATTCAGTTCGTGAGGCACGGTGAACACGACATGGAAATAGCTGGTGTCGAGGAGATCG
>JADGNR010000039.1 GCA_017883415.1 Bryobacteraceae bacterium | reverse complement strand
ATTCCCCAAAATCTCCGGGTCCTTGCCCCGCAGGGCTCGCCGGAAGTTGTTTCTCAGATGCTCCTGCATCCGCACCCTCGGTGACGAATGTCTGCTCACTTGGATCCAGCAGCACCAGTAGGTTGTCGATCACGCGCGCATCCTTGACGCCCGCAGTAACAGCAGCTCTGCCCAACGCCACTGCGGCGCGGTATCCAGGCTTCAAGCTGCGAGATTAGCGGGTTTCAACTCTGTGTGCGTAAAGGGTTACTTCACCCGCTGGGACCAGAACGCCTCAACCCTGACCCGGCTGTCGCCGAGATCCTGATAATGGGAAGCGCCAAGGAGACCATTAGCGTGGTTCGCGGCAACAAGTTTGGCCAAGTCAGTGACACTTGTAGCCTCCCCTGCCGCTTTCAGATAACCCTCGATGGTCGACTGTGACCCGCCACCCGCGTGGTAGATAGCGTGCCCCATTCTAATGTCACTTAGCTCCGTGCCAATCGTGCCGGGCCTTCCAGGGCCCGAAAGATCGATTCCTGGCGACGAGGCTACGTACAGAACGCCGTTGAACGGCCTCCGAGCCCCCACAAGGCCCCTGGCGAAATTCGTCTGTACCACTGCCGCCAGTCCGGGGGCATCCCGAACCTGATTGACTTGCGCAAGCCACTGGGCGGCCTCCGCCTCTGCGATGGAGTCTCTGATGAAGATGGCTCCTGCGGTGCGGGTGTCTTCGTACCGGATCAAGAGGCCCTCCATGCCGGTGTCGGCAGGCCTGGCCGATATTCGTGCGCCGGAAGAACTCTTCGAAGCCGCCCCAGTCTTGTTCTTGGCCGGCGATTGACTCATCAGCGCTGCTGTGGCCGTGATAAAAAGAAGGAGGCCCGTGACCACCCGTCGTGTAAATGAATAAGGATCAAGCATCGGATCTGTCCCCCTGCGTGTTCGACGAACGGGAACCTTCGGTTGGTCTTGCGACCAGCATCAGCATACCATCGGTGTGTTCCCTCCTACCCCTGCCCGATCAGCCGCGCCACCCCGAACGCCACCCCCGACGCCAAGCCGCCAATGACGACCGTCTGCAAGCCGCCGCGCAGCGGGTGGATGCCCGTCAGCTTGCCTTTGACATAGCCGAAGACAAAAAGCGCCGCCATCGTCACCACCACCGAAATTGCCAGCGCATCGTACAGCGTGCGCACCAGCATGTAGGGCGCCAGGGGCACCAGCCCGCCCAGGATGTAGGAAACCGCAATCGTGGCCGCGCTGTTGCGCGCGCGCTTGGGGTCCGGCTCCTCGAAGCCCAGCTCGAAGCGCATCATGAAATCCACCCAGCGGTTCCGATCGGCGCGAATGGCCGCCACCACGGGCCGAATGTCCTCCTCCGCCATGCCATAGCCGCGAAAAACGTCGGCCACCTCTTCGGCCTCTACTTCGGGCAGCTCCACGGTCTCCCGAATCTCGCGTTCCCGTTCCGACTGGTAGTGGTCGCGGTCCGTGCGCGCCGCCAGGTACCCGCCCAGCCCCATGGCGATCGATCCGGCGGCGATCTCCGCCAGGCCGGCAATCACCACGATGGTGCTGGTGGCCGCCGCCGTTCCCGTCAGTCCCGCCGCCAGGGCGAACGGCACCGTCAGGCCGTCGGACATCCCGATCACTACATCCCGGACCGTTTCCGTTGCTTCGAAGTGTTTTTCAACATGCGGCGTGGTAGGCATAGCCCAACATCATCGCACGCGACCCACCTGTCCTGGCTGCTTGCGTCATATCACCCTCTCGCGCGCCTCGCGCGGCGCACAAACCGCGGAAAGCATCGGGCCGCTTTTTGGTAAAATAGAGCTTACCGAACTCCTATGTTTCGATTCGATCAGTTAATTCGGCGGAGCACTATCATACGCGACGTGAAACAGCAGTACCCGGCCACGATCCCCGTCTTCGAGCAGTTCCGTTTCCGCCCCCCGTGCGACGACTGCGATATCGAAACCGTGGCGCGCAAGAACGGGCTTGACGTGCGCACGGTCGTGGATGCCTTGAATCAAGCTGCGTTCGGACCGGGAACGGATAACGAAGACCATGCCAGCAACTAAGTCCGGCAAAAAGAAAGTGCACCGCCAGGGACGTCAGCCTCTGGACGTATTCTTCTCCCCCAAGACCGTGGCCGTGGTGGGCGCCACCGAGAGCGCCAACAGCGTCGGCCGCACGCTGCTGTGGAACCTTCTGACCAACCCCTTCGGCGGCACGGTGTACCCGGTGAACCCCAAGCGGTCGAATGTGCTGGGCGTGAAGGCGTATAAATCGGTCACGGACATCCCCGAGGACGTGGATCTCGCGGTCATCGTTACTCCCGCGCCCACCGTGCCCGCCATCATCAAGGAGTGCGGCCAAAACGGCGTCGAGGGGGCCATCGTGATCTCCGCCGGATTCAAGGAAATCGGCCCGGCCGGCGCGGCCATCGAGCGCGAGGTGCTGGAAGAGGCCCAGGCCGCCGGTATTCGCGTCATCGGCCCCAACTGCCTCGGCGTCATGGCCCCTCTCACCGGCCTCAATGCCACCTTCGCCACCACCATTGCGCGCCCCGGCTCGGTCGGCTTCATCAGCCAGAGCGGCGCTCTGTGCACCGCCGTCCTCGATTGGAGCATCAAGGAAATGGTGGGCTTCAGCGCCTTCGTCTCCGTCGGCTCCATGGTGGACGTAGGTTGGGGCGACCTCATCTATCACCTGGGCAACGATCCTAAGACGCGCTCCATCGTCATCTACATGGAAAGCATCGGGGACGCCCGGTCGTTCCTCTCCGCGGCGCGCGAAGTGGCGCTGAATAAGCCCATCATCGTCATCAAGCCGGGCCGCACGGCTGCCGCGGCCAAAGCGGCGGCCTCGCACACCGGCGCCCTCACCGGCAGCGACGAGGTGCTCGAAGCCGCCTTCCGCCGCAGCGGCGTGCTGCGGGTCAACAACATCTCCGACCTCTTCTACATGGCCGAAGTGCTTTCCAAGCAGCCCAGCCCCAAGGGTCCCCGCCTGACCATCGTCACCAACGCCGGCGGCCCCGGCGTGCTGGCCACCGACGCCCTCATCATGGGCAAGGGCGAGCTGGCCGAGCTCAGCGCCGAAGCCATGGAAGCCTACAACGCCGTCCTGCCGCCCACCTGGAGCCATGCCAATCCCGTGGATATCATCGGCGACGCTTCCCCCGAACGCTACGCCAAGGCGCTCGAAATTGCCGCCAAGGACCCCAATAGCGACGGCATGCTGGTGATTCTCACCCCGCAGGCCATGACCGATCCCACGCGCATCGCCGAAGAGCTCCGGCCGCTGGCGCGCCAGGAAGGGAAGCCGCTGCTGGCAAGCTGGATGGGAGGCGTCGATGTGGCCGAAGGCGAGGCCATTCTCAACCGCGCCAATATTCCCACCTTCTCCTACCCCGATACCGCCGCCCGCGCCTTCAACTACATGTGGCGCTACAGCTACAACCTCAAGGGACTCTATGAAACCCCGGCCATGCCGGAGGACTCCACCGATTGGACCCCTAACCGCAAACTGGTCGATGAGATTATTCAAAACTCCCGCGGCCAGGGTCGCGACGTGCTCACCGAGACCGAGTCCAAGCAGATCTTAAGCGCTTACGGCATCCCCGTGGCCCAGGCCGTCATCGCCGCCGATGCCGCCGCCGCCGTCGACGCCGCCAACCAGATCGGCTATCCCGTGGTGTTGAAGCTCTACTCCCAAACCATCACCCATAAGACCGATGTCGGCGGCGTGCAGTTGAACCTCGGCGCTCCCGCGGCCGTCGAGCGCGCCTTCCAGGCCATCCGGACCGCCGTTGCCGAAAAGGCCGGCGCGCAACATTTCCAGGGCGTCACCGTGCAGCCCATGGTTAAGCTCAAGGACGCCTACGAGCTGATCGTCGGCGCCAGCCTCGATTCCCAGTTCGGCCCCGTCCTCCTGTTCGGCGCCGGCGGCCAGCTGGTCGAGGTCCTAAAAGATCGCTCGCTCTCGCTCCCGCCCCTCAATACCACCCTCGCGCGCCGCATGATGGAACAGACCAGGATCTACCAAGCCCTCAAGGGAGTGCGCGGACGGAGATCGGTCGACCTCGCCGCCCTCGAGCTGCTCATGGTCCGCTTCAGCGCCCTGGTGGCCGAGCAGCGCTGGATCAAGGAAATCGACATCAACCCCCTGCTGGCCGCTCCGGAGGGGTTCATGGCCCTCGATGCCCGCGTCGTGGTCCACGGCCCCGAGGTCAAGCAGGAACAGATTCCCAAGATGGCCATCCGCGCCTACCCCACGCGCTACGTGTCCACCTGGACCATGAAGGACGGCAATCAGGTGACCATCCGGCCCATCCGTCCCGAAGACGAGCCCGCCATGGTGCGTTTCCACGAAACGCTCTCCGAGCGCAGCGTGTACCTGCGCTACTTCCATCTCATGAACCTGGAGCAGCGCACCACCCACGAACGGCTCACGCGCATCTGCTTCATCGATTACGACCGCGAAATGGCGCTGGTCGCCGTGCGCCGCAACCCGGAGACCGGCGAGAGCGAAATCCTGGGCGTCAGCCGCCTGATGAAGATCCACGGCACGGGCGATGCCGAAGTGGCCGTCCTGGTCAGCGATCACTGGCAGGGCCGCGGCCTCGGCAAGGAACTGCTCGGCCGCCTGCGCACCGTCGGTACCGACGATAAACTCGCCCGGCTGACCGCCGATGTTCTCCCCGACAACCGCGACGTGTTGCGGATCTGCGAGAAACTCGGCTTCCATCTCGAGCACTCGCTCGACGACGAAGTGGTTCACGCCGAATTCAAGCTGTCGTAAGCCCGCGACCGCGCCGGCCTCCGTTACCTCCGCTTCCTCTTGCGCCGCTCAGGCTCTTACCTGCTTTAGTGTCTTCTCCGCGCTTCCTCCGCGACCTCTGCGTCTCCGCGTCGAATACACAATCTCGTGTCGGTTGCCGTTTCGCCGGGTGCGCGCCCTTACTCCCGCCCGGCGTACAACTCGTCGATCTCCGCTTTGAAGGTCTCCATGGCGCGCGCCCGCCGCACCTTCATGGTCGCCGTCAATTCACCCTGCTCGATCGAAAAATCGCGCTGCAGCACGCGGTATTTCCTCACCTGCTCGAAGGGCGGAAGCAGCTTGTTGACGCGCGTCACCGTCTTTTGAATCTCCGCCAGCACCGGCGGCGCCTGCGCCACATCCGCCGGCGGCCGCCCCTTCCACTCGTCCATGCCCTTCAGCGTCTCCGCCGTCACCGGGTTGATGGTGAACAGCGCCATCAGGTACGGCAGCCGGTCGCCCACCAGCAGCACCTGGCTGATCAGCGGCTCGGTCTTGAACAGGTTCTCCACCCGCGACGGGTAAATCTTCTTCCCCGTGGAAGAGACAATCATCTCCTTCTTGCGCCCGGTGATGAACACGAAGCCTTCGCCGTCGATCTCCCCGATGTCGCCGGTATGCAGCCAGCCGTCGCGCAGCACCTCCGCCGTGGTGGCCGCGTCGTTCAGGTAGCCCAGAAACAGGCAGGGGCTCTTCACCAGCAGTTCGCCGTCCTCGGCCACCCGCACCTCCACTCCCCCCAGAGGCTTGCCGATGCTGCCGGGCTTGGGCGCATCGAGCGGGTTCAGGGTGACCACGCCGCCCTCGGTCAACCCGTAGCCCTCGATGATGGGCATGCCGATCGCTTCATAAAACTCCGCCAGGTCCTTGCCCAGGGGAGCCGCGCCCGAGGCCGCCACGCGAATCTGCCCGCCGAAGCGCGCGCGCACCTTGCGAAACAAAACCCGGTCGGCGATCTTCAGCGGCGCGCGAATCCGCAGGGGAACCGGCCGGCCCTCCCGGCGGCAGCGCGCCGCCGCCAGGGCCAGCGCGAGGCCCCCGTAAAACGCCTTGCGCGCCACCGCGGGCCGCTTGCGCAGCTCCGTGCAGACGGTGGAATAGATGCGCTCCCACATGCGCGGCGGCGCCAGCAGGATGGTGGGGCGCACTTTGCGGATATCCTGCGGCAACTGCAACAGGCTCTGGAAGAAGGTCACCGGCATCCCCAGGCGCAGGGGCAGCAACTCCATCACCACGCGCTGCGCGATGTGCGCCGAGGGCAGAAACGCCACCGTCCGGTCTTGCGGCCCGATGGGCAGCGCCTCCGGCCCCATATCCACGTTGGCCACAAGCGACTGGTGCGTCACCAGCGCCATCTTCGGCTCCCCGGTGGCGCCCGAAGTCAGATACAGGATCGCCGGGTCGGCGGGTCCGGTCTCCGCGCACAGCCGCGCCAACAGCCCCGGGTCGCGCGCCAACGCCACGCGCCCCTCCTGCCGCAACTCGTCCAGCGTGAGCGCCCCTTCGGCTCGCCCGGTCAGCAGGATCCACTGCCCCACCGCCGCGCCGCGCAGCGCCTGGTACGTCCGCTCGTCCTCCACAAACACGGCCCGCGCCGCCACGCACTCGATGGTGCGCATGAGGTCTTTGGGCGGATAGCTGGGATACAGGGCCGCCGCAATCGACCCGTTGGTCATGATTCCCAGGTCGGCCAGATAAAACTCCAGCCGCGTCTCGGAATCGAGCGCCACCACGGCGCCTTTGCCGATCCCGAGCGTGCGCAGCCCGGCGGCAATCTCCTCCGCCGCCCGCTTGTATTCGTTCCACGAGTAGGTAAGATAGCCCGAAGACGCGCCGGCGTCCGGCTGGTGCAGTGCCGGAGCGTCGCCAAACGCCCGCGCCGTCTCTTCCAATACCTGGTAAATGGTTCGGGGATTCACTCCCGCAATTTAGCACGGCGGGAGACTACACGCTCACCACCGGGCAGGGCGATTGCCGGATAATCGCATAGGCGTTGGTGCGCAGCCGTCCGAAGACGCCCGCCGCCGAGCCGCGCCCGATCACCAGCATGTCCGCCCCCAGTCGCGCCGCGGCCGCGCAGATCACCGCGGCCGGCTCTCCATCTTCGATCAGGAAATCGGCTTCCGCGCCCACAAACCGCTGGAGACGGAGCAACTCCTTCGCCGCCCCCTCCCGCACGTCTCTCCGCCACTGGACGTCGGCGTCGTCGCCCGGCACCTGCCCGATATCCGGAGTATGCATCAGCGTCAGGCGCGCGCCCGTCTCCTGGGCCATGCGCGCCGCCCAAAACAGCGTCTTCGAGCTCTGCGGGCCCAAATCCACGGCGCACAGGATGCCGCGGAATGGCGTGGCCGCCGCCCGCGGCGCTTCCTCCAGATGCACCCCGGTCCACACCGGGCAGTCGGCATCGTGCAGCACCTTCGCCGTGTTCGACCCCAGGATGAAGCGGCGGAATTGTCCGAAGCCGTGCGTCGGCATCACGATCAGATCCGCCTGTTCCGCCCCGGCGAACTCCACGATCTTCCCGGCCGGATCGCCTTCCAGCACCACCCGCCGCACTTTCAAATCCGCCAGCTCCGCAGCCAGGAATCCGTCCATCTCCCGCGCCAACCGTCCGGCCCGGTCCTTATATAGCTCGGCCAGCATGGAGCCGCCCATGTCCGGCGTCCCGAAGGCATGTTCCGGCGGCGCCAGAACGTGCAGCAGAATGAGCTCCGAGTGGAACTGGCAGGCCAGCGGCCTGGCGTACCGCACCGCGCCCATCGAGCGCTCCGAAAAATCCACCGGCAGAAGAATCTTGGAAAGAAATGCCACGCGCGCCTCCCAGGTGCCAGGGGCAGTCGGCCCCTACCACAGGATAATCCGATTCGAAATCGGGATCGGACGGGCACGGGCGGTTGTGGGCCGGCTCACATCGCCGGGCGGCGCCGGCGGTCGTTCAGACGGATCACCCAGTACATGGCCAGGGTCAACGCCAGGGCAATGCCGACCAGCGTCCAGGCGTTGCGCCGGAGGAAATCCTGCGCGTCGGCGCCGAGGTGTATGCCCAGGTACGCCTCGCCGAAATAGCGGATGATGCGCGCCACCAGGATCACAGCCAGGAAGCGGCCGAGCGGCGTGCGCAGCGCGCCCGCCGAGACCACGAACACCTTCAGCGGGATCGGAATCACCGGGACTACGGCGGGGACAAACACGGTCAGCAGGCCATAACGATGGAACCAGCTCTGGAACTTCCGCCGCTTGCCGGGTGGCGGCTCGCCCTTGAGGAACCGCCTGATTCCATAGCGCGCCGCTAGAAACAACGCGAGATTTCCCGCGGTGGAACCCAGCACGGCCATGAGGGCGGTGAAGTAAGCCCGGTCCGGCGACTTCACCGCGACCAGGACCAGCAGCCCGTCCATGGCGGCGGGAAGGGGAACGCCGACGGAGTCGATCACGCCCAGGAAAAAGATTCCCCAAGGCCCGAATGCGATCAAGATGGCGGTTATTTTATGAAGCAATGTTTGTCGCCCGGACCAAGTTGGTCTAGAAATCCGAAAAATTGCCGGCTAACTCCTCTGTTTCCATTAGCGCCCGCGAAGCGCCGGACCAACCTGGTCCGGCCCTGCCTCAGATCATGTCGGCAAACGATTTCCTCAGCTTGTAAAACCAGGCGTGGCCGAGCACGAATACTACCACCGCCAGCAGCCAGAACTTCCACAGCGGACCGAATTCCGGTGCGCGGTTCTCCAGGAAGATGGCGCGATAGCCGCGCACCAGAACGTACATCGGGTTGTTCATGAGCACGGGCGCGGTCGAGCGCAACTGCTGTTCGGGATAACAGATCGGCGTCATGAAGAACCAGATGGTGAGCAGAAACCCGATCATCTGCCCCAGGTCGCGGACGAAGGCGCCCAAGGCCGCGAGAAACCAACTGACTCCCAGCGTGAACAGCACTTGGGGAATCAGCAGGACCGGCAGCCAGGCCACGGCCAGGGGAACGTGGTGGCGGATCCCCAGGAGAAACCCGCAGAAAATCGCGATGGCGAACAACTCGGTCACCAGGCCGGAGACCACCAGGTTCACGGGCAGCGTCTCGACGGCGAACACCAGCTTCTTGACGAAATTGCGATGCTCGAGGATCACCCCGGGCGAGCGGCCCGCCGCCTCGCTGAAGGGTAGCCACGGCAGCATGCCCGCCAGAAAGTAGAGCGCAAACTCCGAGCGGCTCATACGCGGATCGCGGATCACCACGCCGAAGACGAAAAAGTAGGTGAGCATCAGGAGGAGCGGGTTGATGATGGTCCAGAACGCGCCGGCGAACGACCCGCGATAGCGCCCCAGGACGTCGCGGCGCACCATGACGCGGATCAGGCCGCGATTGCGCCAGAGCGAGAGCACCGGGTACGTGAATGCCCGGCCGATGGCGCGCAGTTCCCGCTGGCGGCGCAGCGTTTCCCTGGTGGCTACGCGCACGCGCTCCAGGCGGGCTATTTCGCCCTCGGTCGAGAACTCCACCAGGAGGAACGGCCAGCCGCGGTCGTAATACCAGCACACGTCCTCGCGCATGGGCGAGACCAGCACCTGGTAGCGGCCCTTCTCGGGCGGCAGCTCGAAATCGACCGCCGCGCGCATTGTTTCTCCGGGAGGCACATCGCGCTCGGGGCGCAGGCGGGCGCCATCCACGATCAGGGTCCCGGTATCGGCATCGAAGAGATGATAGCCGATGCCGAACCCTTCGGCCGCGCGCCAGGTCTCGGACGAGCGGTTGCGGATGGTGAACTCGGCGTGCGCGATGCGGGCGGAAGAATCCAACGTCACCCGCGGATCGATATAGGCGGCGCTCATGAGTAGAGCCAACCGGGGTAGCGCTCCCGCACCGGCCCCGTCTTCCGGCCGACGGCGTAGATGCCGTCGCCGCGCAGATCCGTTTCCAGGCGGTAGCGATCCAGCAGGTGCAGCACCCATCCGAACTCGGGATGCGGCACATCGCGGAATTCTCCGGTCTCGAGGCGCGCCACCTCGAAGCCGGCATCCTCCAGCAGCCGGCGAATTTCCCGCGGGGTGTATTCGCGGTTATGGCGCGCCTCCACGACGCCCGATTCCGCCGGGCGGATGTACGCCGGAAAAAAGCCGGGATGATATCCCTGCAGGATGGAGGAGAGGGCGCGCAGCGACGACGCGTTGGGCGTGGTCAGGACCAGGTGTCCGCCGGGCTGGAGGATGCGGTTGACCTCGCCCATCAGGTGCATGGGGTCTTCGAACAAATGTTCGATCAGCTCACCGCAGAGCACGGTGGAGAAATGTCCGTCGGGGTAGGGAAACCGGTCCTTCCCGGCGTCGAAGTGATCGATGTCGCAGGAAAACGGCTCCTCGCTGGCGGAGGTCACCACGCGGTGGTCGGTGCGTCCCGGCGTGCCGTAGTAGCAGCCGCGCACCTCGCCGTAGCCGAGCCGGTGCTTGAGCGCGGGGGTAATCTGCAGGTACGCGCCCATTTCGAGGATGCGATCGCCGGGGCCGCCCGCGGGCGTGATCTCGAGGGTCCTCACCAGGCGGGTCTGATGGGTGTCGAGATAGCGCCGCGCTTCTTCTCCGAGGGCCCAGCCGCGAAGATACTCCGCCATGGCGCCGCCACGGGGGGACGGAGCGGCCGGCTCGCCGCCCTCTTCCGCCGCCGGTGGAATCGTCTGGGAAGGCAAGGGCGGCGCCTCGCACGGAGCGGGCGGCGCGGTCCAATCTCTTCCCTCGACCACCGCCTCCAGAAAGCTCGCGTAGCGGCTCGCCACCGCGCTCCAGTTGCATTCCCGGGCCACATAATCCCGGGCGCGCGCGCCCATGGCGCGGGCCACTTCCGGGCGCGACACCAGCAGATTCAGGTACTCGAAAATCAGGTCTTCCTCGCCCGCCCCCACCGGCACTTTCAGACACACCTCTTCGGGAAACTCCTGGAACGAGCCGACCTCGGAGACCAGCACCGCCTTGCCCAATCCCAGCGACCGCAGCAGCGTCCCGGAACTCTCCCCGACCGTGGGGTAGCGCAGGTTGAGCACGATATCGCAGGCGCCCAGATAGCCGACAAAGTCGGCGATGGGCACGAAGCCAAGCACGCGGACGTTAGCGGAAAGCCCGAGCGAGCGGATCATGGGCTCGAGGGGAAACTCGGGATGCGGCTCTCCGGCCAGAATCATGCGGGTATTGGGCGCCAGCCGCACCACGCGGCGAAACGCGCGCAGCGATTCCGCGATGCGTTTGTACGGCTTCAAGAACCCGAAGATGCCCACCAGGGGTGTGGTCTCATCCAGGCCCAGTTTGTGCCGGTACCCATTGCGGTCCGATTCGGGAATCCAGGCGCCGTGGGGGATCACCGCTACCGGACCGGCGAAGCCGGCGGAACGCATCTCCGCTTCCATGTAGCGGCTGTGCACCACCAGCCCGCGCGCGGCCTCGAGCAGGCGCCGCGTCATGGGCAGCCCCTCGTAATCGGGCCCCACTTCGAGCCGGCGCACGCGCTCGGCGTAGGCGCGGGCCGGGGCGCCGCCATTGTACTCGCACTCGCGCAGGTAGGCGTCCCAATCGCCGCGGCGGATGGTGAGGTCGGCCGCCAGGTGGTGCAGGTTGGATTCGTGCATCACCACCACGCCGGGATGGCGCAGGGCCGTCTCGTAGACAAAATCGTGCCACGAGTTGTTGCCCACGTGGTAGAGCGCGATATCGAAGCGGGCCGGGTCGAAGGGCTGCGCGGCGGAGGAAAACACTTCGAGTGAGACCAGCGGCTGGAGAGACTCGACGAGCGCTTCGGAATAATCGGCGATCCCGCTGCGCGCCGGCGGCAGCGGGGAAAAGAACGCCACGCGCATTACGCGGTCCGCCAGAAGCCGGACCGGGGGGTCCGGCGCGGACGAGGGCGTCCGCCCCACACTAGCGCACCAACTCCATGGAGAAGGTCCCGAGCGCTAGCGGGACCCGAATGGCGAGCGGCGTCCGTGCCGCGTCGCGCGCGTAGAAGACTTCGCAGGTGAAATTCGCCCTGGGCCCCCGCACCGCGATGGTCATGTGGTCCGTCACCGTGGGTTTCTTGTCGCTGGTGATGGTCTGGGCGCCGGCGTAATCCATGCGCACGGAGTAGGACGACCCGAAGAAGGCGGTCTGCGCGGGCGGCACCCGGCCCTGCCCCAGCTCTTTGCGCGCGAAATACACCAGGGCGACGGCATCGCGCGCGCACGAAGAAATATCGAAGTCGGTCACGCCTCCGTCCTTCGGCAACACGGTGACGCGGTGGGCCTTGCCCGCTTCCTGATCGAACGTCGTCTTCTCGTGGGTCTTCTTGCCGCCGTGGCTGATGTCCCGATCGAGCTCGAGCGAGCAGAGATCGGCGGTGGCCGAAGAGCGGAACTTATCGGCCATGGCAAACCCCGGGACACTGGCGTCCAGCGTGATTTCGAAGCTCCACCCCTTATCGGTGCGATGCGCCGTGAGCGTGGACTCTCCCACGCTCAAGCCGCTCTCCCAATTGATGCTGTAGCGCAGCGATTCGCCGGTGAACGGAAACCCCTTCTGGGCGGCGGCCGTGGCCGCCAGCAGGAGGGACACCGCGACGAGCTGAATCGATCCCCGGAGCGGTTTCATCGGTGCGCAATGGTGGGAGAGCCCACCGGCTGGTGCCGGGCGGCGTGCGCCAATCCGGCCACGTCGTGGAAAACTCCCAGGGTTCTGGCCGCGGTCTTCTGCCAACTGAAGTGCGCGGCACGCTGCAATCCGAGCCGCTCCATGCGCGCCCGCAGCTCGGCGTCGAGCAGCAGGTCGGCAATGGCGCGCACGATCTCATCCACCGCGTACGGATCGAACAGGATCGCGGCTCCGTCCACGACTTCCGGCAGGGACGAGGTGTTGGAGCACACCACCGAGCGGCCGCAGGCCATCGCTTCCAGCACCGGCAGTCCGAAGCCCTCGTAGAAGGACGGGAACACGAAGGTTTCGCAGGCGTTGTAGAGCTGCAGCAGGTCGCGATCGGAAACGAAGCCGAAAAACCGGATGCGGTCGGCCACGCCCGATTCCCGCGCGGCTTCGCGCACGCGGTCGGCGAACCAGGTTTCTTTTCCGGCCAGCACCAGGTCGTGGCGGAGTTGCGGATACGCGCGCACCAGCCGGGCAAAGGCACGGATGAGCCCGATCTGGTTCTTGCGGGGCTGAAGATCGCCCACCGAGAGAAGGAACGGCGCGGCCAGGGAGAACCGCGCGCGCACGGAGGCCGACGCCGCTTCGCGCGAGATGGGGCGAAATTCCGGGGCGGCCGCGTTGGGCACCACCACCACCTTGTCCTCGTCCAGATCGCCGTACACTTTGAGAATCGACGTGCGCGAGAACTCGCTGCCGGTCAGGACCTTGGCCGCGCGCCGGATGGTGCGCCGCACGGTCCACTGCAACTGCCAGGCGCGGTCGCGCGTGAAGTACTCGGGGTGTTCCAGGAAGCTCACGTCATGAACGCTCACCACCACCGGCACCGAGCATCCGATCGGCGCCGTGTATTGCACATGGAGCAGATCCGGCCGGTCCTGGCGGATCTTCATGGCCAGATCCCATCCCAGCCGCAAAAAGGGATTGGCGGAAACGCGGCGGGTGGGAATGCGCGCGGGAATGAATTCGCAGGCGTCGTCGGCGGAGACGTAGGCTACGAATTCGCAATCGTGGTCCTGAGCCGCGAATGCGTTCAGGAGACTGCGGATGTAAACCTCGTTTCCGGTGAGGTGCCGGCCGATCGCGTGGGCATCAACGGCGACGCGCATGGACCGTACCAGTATAGCGAAGCATTATGACACCCGGCTGTGTTAAAAGTCCAACTTCTTCCACGCCGCTTCCCACGTAAACTCCTTTTCCAGCAGCAACCTGCCGGCTGCGCCCAAGGTCTCCCTGAGAGTGGAGCACGCCAGTAGCCGCGATACCGCGGCGGCGAACGCCGGCCCCCCGTCGGCCAGCAACAGGTTTTCGCCATCGCGCACGGGCAGGCCCTCCGCCCCGACTGTGGTAGAAACCACCGGCAGCCGCGCGGCCCAAGCTTCCAGGATCTTCAACCGCGTTCCGCTGCCGGCCAGGACGGGAACCACCGCGACCTTGGCCCGCGCCAGTTCCGCGAGCGCGTCGTCCACTTGCCCTAGGACGTCGATCCGCGGATCGCCGGATGTAAACTCTGCGACCGCCGCCGGATTCTTGCCCACCAATCGCCATACCAGGCCCGGCCAGCGCTCGCGCAGACTCGGCCAGACTTCGCGGCGAAAGAAGCGGACCGCCGTGCGGTTTGGATGATACTCCATGTTGCCGGAAAAAACTACAACGTTGTCGGGGGCGCCCAGCAGCGGCGGCGGCGCGGCAGGAAGGGCATTCGGATACACTTTGACGCAGGCGCCGTGCGCAATCGCACGGGCCATGCGCGCATCTTCCTCCGACGCCGCCAGCACCTCGGAGAAACGCGGCAGCCAGGCTCGTTCGAGCGCCATCGCCGCCCGGCCGAAGACGCGATGGGCCAACGCGGCGGCGCCGTCTTCCACCGCCGCGCAGCGCTGGTGGAGGACGGATTCGATGTTGTGCAGATCCAGGACCGTGCGCGCGCAGACGGGGGACACCTGTTCCCAATAGGGAGCGCACCAGAAGTGCTCGATGACGCCGACCTGGTAGCGCGCGCCGGCGAGCGCCCGTTCCATGGCGCCGGCGAAGCCCGAGAAGCGGTCCACCAGCGGCGGCACGCGGCGCAGCAACCGCGCGGCATTGCGCGCCGCCCGCGCCGCCGGGCCGCGGCGGTGCGCCGGCAGATCGATCACCGACACCCGGCGGACCAGGCCGGCCGGCAACGCCTCGATGGGGTCCGCGGCGCCCGGCTGGCGGAAGACGATCAGGTCCACCTCGTGGGTGCGCGCCAGGTAGTGCAGTAGCGACGCGGTGCGCAGCGCTCCGCCTCCGGTCAGCGGGTAGGGAGCTTCCGGAGCGAGCACCAGCGCGCGGGATGGCGGCGCTTCAGTTTCCAAAACGCCTCCGCGCCTCGTCGTAAACCTGATGCATCATGCGCGCGGTTCTCTCCCAGGAGAACGCGCGCGCGCGGTGGAGCGAGCGCGCGCGCCGTTCCGCCACCCAGGCGGGCCGCTCGGCCGCCTCGCCCATGGCGCGCGCCAGTTCTTCGGGGCCATCGGCGTAGACCGCGGCATCGCCCGCCGCTTCCGCCACGGCGTGCGACGCAATCACACACGCACCGCACTGCATGGCCTCCAGCACGGGCAGGCCGAAGCCCTCGTAGAGCGAAGGGTAGACGAAGGCCAGGGCGCCGGAATAAAGCTGGAGCAGTTCCCCGTCGGACACCTCGCCGGCCACGCGGAGCCCCGGCTCGCGGGGGAGCGCCGGAAAATCGGCGCGCCTCCGCCCGGCCAGCACCAGGTCGATCGGGTGGCGCCGGCGCAGCTCGCGCCAGGCCGCGAGCAGAGCGGCCACATTCTTGCGGGGTTCGAGCGTGCCGACGAACAGAAAATACGGGGTGGCGGGCGCGGTTTCCACGGGATGAAACCACGGCGCCGCCGCCGGGGGAACCGCCACGATACGGTCCGGGCGCAGCCGGAACCGTTCGATGGCCTGCTTCCGCACCGCCTCGCTGTGGGTAACGATCATGGTGGCGATTCCCAATTCCAGTAACACCGGAGTGCGCCGCCTGACTCGGCCGGCCGCGTGATGCCAGCGCGAATCCATCCAGGGCGAGAGGTCGTGCAGGGTGAGCACGCTGGGGCGGCGGGGGAGGTAAGGAACCGCGAAATCCGGCCCGTGGACCAAGTCCACGCCCAGACGGCTCATTTCGCGCGCGATCCCCCACAGCCACCAGCGCCGCTCCATGGCATTGCGCGGCCCCCCGCCCCGCTTGAGGTTGGCCGGAGACGCCTCCGGCATCCGGAACGGCTGATCGGAGAGAAGGTAGAACTCGTCGTCGGGGAAGCACCGCGCCAGCGCCAGGCTCAGCTCGGAGGTGTAGCGGGCCAATCCACCGCTGGACAGGCCCAACGATGCCGCTTCAATAGCCACTCGCATGGGTACAGTACGGTTGGCAGGCGAAAGCGCCTGCCCCACTTCTCACGTCGCTACCGTCCGGTCCGGCTCTCCGCGGACCCTATTGGAACGCCCAAAAGGCCGACGAGGGCGTCGGCCGCGGTCCAGGGGGACCGCCCCACTTCTCACGGCCGCCGCTCGGCGCACCATCGCGCGGGGTCATAGTTCTTTTCGTAATACGCGCGGTATTCGCCGCTGCGCACGCGCGCCACCCAGGCCGAATTGGCGCGATACCACGCGATGGTGCGGGCCAGGCCGGTCTCAAAATCCATGACCGGCCGCCAGCCGGTTTCGCGCATCAGCTTTTCGCTCGAAAGCGCGTAGCGCCGGTCGTGACCCGGCCGGTCGGTCACGTAGCGGATGAGGCTCTCCGGTTTCCCGGCCAAAGCCAGCACCTGGCGAACCACTTCCAGGTTCGGCAACGAACGGTTACCTCCGATGTTGTAGATCTCGCCCTCGCGCCCCTTCCGCAGGACTTCCAGAATGCCGCGGCAGTGGTCTTCCACATACAGCCAGTCCCGCACCTGCATCCCGTCGCCGTACACCGGCAGGGGGCGGTCTTCCAGGGCGTTGGCGATCATGAGCGGAATCAGCTTCTCGGGAAACTGGCAGGGGCCGTAATTGTTCGACGCCCGGGTGATCACCACCGGCAGGCCCCAGGTCAAGAAGTACGAGCGCGCCAGCAGGTCGGAGGCGGCCTTGGAGGCCGAATACGGGCTGCTCGGATTCAAGGGGAACGATTCGTCGGCTTCGCGCGGGGCCTCGAGGCTACCGTACACCTCGTCGGTGGACACATGCACGAAGCGCGCGAGACGGTTTCTCCGGGCGGCTTCGAGCAGGGTAAAGGTTCCGTTCACATTGGTCCGGACGACCGGTTCGGGCGAGAGGATACTGCGGTCGACGTGCGATTCGGCCGCGAAGTGCACCAGGGCGTCCGGCTTTTCACCGCTGAGGAGAGACTCGACCAGGGCTTCATCGCCGATATCGCCTTCCACCAGCCGGTAGCGCTCGTGCCGCTCGATCTCCGCGAGATTTTCCAGATTCCCCGCGTACGTCAACTTATCGAGATTGACCACGCGCCAGTCGGTCTCGGCGATGGCCATGCGAAGGAACGCCGAGCCGATGAATCCGGCGCCGCCAGTTACGAGGAGCTTCATGGGTGGTGGCTTACTTCCTCTGCGTCTCCCAATCGTAGTTGATGGATGCGTGATCGTACGGGATGCGGCCCTCATCCTGCGGATTATAGAAGCGGTCCGTCATGTAGACCAGCAGCGCGCCCTCCCGGCCGATCACCTTGTACCCATGGCCCACGCCGGGAGGAATGAGAAGCTGCCACGGCCGCAGGGCGCCCAAGTACATGGTGTTACGCGCGCCGAAGGTAGGCGACCCCAGCCGCAGGTCCACCAACGCCACTTGCAGCATGCCCTGGACCGGGGTCCAGCAATCCGTCTGATGCAGGTGGAAGTGAAACGCTTTCACCGTTCCGGGATAATTGAACGCCGCGGAGATCTGCGTGGTCTCGGGAGGAAACCCGGCGGCGAGCCCCCGGCCGAGCCGCTGCACTTCCAAAAAATATCCGCGGTCGTCGGGATGGAGGGCAAGCGGCTGCAGCTTTACGCCGGCGATCAGGTGCGGCGAATCGACGGCGGCGATCACCGCGCCCAGCCCTTTGGGGCACTCCGGAACCACCAGTTGGAGGCCGCCGGCGGACGCCAGCACTTCCGCCTTGGCGGCTGTGTCGCCGGCCGTCATACGCGGACCGCTTCCCCGGTGTGGCTCGGCGCCCCTTCCTCGTGCGGCTGCTTGCCGCCCATGGATTGGGCCACCAGGTTCGCCGCGCGCAACAGGGAATCGAAGGTGCCCGCGTCGGTCCACCATCCTTCGAGGAAGGAGAAGGTCATGGTGCCCTCGCGAATGTAGGCGTTGTTCACGTCGGTGATTTCCAACTCGCCGCGATTGGACGGGACCAGCGTCTGGATCTTCTCGAACACCGTGGCGTCGTACATGTAGAAGCCCGTCACCGCGTAATTGGACTTGGGTACCGTCGGCTTCTCCTCGATGCCTACGATCCTGTCTCCCGCCACTTCGGCGACTCCGAAACGTTCCGCATCGGTCACTTCCTTGAGCAGGATGTGCGCACCTTCGGGCTGGCGCCGGAACCGTTCCGCGGCATCGCGAATGTTTCGCTCGATGATGTTATCGCCCAGGACCACGCAGATCTTCTGCCCATCGGCGAAATGCCGCGCCAGCGCCAACGCGTCGGCAATGCCTCCTTCGCCCTCCTGGTAGGTGTAATTGATGTGCTCCAGTCCGAAATGCTTCCCATTGGCCAGGAGCCGCAGAAAATCGCCCGAGTTGCGGCCGCCGGTCACGACCAGGATGTCGCGGATGTCCGCGTCCACCAGGGCTTGAATCGGGTAATAGATCATGGGCCGGTCGTAGATGGGGAGGAGGTGCTTATTGGTGATTTTGGTGAGTGGGAACAGCCGGCTTCCGGTTCCGCCGGCGAGGACGATACCTTTCATAAGCTTCCATTTTATAATACGCGTAATACGGGCGCGCGGCGAGCGGCTTCCGCGGCGGCGAGGTCGAACTTGATATGCTGAATTTGTACGATTCGTACGAACGGTCGGTCACCATGACACGCCTGAATGTCTCGCAAGCGCGCGAAGAATTTCCGGAGGTCGTCAACCGCGCCGCCGATGGCAAAAAGCGAACCATCGTCTCCCGGCGCGGCAAAGATGTGGCCGCCGTGATTCCCATGGAAGACCTCCGCCTGCTGGAGCGGCTGGCTCGCGAGGAAATGGACCGGATGGACATCGAGGCGGCGCGCAAGGCGCTCGCTGAAGGCGGAAAGAACATTTCGCTGCGCGAAGCGAAAAAGGTCCTGGGCCTGTAGATACACGCAGCTCTGCGAGCGCTCCGAAAACTGGACCCGTTCATCCGCCGGAAGGTCTTTGAGGACATCGAGCGGCTCGAAGAAAACCCGCGGCCTCCCGGCGTGGAAAAACTGCAATCGAAGGAGAAGCTATACCGCGTGCATGTTGGGCCGGGCAAGAACTATCGCGTGGTCTATCAAATCCTGGACAAGGTACTGCTTGTTCTGGTAGTAGCGGTGGGGGATCGCAAGGACATCTATCGGCGGCTGACGTAGAGCGCGGGGCACGCCAGGAGGCCGATATGCGATCACTGAATCGCGCCTCGCGCAAACCTTCCTACACGCCGTCTGGGAGCTACCTTGAGTCTGAAGGTAAACACTTCACGACTTATCCGGCGATCTATCGACCTTAAGTGAGTTCTGTCCGGATGCCCGACGACACTACCAGAGAGCGTCCTCAGCGTCAAATTCGTCTCGTGGTACAATCGGCTGAACTCAAAGCGCGTGCTCCCAGTACGGGATCGGGTTCATACGAACTTCCGACCGGTTGGACAGAGCGGGGCGAAAACACGGTTGCTGCACGGGAATCAGGAGAAAGCCGGTATGAGACGTTCACGCGAATTCAATTGCAGAAGGCGGATGAAAGCGCAAGCGATATATTTGTTCCTGGCT
This sequence comes from Bryobacteraceae bacterium, assembly GCA_017883415.1. Lineage (GTDB taxonomy): Bacteria > Acidobacteriota > Terriglobia > Bryobacterales > Bryobacteraceae > JADGNR01. Next base: position 2,035 of record JADGNR010000039.1, on the reverse strand, counting down.
GTCGCCGGCTTGGGATTCGGCGCGACCCCGCCGAAACCGGCGTCCGCGCCGGTTCAGAAACCCGCGCCTCCAAGTCAGCCTCTGAGCTTTGAGGCCAACCAGGGCCAGACGGACCCAGCGGTGAAGTTTCTTTCGCGGGGCAATGGCTACGCGCTGTTCCTAACCCGGGACAGCGCCGTGTTCAAGCTCCGCTCGTTCCAGCAGAGCGAGTCTCCCGCCGTGGTGCGGATGAAGCTGGCCGGAGCCAACCGTGACGCCACGGTCTCCGGCGCCGATGCGCTCCCCGGGATTGTGAACTACTTCATGGGCAACGATCCCAACAAATGGATTCACAGCGTCAGCACTTTTGGCAGAGTGAACTATCGACAAATCTATCCGGGTATCGATCTGGTCTATTACGGAACCGAGCGCCAGCTAGAATACGATTTTGTCGTGGCGCCGGGCGCGGATCCGAAACAGATCGGGCTCGAATTTGCGGGCGCCAGGCCCATGCTCGGCCCGGACGGAAGTTTGATGCTCACGCTGGATGGCGCTCCGCTCGCTTTCCGCAAGCCGGTGGTCTATCAAACCGTCGCGGGCAAGAAGAAAACGATCGCGGGCAATTACAACTTGTCCGGCGACCGTGTTCAATTTGCGCTGGGCAAGTACGACCACAACCTCGCGCTGGTGATCGATCCGGTGCTGAACTATCTGACCTACCTGGGTGGAAGTAAGACGGAACAAGTTGGTAACACTACCTATGGCGGGAATACGACGCAGGGTATGGTTGTCGATCCAGCGGGAAATGTGTATGTGACGGGCTACACCCAGTCCACTGACTTCCCGCTGCAAGGACCTATGCAATCCGTCAATACCACAAACGCGGCCACGGGCTTCGTCGCCAAGTTGAATCCTGCAGGCTCGCAGCTAATCTACTCCACTTATATTGGCGGGAGTGTCTTGCACGACAGCACGATCACGGAACCCTACGCCATTGCCGTCGACGGCTCTGGCAACGCCTACATAACTGGATTTACCAACGCGCCCCAGTTTCCGGTTACCAGGGGCGCGTACCAGACGGCCTGCGGAGTCGTGGTCAATAACCTAAGCAACTGCCCAGCTGCTCAGAGCGCATTCCTGACCAAACTCAGTCCGATCGGTGGCCTGGTGTATTCGACCTTCCTCGGACATAGCAACGAAACCGCCGTTGCGGTCGCGGTCGACTCTCGAGGCCAAGCCTATGTCGCGGGGAATTCGGGCGCCCAATGCGACTCCAACGGTCCAGCTACGTGCTTCCCGACGACAGCGAACGCGGTGCTGCAGGGATCGGCTTTCAACCATACCACCAGCCCGAACAACTTTAACCAGGGCTCTGCCTTTATCTCGGTGATCGATGCCGCCGGCGCCAACCTGCTCTACTCGAGTCTGTTCGGCGGCAACGGCTCGCCGGCAGGAAACCAACACCCCACCTTTGGCTCCGGCGTGGCAGTGGATTCGTCCGGAGACTTCTATTTGGTGGGAACCACCCTAAGCAACCAGCTGCCTGTGACTCCGGGTGCGTTTCAGACTACCTATTACGGGAATCCCAATCCGGGTTTCGGGACCTCCTCTCGCGGGTTCGTCGCGAAATTCGGCCCTGTGAGCTCCGGCGCCTCGTTGGTCTATACCACTTACCTCGGCGGGTTCGACAAGACCGTGGTCAGCTTTCAGGATGTCATTGCAGGGATTGCAGCCGACGCGGCCGGCAATGCGTATGTCAGCGGCAACGCCTCCTACGACTTCCCGGCTACGGCGGGGGCGAACAATTCCACTCCTTGTCCTTCAGCCAACAGTTGCATCAACCGCGGCTTCCTGGCCAAGCTCAATCCTGCCGGAAGCGCGCTGATCTGGGCCACCTTTGTCGGAACCGCAATCAGGCCCGACCTCAGCGCCGCCAGTAATATCGGTCCGCCACGCCTCGACGCGGCGGGCAATGTTTATGTGAGCGGAGTTACGGGTAATAACACCGAATATCCGCTCGTGAATCCGTTGCAACCCGCCAATGGCTTCGGCGGAG